>CAPEBR010000004.1 GCA_948602995.1 uncultured Dorea sp.
AACAAAGAGAATCCCGTATTTATACGGGTTCTAGCGTTTCGCAAACGCCTAACAATTTTAAAAGGGAAAGGATTGGAATATGAGCATGAAAAAGATGATGGCATGTATGGCACGTATACTTGCAGGGCTTGCTCTGGCACTGATTTTTGTGGGGGAACAGGCAGCAGCGGACGATACGCATGATATCAATATTGTAAACAGCATGATAACGCATGACGCGTCATGCCCCTGCGGTTCGGAATCGCCACAGACATTTCTTCCAGAGACGGAGCATAAATTCAGGATTAATTTTTTTGACGAGAATAGGGCTGAAATCAACAGCGACAGCCTTGACGTTGAGATACTGCGGATGAATAATTCTGATTCTGCCGCTAAGCTCATAAAAACAGAAGGCGCTTTTATGTGGGTAAAACTGGGAGCCGGAAACCCTGATGCAGGGGGATATATGATGAGGGCAGACGTGCGTTATGGATGGAAAGGACAAGAAAAGGAGACTGCATTTACTAATTGGTGGGATTATTTTTTAAAAACAGACTTTTATACGGTTCCCAATAGCGCTAACGGCGGGAGAAATGTAATTCTGTTTCCCGGGGAAACAAAGCAGATAACAGTGCTGGCAAAGCATTATACTCCAGAGAATCCGGAAGGGGAAGCGGTTGATGTATCACAGTATGCGTCATGGAAAATAGGATGGGAAAATAACAAAGGAGCACTGTCTCTTTCGGCGGAAGGCATACTTACCGCGAACCGGACTGGAATGGCACGCTGCGAACTGGAATGGGATACGGAAAGCCTGGATCGGGCGTATTCCAATAATATAACGGTACAGTACCGGTCTGCTTATATTTATGTCCTGCGGGACAAGGAGGTACTGTCAGAATATGCGAAATTTACGTTTGATATAGAGGAATATGTATATGCTTACTTTAAAGCCGACGGGATAAAACCATACGATTGTTATGGAAGATCGGATACGGGATGGAATCTTTATGGACATTTCAGTCTATTAGATATGGAATCGGACTTCAGGCCTGTTCAGATAAATGAGGAGCTTGTGCCGGGGAAAATCTATCTGGTTGAGGTTGGCGATGCCAGGCGGGATACCAATTACGACCGTCTCCAATATGGAAGCGGAACGATTACTTATACGATTGAGAAAAAGGATGGGCATGAATATTTGCCGGGGATTGTGACGCAGAAGCCCACCATGGAAGAAAATGGGATTATGACGTATGCCTGTATGCACTGCAACTGGCAAAGGACGGAGGAGATTCCAAAGCTTACCGAATTGGAACCGCCAAAGGACGGCGGAAATACCGGAGGCGGTACGGGCAGTGGCGCTGGAGATGGCACAGAGGGGAAATCGCCGGATCTGGGGGATGTTTTGGAAACGGGGGACGGTATTTATCAGTTCGTGGATATATCTGCGGAGCATCCGTCAGTCCGGTACCAGTCAAGCAGGAGCAGCGCATCATCCGTCGTTATTCCGGATACGGTAGCAGTAAATGGCAGAATCTATAAAGTAACCCAGATTGCAAAGAATGCATTTCAAAATAATACCCGTATTACCAGGATATCCATTGGCAGATATGTAACCCGGATTGGCAGCGGCGCTTTTTATGGATGCAAGAACCTGAAAACCATATCTGGAGGGAGCAATATCCGGGAGATTGACAGCAGGGCCTTTGCCAAATGCAAAAAACTCATACAACTTGGCAGTAAGAAAAAGGCTGTTACGCTTCCTTCAGCAGCCGTCATCGGCAGTAAGGCGTTCTGGGGCTGCACCTCGGTCCGGACCGTAAATATTACATCAAAATTTCTTTCGGCAATCGGTGCGTCTTCTTTTCAGGGATGTACGGCAATGACATCATTTTCGTCTAAATCCAAGAAGCTTGCTTCCATTGGGACAAAGGTCTTTTATGGGAATAAAAAGCTTGGCAGGGTGGTTTTAAAAACCACAAAACTGACAAAAAAGACAGTTGGCAAAAAAGCGTTCCAGGGAATCAAAAAGACGTGTGCATTCCAGGTGCCCGGGGCGAAGGTGCGTACATACAGGCAGATATTTCAGGCGAAAGGCGCTGGCAAAAAAATTTCAGTAAAAAAATAAACATACTATAATTCGGGCATCAAAAGCGTAAAACAAAAGGTTCCATCTTAAATTTGGAACCTTTTTTGTTCTCTGAAAATCGAATATATCACTGTCGAACCATAAGATTTTATCCGGCAAAATGAGCTTTTACAATTGATCTGTCATATGGTTGTTATAGAAAAACATAATTACCGCCATGGCGCAGATAATCCCATACCCGAGCCAGCTTAACAGATCCGGAATTTGTCCGAAGACAAGAAATCCAAGTCCCGCCGAAAAGATAATCTGTGAATAGTCGTACACAGATATTTCCCGCGCCGGGGCATGGCAGTACGCTGCTGTAATTGAAAACTGCCCGCCTGCTGCCGACAGGCCTGCAAGCAGCAGAATCACAATCTGCGAAACATTCATAGGGTGATAATCAAACACAAGCCACGGCAAGGTAACCAGGCAGGAGAACGCAGAGAAAAAGAACACAATATATGCTCCCTTCACCCCCATGACGCCAAGCTTTCTCACCATGGTATATGCCGCTCCCGCACAGATACCTCCCAAAAGCCCTAGAAGCGACGGGAACAGATCCATATTGGCAAATGTGGGTTTCACCACAAACATGCTTCCCGCAAAAGCTCCAGCCACAATCAGCGCCTGCACTGCTGTCACCCTCTCCCTGAGAATAATCAGGCTGAACAGTACGGCAAAAAACGGCGACATCTTATTTAGCATGGAAGCATCCGCAAGCACAAGATGATCCACTGCATAAAAATTACACAGAATCCCGATTGTCCCGAATGATGCACGCAGAATCAGGTATCTCAGATTTTCTCTCTTACAGCAAAAGGAGCATCCTTCTTTTACAAGAAGGATGCAGGCAAAGATGGCTGCCACAAAGTTCCTGAAAAAGCTCTTCTGCACGGATGGCAGATCGCCCGCCATATGAACAAACATATTCATCAGGGCAAAGCAAAATGCTGACAGGACAATATACACGATCCCCATATACTTCTTTTTCAAAATCAGACACCTCAATTCTAAAGAAATAACCCGAATCATTCAACCCGTACAGATAAAACCACCGCCAGGCTCACAGCGTCACGTCCGCAGACTATATCTATAAGTCAAACAGCGAAAGCTGGTTTGATTCAGGCAGGTCTCCGAGGAGCCCCAGCTCGCCCATACTGTCAATCACAGTCTGACTTGCCTTCGTCCGCTGCCTAAAATCATCCTTCGACAGGTACGGTCCGTCTTTTGCGGCTTCTTCCACCGCCTCCGCCGCCTTCTCGCCCATTCCGTCAATACTAGTAAAGGGGGGCATGAGTTTTCCGTCTATGATACAGAATTTTGACGCCTTGGCGCGGTAAATGTCAATAGGCAGGAACTCGAATCCCCGGGCATACATTTCCTGGACGATCCGCATGTCCTTCATAGTATCCTGCTCCTTCTTGCTTAAGGAGTCGGAACGCCTGTTGTAGTCATCCATACGCTGCTGCAGGCTTTCCTTTCCCTGGCACATGATCTCATAGGAAAATGCATCCGCGCGGATTCCAAAATAAGACGCATAATAAGCAAGTGGAAAATGAATCTTGCAGTAGGCAATCCGGTACGCCATCATAACATAGGCCGCCGCATGGGCCTTAGGGAACATATACTTAATCTTCTCGCAGGACCAGATATACCAGTCCGGTATGCCGTTTGCCTTCATATCCTCCTTAAACTGGGGCCACTCCTTACATTTTCCCTTTGCGACCGTACCCTTGCGGACACGCTCCATGATAGTGAAGGACTCTTCACTATCCATCCCTTTATTTATAAGATATGTCATAATATCATCTCTGGTGCATATAGCAGTAGAAATCGTTGCCTTTCCACTCTTAATAAGCTCCTGGGCATTGTTAAGCCACACGTCCGTACCGTGGGACAGACCAGAGATCCTGATCAGGTCGGATAAGGTCTGGGGCTTCGTATCCACCACCATCTGAATGACGAAGTCTGTCCCGAACTCCGGGATTCCCAGGCAGCCTACCGGGCAGCCGCCAATATCATCCGGCGTAATTCCAAGGGCTGACGTATCGTGAAACAGGGACATAACCCCCCTGTCGTCCAGCGGAATATTCGTTGCCACGAAGGGATTATCTGTCTCATTATATTCATTTTCCATGGCAGGCGAGCTGATATATGCCTCCAGAGACTTAATCATGGTCGGATCATCATGGCCAAGGATATCAAGCTTTAGCAGGTTGTGGTCAATAGAGTGGTAGTCAAAATGTGTAGTAATAATATCCGTATTCATATCATTTGCCGGATGCTGCACAGGGGTAAAGGAATTGATGTTCTCCCCGTGGGGAAGCACGATGATTCCTCCCGGGTGCTGTCCGGTGCTCCTGCGTATACCGGTACATCCCTGTACAATACGGTCAATCTCGCATTTTCTCTTTCTGTGTCCGCGCTCTTCAAAATAATTTTTCACATACCCGAACGCCGTCTTATCCGCCAGTGTTCCAATGGTTCCGGCACGGAAGGTCTGCCCTTCCCCGAAGATGACCTCCGTATACTTATGGGCATTGCTCTGATAATCACCTGAAAAGTTCAGATCAATATCCGGCTCCTTATTCCCCTTAAATCCAAGGAACGTCTCAAAGGGGATGTCGAACCCGTCCTTTACCAGGGGCTCGCCGCAGACCGGGCACAGCTTATCCGGCATATCCCACCCGCAGCCGCCTGCAAAGGCCTTTACCTCCTCTGAGGTAAAATCACTGTAATGGCATTTCTTACAGTAATAATGGGGGCTTAGAGGATTTACCTCCGTGATTCCCGCCATGGTCGCCACAAAGGAGGAACCTACGGAACCCCGGGAGCCGACCAGATATCCGTCCTCATTTGATTTCCATACCAGCTTTTGGGCAATGATGTACATAACTGCAAAACCGTTGGAAATAATTGAGTTCAGCTCACGCTCCAGCCGTTCCGTTACAATCTCCGGCAGGGGATCTCCATACATGGAATGTGCCTTGTCGTAGCAGATCTTTTTCAGGTCCTTATCGGAATCCGGTATGACAGGCGGGCATTTATCCGGGCGCACCGGAGAGATTTTCTCAATCATATCCGCGATTTTACCAGGATTTTCTATTACAATCTCCCTTGCCTTTGCAGAGCCCAGGTACTCAAATTCAGAAAGCATCTCCTCTGTTGTATGAAGGTAAAGAGGCGCCTGGCTGTCCGCATCGTTAAATCCCTTTCCGGTCATAATAATCCTGCGGTATACCTCATCCTCCGGGTCAAGAAAATGCACGTCGCATGTAGCCACTACCGGCTTATTGAACCTCTCCCCCAGCTTAATGATCTGCCGGTTGATATTCTGGATGTCCCTGGTGCTGTTCACCCTGGTAATTTTGGGGCTTTCAATCATAAACTTGTTGTTTCCTACCGGTTGGAGCTCCAGGTAATCATAATAATTTACAATCTTTGCAATCCGTTCATCAGACTTCTCATTCAGAATCGCCTGGTACAGCTCTCCCGCCTCGCAGGCACTGCCTACCAGAAGCCCCTCCCGGTGCTTTGACAGCTCACTTTTTGGAATCCGGGGCCTCCTGGCATAATAAGTAAGGTGGGACTTGGATATCAGGGTATAGAGGTTCACTCTCCCCGTATTATTTTTTGCAAGTATAATCACATGATAGGTGGGAAGCTTCTTTACTGCCTCCACATTGTGGGCGCTGTACTGGTTCAGCTTCTCCAGGTCGTAAATGTCCATATCATGAAGCATCTGAATAAACTTCACGAAGATCTCTGCCGTCACTCTTGCATCGTCCACTGCGCGGTGATGATGCTCCTGGGAAATATTAAGGGCCTTTGCCACCACATTCAGCTTAAACTTCGAAAGTGTGGGCAGAAGAATTCTCGCCAAAGCAACTGTATCCACTGAAGTAAAGTCAGGCTCAATGTCCTGATAACGGCAGTTCTGCTCAATGAATCCCACATCAAAGGACGCATTGTGCGCCACCAGCACCGCGTCCCCCACAAACTCAAGAAACTCTGGAAGCACTGTCTCAATATCCGGCGAACCCATAACCATCTGATCTGTAATACTGGTAAGCTGGGTAATCTGAAACGGAATCGGCACCCCGGGATTTACAAAGGTGCTGTAATGATCCCTGATCACACCATTTTCCACCTTAACAGCCCCGATCTCAATTATCTTATCCTTGATCGGGCTGAACCCGGTTGTCTCCAGGTCAAAAACAACATAGGTTCCCTCAAGGGATTGTCCCTTCCCGTTTACTGCCACATCCTGAAGGTCATCCACCAGATAGCCCTCCACACCGTAAATCACCTTAAAGGGGTCGTCCTTATCCAGGGTCTCAATGTAGTGATTTGCATCCGGGAAGGACTGTACCACTCCGTGGTCCGTGATAGCGATAGCTTTATGTCCCCAGTCGTGGGCCCGCTTTACGATATCCCTCACCTCGGACACGCCATCCATATCACTCATCTTTGTGTGGCAGTGAAGCTCTACCCTCTTCTCCGGCGCTGTATCCTTTCTTGTCTCGGTAAAATCAGGAATTTTCTTAATGCCGAATACAGAGCCGATGGTCAGCTCCCCGTCGTATTTATCAATGGTAGTAACACCCTTTATCTTTAAAAATGCTCCGCTCTTTACCTCGCCGAGTATATCCGGCAGCTGTTCATTTCTTACAAACATCTTTACTGTAATGGTGTCTGTAAAATCGGTCACGGAATATATGATAATCGTCTTCTCATTACGGATCTCTCTTGTCTCAACATTCAGCACCTTGCCCCTGAACAGGATCTCTCCCATCTCGCCGACTACCTGAACAAGCTCTATCGTTCCCTCATCCTCAAAAGGACGCCCGTAGACCAGGCCGTCTGCATCAGGCCCTTTACTTCTCGGGGCAAAAGCTCTTCTCTCCCCGGACTCCTTTTTCTTTCCCTCAGCCTTCACAGATGCTTCCGCCTGCTTTTTCTTAATAGAAGCCGCCTGGGAGAGAATGGAGTCTACCTCCTGCTTAAGCTTCATGTCATTATACTTAAGCCTGCTCTCCTTCGCCTCCCTGTAAAGGATGCGCACCTCAATGGGCGTACCAAACCGGTTCTCGTACACGTCCGCTAAATAGGATGCCATGGACTCTTTCTTTCCCTGGGCGACAATGGTATCTGTAAGCTGCAGGCACAGAATATTCTCTTCCTCAAATGCATACCGGGCATTCTGGAACATGCTTCTCTCTACCACACTTTTAGCATTTAACTCAATAAGAAAGCTTTCAAAATATTCTGTCATAATATTTTCCGGCGTATACTGCCCGGACAGCTCGAAGTACTCCCGGATCTCAATGGTCAGCCTGCTCCTTGGAAAGAGCTGTAACTTAATCAGGTGCTCCATCTCATAGATCTGGTTTTTCTGAATGAGATGGCTGCTCTTAAGGTGCACCTTAAGAAAGGTACGCATGGAATTCGTTGCCACCTTTATGACCTGTACATCCGAAAACAGCTCCTTAAGTCCGTCCTCCACTTTCAGGGTGGGAAAGACTTCAAAAAATAATTTTCCTGTCTCTGTTCTATTCATTCCAGTGTAACAACTCCTGTCTCAGTGTCTCCAGTAGTTCCTCTTCCTTTACCTTCTTAACGACCTCTCCTTTTTTTATCAGAAGTCCTTCGCCGATGCCGCCTGCAATGCCGATATCCGCTTCCTTCGCTTCCCCTGGCCCGTTTACTACGCAGCCCATGACAGCTACTTTGAGATCAAGAGGAATATCTGCCACCATCTCCTCCACCTGGTTCGCAAGGCCGATGAGATCAATCTTCGTTCTCCCGCAGGTAGGGCAGGATACCACTTCTATGCCCCCTTTTCTAAGCCCAAGTGTCCGGAGGATCAGCTTTGCAGACTTAATCTCTTCCACCGGATCCCCGGTGAGGGACACACGGATAGTATCCCCGATTCCCTGATGGAGGATCAGTCCAAGACCGATGGAGGACTTAATATTTCCTGCAAGGAGCGTCCCTGCCTCCGTGATACCCACATGGAGAGGATAGGGGCATTTCTTCGCAATCTCTTCGTGAGCCCTGACGCACATAAGTACATCCGAGGATTTGATGCTTACTACCAGCTCCTCATAGCCAAGCCTTTCTATCATATGTACCTTATCCAGGGCGCTTTCTGCCAGACCCTCTGCCGTCACCCTGCCGTATTTTTCAATCAGGGGCTTCTCAAGAGAGCCGCTGTTCACACCCACACGGATGGGCACATGGAATTCCTTTGCCTTGTCCACAACCGCCTTTACACGGGACTCGTCCCCGATATTCCCAGGGTTAATCCGGATCTTGTCTGCCCCGTGCAGGATCGCCTCTATGGCAAGTCTGTAGTCAAAATGAATGTCCGCCACAAGCGGGATGTGTATCTGTTTCTTAATCTCCCCCAGTGCTTCTGCCGCCTCCATGGTCGGAACCGCGCAGCGGATGATCTCACATCCTGCGCGCTCCAGTGCAAGAATCTGGGAAACTGTTCCTGCTATATCCTCGGTCCGGGTATTTGTCATGGACTGAACCGCAACCGCACTGCCTCCCCCAATGGTTACATTTCCAATACTTATCTTTCTCGTATGATCTCTGTACATCCTTCTTCACCTCTTAAAATAGTAGATGCCTGTGGGGTTATTTCCCTACAGGCCCTTACTTTTTTGTAAATGTTAACTGCTCGCCATATTCCCTCTCTGATAAAATCAGCCTTCTCCCTTCTATATTATAATCAAAAGTTGTCACTACTCTTGCAAGCGCATTCTCCAGCATCTCCCTTGTATATGCCCCGTCCGATGCGTCCGCCTGCCTGATGACCTCTGCCGTGTCCTCCTTGATCGTGATCGTCTTTTCCTCTTTGTCCAGGGTATACTCCATCTTCACACTGACATCCATTCCCTCAGAAACATCATATGCTTTCACAGATAAAGTTCCGTTTACCCCTACGTTGATCACAAGATCTCCATCCTCACTCTCCCAGCTCCCTTCCAAAGGGTTGGCCGTAAACATCTTCATCAGCAGATATACTGCTATTATAATAATCAAGATGGAAGAACCTGCCGTTGCCAGTCTCCATATCCTGCTCCGCTTTACTTCGTCATTCTTTGCTATTATCATTTCCAAAGTTCCTCTCGTTGCTGCAATTCATGGTTCAGAACCTCCCATCTGCGAATCCAGCTGCTGCAGCTGTTCAGTTCCTTCACAGTCACCACTTGCTTTTTATAAAATTATACCACATGGGCCAGACTTTATTCAATAACTTATGAAATGAAATATTACTATTCACGGACTAACCGTCCGCTCATAGTAACAATTCGGGGCGGCATTCCGAGTTTTGCTATGCAAAAACCGCCCCTCACTTTTGCATCATGTTCTTACGGAATGCGCAGTTCAGCGCATTCCTGACCCGTAAATAGTAACAATGAAATTTTGAAAAGTGCTTGACAGAAAACTTTCTTCCAATTAGAATGTAATTTAGTGTTACAGATCAAGGAATAAACCATAACCATTAAGCTGCTATAAATATTAAGAAAGGAGGCAGAACGATGAAAAAGCTTATTTACAATGATTACAACTACAATACAATCCTGCATGCTCAGACATCCTGCCTCGCGGAAGGAAACAGGCGGCATTGATTTTTCTGCCGTATTCTATATTGACTATCCGCCGCAGTCCGTATGGGCTGCGGCTTTTTGTATTTTTTTGGAAACTATCCGGTACTGTTACTATTCACGGACTAACCGTCCGCTCATAGTAACGCATCCAGCCCATTTAAAAGTCGCTTTCAGCGAGGGGCTGGATGCCGGAAACCACCACTTTATCGGCTCGGATGCCGTGTAGCGGGGTGCACGGCCCCGTGAATAGTAACCCGGTACTTTCACAGTTACAAAAGACAATTACTTATTATATAAGGAGGGAAATATATGAAAAAACCTGGAACCTATATGAAACGCTATGGTCCGCTGTATCTGCTCGGCTTTGTGTGCATGGTAATCAGTCTGATCCTTGATATGGCGGCGCCGCAGATAACAAAGCATATTATTGACGACGTGATTGCGGATGGAAAAATCCGGCTTTTAACGGGTTTTCTATTGGGATTTCTGGGAATCGGCATCGGCCGTGCCATTCTGCAGTACATAAAGGAGTTTACCTATGATGCAGTGGGAGTATCCATTGGATATCATATGCGAAGAGATCTCTTCTCACATCTTGAAACCATGTCTGCAGACTTCTTCGACCGGCACAATACCGGCGAGCTGATGACACGTGTCAAAGAAGACGTTGACAGAGTCTGGATGGCCACCGGATTTGTGGGGATTCTGGCCGTGGAGGCAGTCACACATACCATACTGGTGCTATTCTTTATGTTCCGCCTGAATCCGGTACTTACACTGGTTCCCCTGGTCATTCTGCCGGTCATCGGCATCTGTGCCATACGGATGGAGGGAAAGCTCGGCATAGTATATGACAAGATCAGCGAGGAAACCGCAGAACTGAATACAGTAGCCCAGGAAGCCCTGTCCGGCATCCGCACTGTTAAGGCATTTGCCCGTGAGGAATACGAGATTAAAAAATTCGGCAGACACAACCGGAAATTTTATGATCTAAATATGGAGCAGGCAAAAACTGTGGCTGGCTACCAGCCGGCAATTACCTTTCTTGGAAATACCATGCTGCTTATGGTCATAATCATCGGGGGCCTGATGGTCATTTCCGGAAAGATGACGCTCGGGGCGCTGGGGGCATTTTCCGAATATGCCAATAATATTATCTGGCCCATGGAGATTGTCGGGTGGCTGAGTAATGATCTTGCATCTGCCTTTGCTTCGTGGAAGAAAATCAAAAAGGCTGCCGGCGAGACTCCGCAGATTACGGAGGCTGAGACAGTCATTTCACCCGAAAACATAAGCGGCAGTCTGAAATTCGAGCACGTCGGCTTTTCCCTGAACGGACAAAGGATTCTGTCAGATATTAATCTGGATCTTAAGCCAGGACAGACGCTCGGCGTCATGGGAATGACCGGCGCTGGAAAGACAACACTTGTAAACCTGATTCAGCGCTTTTATGACGTAACAGAGGGACGAATCCTGTTGGACGGCCAGGATATCCGGACCCTTCCCCTAAAGGAGCTGCGCGCCGCCGTCTCAGTTGTTATGCAGGATGTGTTCCTGTTTTCGGATTCTGTAGCGGAGAATGTAAAGACCGGAAAGCAAAAGGAACTTACGCAGGATACGGTAGAATGGTCAGCCGAAAAGGCTGGCGCCGCCCCTTTTATCAGCCGTCTTGAAGATGGATATGAGACGGTGGTCGGGGAGCGCGGCGTGGGTCTCTCTGGCGGGCAGAAGCAGCGGATCAGCATTGCCAGAGCCATCGCAAAGAAGCCTCCCATCCTGATCCTTGACGATGCCACATCTGCCCTTGACATGGAAACCGAACAGCAAATCCAGAAACATTTAGCCAAAATAGAAAAAACAACAAAAATCATAATCGGACACCGGGTTTCTGCGGTGCATGCCGCAGACGAGATTATTATCCTGGAAGGCAGTACCATTGCCGAACGCGGCACTCATGAAGAGCTTATGGCCGGGAAGGGCCGCTATTACCATACCTGGTGCGTACAATATGGAAACAGAGAGGAGGAAGCAGCATGTCAGTAAATTCTGTAAAACAAGATGAACTCATCCGGGATGTCTCAAAAAAAGAAACGCTGGCCAGACTATATAAATATCTGTTAGCGTATAAAAGAAAGCTTGTTACTGTGGCTCTTCTGCTCTCTGTCACTCTTTCCGTCACGCTTGTTACTCCTCTTATGATTGAACTGGCAGTGGATACCTATGTGGCACATTCAGATATACCAGGGCTTTTCCGCCTTGGGGGAATTGGATTTTCCCTATTTCTTCTGTACATGCTCTGCAGGCGGGGCTGGATGCGCATCATGGCGGATATAACGAATCAGGTGCTGATGACCATACGCAGCGATCTCTACCGGCATATCCAGAGCCTGAGCTTCCATTTTTTTGACAGCCGTCCGACGGGAAAGATTCTTGCCCGCATTGTAGGTGACATTAATTCCCTAAAGGAGATGCTTTCAGACAGCGTGACCAAGCTGCTTCCGGATTTTTTAACACTGATTGGAATCGCCTGCATCATGCTGGTAAAAAGCTGGCAGTTAGCCCTGGCCGCCTTCCTGACACTTCCGCTTCTCGCTGCAGGCATGTTCATAATTCAGATACGGGCACATAAGCTCTGGCAGATTCACAGGCAGAAGAATTCAAACCTGAACGGATTTATCCACGAAAATTTTTCGGGCATCCGCATCGTGCAGAGCTTTGCCGCAGAACAGGAAAGGCAGGAGGCTTTTGACAGATGCGCCCGGGAATACCGGGACAGCTTTATAGACGCAGTAAAGATTGCCGATTTATTCAGTGCACTTGTGGAAATTGTTTGGGGACTGGGCGGATTTCTTCTTTATTTTATTGGCATCCGCATTGTCGGCGCAGACAGGATCGGCATCGGTACTTTCCTTGCCTTTTCCGCATACCTGGGAATGTTCTGGAGCCCGATCCGCAATCTGGCAAGCTTTTACAATAAGATTGTGACAAATATTTCTGCTGCGGAACGTGTATTTGACATTCTTGATACCCCGGCAGAGATCCGCAGTCTGGAGGGCAGCACCAGTCTGCCAGAGATCACGGGAAGAGTCCGCTTTCAAAACGTAAGCTTCGCTTACCCGGATGAGCCAGACCGCCTCGTACTTGAGAATGTAAGCTTTGATATCCGGCCCGGAGAAACGGTCGCACTCGTAGGCCCGACCGGAGCCGGAAAGACGACAATTGTTAATCTCATCAGCCGGTTTTATGATGTGACAGCGGGAAGTGTGGCGGTAGATGAATATGATACTCGTAAGGTAACCCTGGAAAGCTTAAGAAGACAGATGGGTGTAATGACACAGGATACCTTTTTATTTACCGGAACGATCCGTGAAAATATCTGCTATGGAAGGATGGATGCCACAGAGGAAGAAATGATTGCTGCAGCAAAGGCAGTTCATGCCCATGAGTTTATTATGAAAACGGAAAAAGGGTATGATACTGAGATCAGCGAACGAAGCGCCGGGCTCTCAATCGGACAGCGCCAGCTCCTTGCATTTGCCCGTACCATGCTAAGCGACCCCAGAATTCTGATTCTGGATGAGGCAACCTCCAGCATTGACACGCATACAGAGCTTCTCGTCCAGGCCGGCATTGCGGCTATGCTGAAAAACCGGACCTCCTTCATTATCGCCCACCGGCTTTCCACCATCCGGGGTGCAGACAGAATCTTCTATGTTGATGATAAACGGATTCTGGAAACAGGAAATCATGAAGAATTGATGGCGAAAAAGGGATTGTACTACCGGCTGTATGAGAGCCAGTTCTCATAAAATTTACTATTTTTCTGTATAATATGGCAAAAAAAGAATCTTTTATTGTATAATCGTATTGACACTAACAATATCAACAGTACAAGGAGGAATATATGAAATCAACAAAGTACGCAGGAACACAGACCGAAAAGAATCTGGAGGCAGCTTTTGCCGGTGAATCACAGGCAAGAAACAAGTATACTTACTTTGCCTCTGCTGCAAAAAAGCAGGGTTTTGAACAGATCGCAGCACTCTTTTTAAAGACCGCTGACAATGAAAAAGAGCATGCAAAGATGTGGTTTAAGGAGTTAAACGGAATCGGCGATACGAAGGAGAACCTTGCCGCAGCTGCAGACGGCGAAAACTACGAATGGACAGACATGTATGAAAATTTTGCCAAAACAGCAGAGGAAGAAGGCTTCCCGGAGCTTGCAGAAAAGTTCCGGCTTGTGGGACAGATTGAGAAGCACCATGAGGAACGATACCGTGCTCTGTTAAAGAATGTGGAGACTGCCGCTGTATTTGAAAAAAGCGAAGTAAAGGTGTGGGAATGCCGTAACTGCGGGCACATTGTCACAGGTACAAAAGCTCCTGAAGTCTGCCCGACCTGCAATCATCCCCAAAGTTATTTCGAAGTACATGCGGAAAATTATTAAAAGCGTGACCCCTTGCAAGATCCCGGCCAGTTGGCCGGGATCTTGCTTCTGTTTCTGTCCATGTTTTTCTGAGTTTTATTCCGCCTTCCAGCTTTTCCCCATCACATACTTGTGCGGCTTATACTAGTACAACGAATATTAAGTAATTGGCAGTTTGACTTGCCTCTTTTCCTGATAGCACTACTCCCCAAGCCTCGACGTAGCCAACCGCTACGCCTGCGTTTGTGAAGCAGCACTCTCAGAAAAATATTCTGCGTCAAACTATCCAAAACTTAATTTTCGTTGTACTAGTAATGAATGTAGCGTCTATTTTACTTTTATCTTTATCTTTGTTTTTTTACTTCCAGATTTTACTGTAATTGTAGCAGACCCTTTTTTTATCGCTTTAATCACTCCTTTTGTGTTCACTTTCGCTATTTTTCTGTTAGAAGTTGAATATGTAATTTTTTGCTGTGATGTCAAAGGCATTAAGGTCACTTGTGTTTTATATGACTTCCCTTTTTTCAAAGTAACATTTTTACGATTTACAGTCAATTTTGCTGTTTTTACAGTCCCTTTCTGAACTATAATTTTTGCTGTTAATACCTTTCCGCTTTCCAATATGACCTTCAATGTTGTAGTTCCCTTTTTCTTTGCGGTAATTTTCCCTTTCGCGTTAACAGATGCAACTTTAGGGTTTGTGGTTTTATATGATCTCACTTTATCACCTGTTGCAAGATCTGTTACTTTAAACTGAGTCGTCGATTGTCTGACCTTAAGAGGAATCTTAGTCATGTTCAATTTTCCCGTTGCCTTAAGCCTTGCGATCATCTGTGTTTCTTTACTGTCACATTTTGTACAAACTCTCTGTCTTGTTCCCGTACTAACCGCGGTTGCAGATTTTGTCACTGTCCATGAATTAAAGATATGGCCTTTTGCAGGTTTCTCCTTTTGCGCAACAATAACTGCCCCACATTCTGTACACTCACTTCCATCTGTCAGCCCTGTCTGTGTACAGGTTGCCTCCTTCCCTTTTATTGTCTTTATAATGTGCTTCGAAGAGTCTGCTGAAATTGCTGACATAATTGCAAGCATACAATTGCTGCATGTAAATGTTCTCTCTCCGTCACTTATACAGGTTGAATCTTTTGTTACTGTTCCATGATCCCAATGGTGGACAGTTTTTGGAATGTTTTTTCCTGCTGAAAGCACATATTTGCAGTTCGTACAATAAACATCCCCTGTATATCCTTTTTCGAAACAGGACTCTTCTTTTTGACTTTGAATTCCGGTAATATCATGATTACAATCCACGCTTGTAAGAGTTACTTCTTTATTGGTTATTGCATAATATGCTTTATCTGTACCATTGTAGTATGCTGTCGCACTAACTGCTTCTCCAAATTCAATCATTTTATCCACATCTTCTTCTGCCCAGACCCATCCTTCTTCCAGCACTACATCCCTTATCTTTGTGATTTCTTTTTTTACCGGTTTTTCCGCAAGTGGTGCACTATTCGGAAGAGTCCCCTGTGTAACTGTAATGGAAATACTTTTCTCCTTAGATGCAAAATATTCTTTTGTTTCTGCCGTATTTACTGTAACCATAGCATTACCTGGTTTATTTAATGAAACAATCCCTTCACCAGATATACTTACCGCATCACCTTTTACCTGGTAAATAATTCTGCCATCACTATTTGTTGCTATATCTAATAAAAATATTTCGTCACTGTAAGGAATCTCGTATGTCTGCTCAATGACTGCAATCTCTGCTGGCTTTTTGCCGATTTCTTCTTTATCTCTCACTGTAAGAACAATAATGAACTCCGCACTTTTATAATTGTCTGTTGCGGATGCAGTCACGTTAATATGTACAGTTCCAATATTTTGGATTGTAACATTCCCTTCCTCATCAACCGATGCAATGGATGGATTATCAGAGACATAAGATAATATTCCATCTCCATCCGTTACTACCGCATCTAATTTAAAGGAATCATCTCCTATAGTCTTATCATATGTTCCTGTTCCTGATATCATCTGCGGAAGTTTTTCAGCACTAGGAGTAATACTTTCAACCTTAAATCCCCATGCAGTTCCCCCATCATCCGCTACTAATTTGATTTTTACAGTATTGCCGGGTACTCTTATCGTTTTTCCTGAAAGTTCTGTTCCTGTATACTTTCCAACTTCTATATTGTCCGCAGTATAAATATAGATGAAATCAAAATCTTTTTCCGTTTCTGTCTTCTTATCAAAGGTTACATGCAAAGCTTCTACATCGTCTGATGCTGTATACACCCAGTAATCCGAACAATTATTGGTGTAATTATGACTGCTTTCCATTTCATTCACAGATGTAACAATATGGGCATTATTGCTAACAGTCACAGTACATGTTGCGCTGACATTGCCTCCATCCTTTGCTTTGACCATAATATCGGCAGTTCCCTTTTTGTGGGCCATTACCTTTCCATTTTCATCTACAGAAGCAATCTTTTCGTCAGAGGAAGACCACTCCGTCTCTTTATTGTATGCATCCTCCGGCCAAACACCTGCCTCCAGCTGATATGTATCCAGTGCCTCCATAATTAAAGATGTTTCACTTAAGTACAGGGATTCAACTGGCTGCAGCACAGTAACTGCACAGGATGCACTTACATCCCCTACATTTACCATTATATTCGCTTCACCCGCTTTTTTCGCAGTTATAATACCAGTATCTGTAACAGCAGCAATATTAGGATTCGTACTCTTCCAGAATACTTCATCTGTAAAATTATCTGGTTCTATTGATAATGTAAGGGCTGTGGTTGAATATCTCTTAAGCGTTAATGATTCCGGAATAAGTACAGCACTTTTTGCTTTTACCTCTTTTGATATAAATTTCATATTTTTATCTTTTGCATATGTTTCTGCATAGGTGCCTGCCACACCGTAAATAGTTATTTTATCTGGATAGCTGAATACTGCATCTGCAATAATTGTGGTTTTTCTCGGTATTGTAATCTCCGATAAACTTGTACAATTTATAAAAGCATTATTCTTAATTTCTGTAACCCCGTATGGTAAAATAATTTCCTTTAGTGCACCGCATTGATAAAATGCTGATTTCGGAATTACAGTAAGCTTGTTTCCCAGTTTTACATCTGACAATAAATCATTATTAGAAAAGCACTGCTCTCCTATACTCCGAACCGAATCCGGAAGCCTTATTGAAGTTAATTTACTACAGCCGCTAAAAGCAGCCTTTCCTATTTCCTGTATCCCATTTCCCAGCAAAACATTTTCCAATGCAGTACAATTTTGAAAACATTCTCCCCCAATAACAAGAGGGCTGTCCTTAACTGTTACCTTGTTTAATGATGTATTCCCCTTAAAGGCAGCTTCTCCTATTTTAGTTACAGATTCCGGAATTTCTATCTCTATTAACCCAGTATTTTCAAATGCGGCAGCCTTAATTGTTTCTACCGAACCCGGAAACCTAATTTCCTTTAAATTTGTACAACGTGAAAAAGAGGAGTTTCCTATCTCCATAACACTATTTGGAATCATTATGTCTGTTAAATTTTCACAATGGTAAAACGCACTACCTTCTATTATTGATACTGTTTCTGGAATCGTTATATTTACCAGACCACTGCAATAACCAAATAATCCATCTGCTATTTTTGTGGTTCCTGTTTCAAACGTCACCTCTTTCAGTCCATCGCATCCCATAAATGCTCCTCTGTCGGCTCCATTCAAAAAATCCGGGTCAAATCCCCTTGTTGTTTCTTTCAGACTTTTAGGAATCTCAATCTTCTCTATTTTTACACATCCTCCAAACGCTGACACTCCTAATATTTCTAATGATTTTGATAATTTTACATTTGTCAGATTCTCACATCTTGCAAAGGCCCAGCCGCTTATCTCCGTAACGCTATCGGGAACAGTAATTTCCTCTAGCATGCTACAAAAAGCAAATGCGTCGAATCCAATCTTCGTCACATTATTTGGAATAACTACATCTTTCAGATTTTTACAATGATAAAATGCGTTATCTTCTATTGTTGTTACTGTTTCGGGAATGATAATATCTGTCAAACCACTGCAATAACCAAATAGACCATCTGCTATTTTTGTAGTTCCTTTTTCAAACGTCACCTCTTTCAGTCCATCGCATCCCATAAATGCTCCTCTGTCGGCTCCATTCAAAAAGTCCGGTCTATATCCCAATGTTGTTTTTTCCAAACTTTTGGGAATCTCAATTTTCCCTATTTTTACACATCCTCCAAATGCTGACACTCCTAATATTTCTAATGATTTTGATAATTTTACATTTGTCAGATTCCCACATCCTGTAAAGGCCCAGCTGCCTATCTCCGTTACGCTGTCAGGAATCGTAATTTCCTTTAATGCGCCACAAGACTCAAATGCGCTTGCCCCAATCTTCGTCACAGAATTGGGAATAACTACATCTTTCAGATTTTTACAATGACAAAATGCTTCGTCTTCTATTGTTGTTACCGTTTCGGGAATGATAATATCGGTCAAGCCACTGCAATAACCAAATAGACCATCTGCTATTTTTGTGGTTCCTGTTTCAAACGTCACCTCTTTCAGTCCATCACATCCCATAAATGCTCCTCTGTCGGCTCCATTCAAAAAGTCCGGTCTATATCCCCTTGTTGTTTTTTTCAGACTTTTAGGAATCTCAATTTTCCCTATTTTTACACATCCTCCAAATGCTGACACTCCTAATGTTTCTAATGATCTTGACAGTTTTACATTTATCAGATTTTCACATCTTGCAAAGGCCCAGCTGCCTATCTCCGTTACACTATCAGGAATATTGATCTGACTCAGCAATGGGCACTCGGAAAATGCATTCATTCCTATATGAGTAACGGTTTCAGGAATAGAAACTATGTACAGGTTACTTCTGTTACAAAAAGCATTGCTTCCAATTGATTCTACCGTATATCCATCAATCTCAGATGGTATGGTCAAAGCATATGCGTCTCCTGTATACCCGGTAATTCTAGCAACCTCCTTTTCTTTATCATTTTTGTATACTTCATATCTAAATACCGGTACAAGTCTACCTTCCTCATTAAATTCATATCCGTCTCCCGGGCTCCCATATCTTGAACTAAACCCTGTTGTATACCATCTGTCACTCGAATCTCTCGAACAAGTTTGCACACGTAATTTATCTTCCCAATGATATACAAGCCTTACAGGACTATTGTCAAAGGTATAAATATCTATATTTTTACCAAATGATTTTTTACCAATTCCATAATCAATAGTCAGGGACGCACCTACATTTGCATACATCCATCCACGGAAGGTGGCACAGGTAGCAGGAAGCTCTCCATCTCCGTAAGTTATTGCTTTATACTGACCTTGTGCACCTGCCTCTGCATAAATTTGTCCATTCACACAAGGCACATTTAAGCTTGCCTCTACCTGGACACCAAGCTTCATATTTATCTGACTTTGCAGACTATATGTACTTTTCTTGAAATTTTTGATCAGACGAAACCCCATGCTTTCCGAGTATTGCACGCCTGCCTCCAAATTTGTTGTATATGTGACTGTTAGACTTCCATCTGCACCGGCAACGGCATAAACATTAATGAAGCCAATATTTCCTACTGGAATACTGCCTAGAAGCACCCTTTTCGAAATTCCTGAGGCATCGAAAAAATCTACAGTAAGATTTCCCGTAAGAAATACATTTCCGCTACAGGATACATATGCCTCATGATTTTTACTGACTACTTTATATTTTACCTTTAGATTTGACAACGTACATCCAATATTTATATTGACACCCTTTGCAATTCCAATTGATCCGTTCAGATTAACCGCACTTATATTTTTTGTTCCTGCTATACGTGCATCGTAATATTCTGTTCCGTCTTCATATTTTGCCTCAGCAGTTCCACCTTCTATATACGTAATAGATATACCGTCCTCTGGCTGCACCAAGGCCAGATTTCCATCTGCAATTCCTTGAGCATCTGCATTTTTAAGCAGCTTCTCTTCATCGGCTTTCGATGTAGTTATGCTTAAACTATTATTTTCAGCAACAACCCTTTCTGCAGTATATATTTGAGGAATTCCATTTAAGTAAATTGCAAAAATATCTCCGTCAGATATTCTCAATGACGTATCATAGATTGTTATTCTGTCATTTTTATCAAGATGTATTCCAGTTTCTTCAGGGACGACAATTACACCTTCTGCAAATTCATATATATTTTTATGATTCTCATTTATTTCTGTTGTCCGTAAAATACTTTTGACATCATCAATCATTGTTCGCACTTCATCTGTCGTTACTACTGATTCAGATGAAAAATTACCGTTTTTTAAAGACATCCATCCCCGGTTAATAGCAATTTGTGCAGCATTTTTGCTTTCCTCATCTGTAATTTCGTCTGAATCTTTAAATGTATACATTTCTTCTTCAAGTCTGAAGCCAAGACAAAAGTTTAATGTCTGGGCTGCAAACCCACGTGTTATATTCTTTTCCGATTCAACATTCCCACCTGCCGGGATAGCAACTACTCCAAACTCAGCTGCTGTCATAATATCTCTGTAGTATTCATTATCTGGTGTTATATCTTTGAAATACTCGTCTGGCATATTATCATCATCCACACTCATATCAAATATAACCACCAAATTGTGTAGCCACTGTCCACGGGTAATAGTTCCGTCTTCCCCATAGATTAAATCAGAATCTGACGCTGCCATTGTGCGATCATTCATAAGCAAAATTGTAATTGCAAACACCACCATTGCACCTATTTTCTTCCATTTTTCATGCTTTCTTGCTCTCTTCATAATTTTCATTCCTTCCTCAAAACGCAATTAATTTACCTTCCACATCATACTGTTCCTATACTTTTCAGGAAATCTACAACCTTACTCCAACTTTTGTTCCACGGCAATAGTCTCTCAAACGGTAGCTTTCTACCCTTACCAATAATTTCCGGCTCTTCCGGAATGCTATCGCCCTATCCTTGTTTTTTCTTAACCATACCCCTTCCTCCTATTCTTTAACTTTTCATGCCTATATCTCTGCACATGCCACACTACATCAACATAGCTCCTATTATCCGACTTGATCCGCTAATAAAAACCTTTTTCCGCTAATCTAATCTCTATAATATTATTTTTGGCATTTATTACTATATATATAGCAACTATTTATATGGGATTCGTCAAGATATTACTTTTAGAATAGTATAGAGTTTAGAGGTGAAAATATGGAGAATAAACTATATGTTTTAAAAGATTATGGTCACATTGAAGTATGTCTCAAAGAAAAAATGGACGAACAACATATCACACGGAACGCTCTTGCCCGTGCAATTAACACCCGTTTTGAAGTAATCGACAAATAGTATCGTGGGCATGTAGAAAAAATTGACGCAGATATTCTCGCCCGCATCTGCTTCATTCTTAACTGTTCCCCCTCTGAAATTGTAAAATACATTCCTGATTAGCATTACAAAAGACAGCATTTCCCAGTAAATGAATTCCAAAGTTTGGTTATACCGGAAGTAGTAAGGCAGTTATACCGAGATTTTTGATATCGGTATAACTGCCCTCATGATCTTATAGTACTCTTACTTAATGGTTCTTCCATTCCTTATAAAGCTGTGCAATCACCTGCTCGACAGGAGCCCTCCTGATTTCTACTGTGGAAAAACTCTGGACGGCTTCCTCGTAATATTCCTCCTTCAGCTTTGCCAGTCAATAGTAATAAGTATCTTTTGTTACGCCATTTGCGTTGCACCAGTCCCGGACTTTCATACCACTTCTGATCCGGTCTTCGATCAGAAGTTTCCATCGTTGAAGCTGGATCTCACGTTTTTAGCTCATAAAGGGTTACCCCCTTAAAAAATACATTATTATAATTCCGAAGTGGGAAAACTCTCAAAACTTATGCAGGTTTTCCAACACGAATCTTTAGCTATAAGAGGATATCACTTCTAAAGGCAGTTTCCTAGACGCTTATTATTTGACGCTTACCCTTAATAAATGCCCCTGAAGAGGCGGACGGACTATCGTCCGGTAAAGTATGTATTATCATAGTTCCTCCTGTTCTGCCACTTTGATATGCGGCATTATTATGTATAATCTTTATCGTGCGAAACCATGGGGCATGCAGCCCTGCCTGTAATGGATAGTGGACGGCTGCAGCAGGGTTTCTGATTTGAAGGCATAAAAATACCCTGTACAGAATGTTTTGTCTGCACAGGGCACTCACTCTCCTCCCAACTGCATCATAACTAGAAGCGGGATATTCCAAATAAACTGCAGTTATACTCACGGCAGATTTATCTAGCGCAGTATAATTATAATCGTATCACCTAAAAATAAAACCTCAATATTCCGGCTAATTCGTCACATGGTAAGTGAAATACAAAACAATCTGCTTTCTGAAAAAGGGCATAGTTATCCTGTAAACGTACTGCTTTGTACCCGAAACTGCATATTATATGGATATCTTCCGATATCTCTTCTGCATGATGTTTTCCGACAGGAGTATCTATATGCAGATGAAGACGTACACATTTGAAGGGACATTCTCAAAAAATACCATCTACCGTTGGGACAAACGATATAAACGGAAATAATAGGCCGGAAATCCTAAAAAACAGGTTTCCGGCTCTCTTGCTTCACAGCCTGGACGGCCGCTTATAGCAACACTTCATCTTCCTATCCTGTATAACCGCAATATCATATTCACTGATCCCATATCCCAGCAGCTGCATAATCTGAAGTTCGTCTTCGGCATCTGTGACTGCATTATGCGTTTCCCTGTACTGGTCGTCTCCTCTTAGCATTCTCAGTATATGTTCAACGCCATATCCACGTTTAAGTCTTCCGGTCTTGTAACAATCCGCTGAACCCGGTATAAATTTATTATACTGACGGTATGCAGCCAGGCGCATAATATCGTACCATTCATATTCTGAATATTCCGGCAGGTGGTTCTTATCAAAAGACGCATTATATGCAAACAGCTTCCGCACTTTATATGTATCTAGCCACTGTTTAATCTCTTTTAAAGCCTGCTTTCTGCACCCAATACAGGCTCCTTTCCCGTCAGGCCTCAATTCACTTGCATAGATTCCTCCCACCCTGTATTCCGGGTCAATGATATAATATACCGAATCAATTTTCTTCTTTGATTCAAAATCGGCAACTACTACTCCGATCGACATTACCTCATCATTCCAGTTCGTTTCTGTATCAATTACTGCAAATTTATCCATAATACCTTCATCCTTCATCGTCTGGTACAGCACTGCATAATTGGGTTTCATAGAAGATTTCGCTTCGTATCTAATACTTCCACTCTGCAGGAATGTTTCTTCGTTTTTTTGCTATAACTAATTCCTACAGCTAGAATCCGCCCGGTAAATACTTGTTTTTCCCCAGGCCTTCCTTTGAATCTAAGTGCATATTCTTTATCTATAATTTGTTTGATGGCATTCTGTGGCGTACTATCCACCTTTAATTCAATAATCAAAGCATCGGCAGTTTTCCGCTCTGGATAAAAAATAAAATCCACATATCCCTTACCCGCTTTATCCTCACGCTCCACACGGTATTTGTCCCTTGCAGACAAATACACCAGGTTCACCACTGCTGACAATTCAGCCTCACTATTATAGGAAAAAACAGGTGATTCTGTGTTATGGGCAAATTCCAGGATTTCCGCCATGGTATTCGTGTCTCCGCACAAAGTCGCTGCCAGCATTCTCTTTGACTCATTTGCCAAACGGTATACATAACCCATAGATTCCTTATTCATAAGAAGTTCTAGAAACTTGTCCATTAGTTCCTTATTGGGAATAACGACCTCCCCATCCACGTAGGTAAGCAAGCCGTAGGTTACCATAGCTGAATATATTTCGTCTTTAGTATTCAGTTCCATAGAAACGGCAGCATAGTTTTGGATTTCTGCTTCCACTCCTTCTTCTGCAGTCATCAGAACGAGATCGTCCCGGACAGCTTCAATATTATTTTTTATATAAAAGAATATTTCATCATATGGCCCTGAACTGGTCCAGTAATTAGCAAGCTGGTTATTGGACAGCGCGCACACGACTGACCGGGGATTGTATAATCTTTCTCCAGATGCCGTATGGTAGCCGTCATACCATATCCGCAGTTCTTCTAATGTAATCTTGGGATTCTTCGTTGTTTTAAGGAAAATATTAAAAAGGCGGCCAACCTCTCCTTCCGTAAACCCAAAATAATTGCTGAACCGTTCCATAACAGTCATGTCATATTCCACAAACATATTTAACTCTGAACCACTGGAATATTTTGCAATTGGAAGAACCCCTGTCATATACGTAAGCTCAGCATACACCTGATCCTTCAAAAGATTTTTAAGGAAAGTCAGATACTCCCGCTGCTTATCTCTTGAAATAAAAGGCATATGGAATACTGCGTCCCATTCGTCAATCACAAAGACAAAGGTCTCTTTTGTATTCTCAAATACAGCCAAAAGGTTATCCCAGACAGAGCCAGGCACATCAATCCTGATCTCAGGGTAAGCCTCTTTCAGATCTTGATTGATACCGTCCTGAATACGGTTGATATATTGTTCATAACTGCAGCAGCCTCTTGGCACTCTGCTAAAATCAATAAAGATTACATTATGCTGATTGAGATGCTTTCTGTAGTTTTCAATTTCCGCAACCGCAAGATTATTAAATACGCCGCTGCTGTCCGAAGCCTTTCCTAAAAATGCTGCAAGCATATTTGCTATCACACTCTTCCCGAAACGGCGGGGTCTTGTAATACACAAAAATTTCTGTCCGTCTGTCTCAGCTGCATTTAAAACATCTTCCAGCAGCCGTGTTTTATCTACATAAAACCTTGTCCCTGCAATCTGCTTCCATGTCTCAAAAGGAACCATGCTGTTCAAATATCTTCCCAATCCGCATTCCTCCCTCACCAAATTTCAGTCTGTCCTGGAAACTTAAAACCGCCTGTCGATATAAGGGCATTCTATCATAAAAAACGGACATTTACAATTTCTTTTTCAAAGATCCACATCAGCATTTTCCCGTGAATCGCAGCCATAAGGGAGCCGCCGGAAAGTACCCACATAAAGAATACAGGAGTCCACAGAAGTCCTGCCGCCAAAAAGAGACCTGTAATAAATAACAGATACACCGACTGGGGCAGGTACTTGAACATCAGAAGGATTCCATTGCGGTACGTTACCCTTGCCGGTACATCCATTCTCGCTGCCAGAGGAAATACATAGATTACCAGTATGAGCCACAATCCTGACAGGATGCAGACAAACACTCTCATGCTGTCTGCAAAGCTTCCTTCCATATTTCTCCAGAACATGCCGTCAAAAAGGAGCACTCCTGCTGCCAGAAGAAGTGGGAGCCACAGTTTCAGGGAATCTCTCATCTTACTTCTGAATACCTGCAGGAAATCCCGCAGCACATATCCTTCCTCATCCTTCAGAATCTTTACCGCCGTTACGTGAAGCGCACAGAGCGCCGCGCCTCCTGTCACCAGCGGAATGGAAAAAAGAATCCATAATACATTCAATTTGATCAGATTCAGAATTTTTTCAACAATACGGAATAATCTGCTTTCTGTGCGAAACACTTCTGACATAGCTTTTCCTCCCATTTTTTATCCTCTGCTTCCGGCATGATGCGCACAGCCGCATAAGGAAGTATACCGCTTTGCGGCTGCGGCTTTTGCGATACTCACGGCAGATTTCATCAGCCGTGAGTATATATTGTTATCCTTTAATTCCAGTAGATGCAATACCCTCCACATAATATTTTTGCAGGAAGATAAACATAATCAGCATCGGGATTGCTGAAATCGTCAGCGACGCCATAATCGGTCCATAGTTAATCGGCTTAGAGCCAAAGAATGTCTGAATCGCGAGCTGGATGGTACGCTTTTCTTCCCCCGTAACGACTAACAGCGGCCACATAAAGTCATTCCAGTGTGCAACAAAATCCAGGATAAAGATTGTCGCATACACGGTTCCCGAGATGGGCATTACGACCTTGAAAAATGTCCGGACCGGTCCGCATCCGTCAATAGCCGCTGCCTCCAGCAGCTCATCTGGAATATCCATGAAGAACTGGCGGAACATATAGATACTGAAACACTTTGCCACAAACGGGACAATCAGGGATGCCCAGGAGTTGATCCAGCCCAGGTCCGCCATCTCCCTGTACATCGGAAGCATAATTGCCTCCGCCGGAAATACCATCAGACTGATGACCAGTGTGAGCAGCAGCCCTTTTCCCTTAAATTCGAATTTTGCCAGCGCATATCCACAGATGGAATTTACCAGCAGATCTAGAAGGATAATCACCAGAACATAAAACAGGCTGTTTCCAATGAATTTCCACATGTTGATTCTCTCAAATACTTCTACATAGTTGTTAAAGGACGCTGCTTTAGGAATAAAGGTAGCCAGTGTATTCAGCCCTTTAAAAATCTCCGCTTCTGGTTTCAGGGATGAGGAGATCATCCAGATCAGCGGCGACACAAAGATTAATGCAATCAAAGTATTGCCAAGATAAAATGCGACATTTCCCAGTGTTTTTTTCTTTGTCATAATATTTTCTCCTTTCCAGGCCTAATCTGCCTTAATAATCTTCTTCATGCCCAGTGACAGACTGATCACGATCACAAAGAAAATAGCCGCCACTGCACAGGCATACCCAAAATTCCTCTTCTGAAAGCCCTGTTCATAGATGTAGTACACCAGGGTTCTGGTGGAATTCTGCGGTCCTCCCTTGGTCATAACATAAGGCTGTGTAAAGAGCTTCATAGCCTGGATGACCGTAATCATTACTACATACTGAATAACATTTTTAAGCCCCGGAAGTGTAACATAGAAAAAGCTTGCAATTTTCCCGGCTCCGTCTATGGAAGCTGCCTCATACTGCTCCGGAGAGATTCCCTGCAGTCCTGCAAGGAAAATCATCATCTGATATCCGGCTCCCTGCCATGCAGACATGAATATAATGGAATTCATGGCCGTGTCCGGATCATTCAGGAATCCGCACGGTTCCAGTCCAAGATTCACCAGCAGCGCATTGAGAAGCCCACTGTCCGGGCTTGAATTGTACATTACGGTCCAAAGGATTGCAACGACTACCATAGAGGTAACCTGAGGGCTGAAATATGCCGCACGGAAGATCGACACGCCTCTTCTTCTGGACGAGATCAGAAGAGCCAGTGCAAGTGCAATCACCGTCTGAAAGGGTACGACCAGAACGGTAAAATATAAAGTATTCTTCACTGCGATCCAGAAATCCGCATCCTGGAACAGTTCCACGAAATTATTGAGCCCGCAGAATACAATCCGGTCCGGGCGCATGATATTATAATCCGTAAACGCATACCGGATCGTCTGTAAAGACGGGTAGATCAAAAACGCTGCCAGCAGAACCACTGCCGGAAGGATAAAGATATAAGCCGCTTTTCTCTCGCTCGCTTTATTTACTGATTTTTGCATAACCAATCCTCCTCGCTAATCATTTGCATAATATTTCTTATAATCCTTGTCTGTTGTTTCCGCCGCCGCGTCCAGCGCCTCCTGAGGCTCTACTCCAGTGAAAATATTCAGCATGGCCTCCGCGAATTCCGCCGTCAGCACACTGTAGGAAGGCGTCCTCGGTCTCGGATGTCCAGTCTCCATAAGCTGCTCTTTGAATATTGAGCGCGGGTATTCATTATATTCATCCAGTACATCATAACTGGAGACTCTGGTAGGCGGCTTTGAGATTGCCTGTGCATAGGTCGTCACATTATCCTCCGAGAACAGAAACCGCATCACTTCCCTGGCCGCGTCCATATCCTGAACATCCTTTGTGACAGACGCCGCCCAGTCTCCGGTAGGAGAAGTCAGAACTCCGTCTCCGTCCGCCACCGGAAAATATGTAACTCCCCAGTTCAGGTCCGGATAATCCTTTTCAAGGGTTGCCACCTCCCAGGAACCACCCAGCATGGTCGCTGCCTTGCCGTTATGGAATTCTTTCTGAATCGGATCAATATTGGCATAACCGTCCTGGATCAGACTGTTCAGGAACTTCGCTGCCTCCACGCCCTCAGGGCTGTTCAGATACCCGTCTGCCAGGCTTCCGTCCTCATTTATAAAATCCGTTCCGTTCGAGATCCAGAACTGCTCCAGTACATAGGAAAGCCCCTCACCCTTATCCATAATAATATTTGTTCCTACCACACCATCTTTTGTAAGCTTTTTTGCCGCCTCGTAATACTCAGACCAGGTCCAGGCATCCTCTTTGCTCTCCGGTACGGAGATTCCCGCCTGATCCAGCAGATCCTTATTATAATATAATGCCACAGAGCTTTCCGTAGCGCCGACAGCGTAGATCTTTCCGGCATAAGTGTTCTGCTGTTTGGAAGAATCAAAGAAATCATTCCATTCCTCCTCCGAGAAGACGTCGTCAAGCGGAAGGGTTACCTCATTTGCCGCATAGATGGACACGTTCGGTCCGTCCACATACAGGATGTCCGGCAGGTCATTGGATGTGATGGCTGCATTGACCTTATCTTCATAGGCATAAGAATCTGCACGCACAATCGCTTCCCGGCGCAGCTCAATCTCTCCCTCATGTGCCTGATTGAATTCTTCAATTTTTTTGACCCACCATTCTTCAATGGCCGGCTCGTCACTGGGGCTCCACACGGTAATCACGGATTCCCCGTCTTCGTTCACCCGCTCCTCTGTTTTCCCGCATCCCGTGAAGGCGCCTGATACCATCACGGCCGCGAGCAGAGCTGAAACTAATCTTTTTCTCATCTCTTTCTCTCCTTTCTTATCTCTCCCAGATTGATCTCATGCCAAATACTTCTGCCCTCTTGATCCATTCAGGTGTGTCTGTATGTAATATGAAACATCCATGGTCTGATGTGTCATAAAACAACTTGGTTCCTGCCGCCTCCCCGTCATTTACATAGATCTCCGTTGTACGGCGGTCCATGAAAATCTCAAGCTTTGTCACCCTGTCTACATCTGCCGGAAATGTAATATGCTCGCTCTTCACTCCGTGAGTCTTAAGGCGGAGCCCGTTTTCATCATTGATGAGCAGCATCCTGCTGCCGTCATGTTCAGACAGGCAGATAGAAAACGGAATGTCTTTGTCAAATTCCAGTTCAGCCTTATATGTATTCGGGGTAATGTCTTTGAGACAGATCTCCTCCCCCTGTCCCTGATACAGGAGTCCTGATTTCAGCGTTTCGATTTCCTTCACAGGCGTCAGATATAGCCGGTTATCCCTGATGTGCATCTCCCTTGGTATCGTCATACTCCCGCAGACGCCGTTCTCCATCTCTAGATGCTCTCCGTAAAAGTCAGAGATCCACCCAATACTGATTCTGCGTCCCTCATGCTCGAAGCTCTGCATTGCGTAGCAATTGCTGCTGAAATCAAACCAGCCTCTGTTCTCCTCTGTAAAGACTCCATTTTCAAAGTTTCCCACATAGTACCTGCTCATCTGATATCTGCCAAAGGAATCCTGGTGATGCATCAGCGCGCCGATGGCCAGATATTTCCCGTCCAGCTCTATAAAGTCCGGGCATTCCACACAGCGGATTCCTTCTTCCTCCTCCACTAGCAGAGGTCCGGTATAGTCCCAGTGCTCCAGGTCCCTGGATTCATACAACAGGATTGCCGCCTTTCCCTCAAGGGCGCTGCCGAGCACCATATACCACTTCCCTTCTGTCTGGATGACCTTCGGGTCACGGAAGTCAAAGGAAGCTCCCCTGGGGCGTTCTCCAATCAAAAGCTTCTCTTCGGTAAAATGCAGCATATCGCTGCTCTTCATGACCCATTGCTGCTGAATCGTCTCCTCGCCGTCAACACACCGCCCCATGCTACGGGTCAGATAAAAAAGTACTGCATCCTTTTGTACCACTGCCGATCCGGAAAATGCACCTCCTGCCAGCTCCTTTGGATGATTCAGGATCTCCTCCTGGGGCTCCAGCACTACCGGAAGATGAACCCAGTGGGTCAGATCCCTGCTGGCCGCATGTCCCCAGTACATATGGGACCACTTCTGACCATGAGGGTTGAACTGATAGAACATATGGTAATATCCCTGGAACCAGCACAGCCCATTGGGATCGTTAATCCAGTTCTTCCACGGTGTGAAATGGTATGCCTCCCTGATCGGAGAATTGTACCAGTCCGTCTCTTCCCTTTTTATGAATCTGCCCTTGTCATCCTGCTCCAGATAACAGACGCCTTCTTCTAGAATATTTTCACATCCGCTCAGATAGCATAACGAAATCTCACACTCTCCAGGAAGGATCTCATACTCCGTATTCTGATCTACCAAAGCCTTAATCCATTTATAATATGCCTTCCCTCCCGGAAGCACCTGACATTCTCCATCCCCGGAAATCAGTAAGACACTCCCTCCTGGCTGTAATGCCTTTGCAAATATCTCCAGTTTTGTATATTTTCCCGTATTCATTGGTTTCCTCCTTTCTTCTTGCATGAAACCGATTCCATATTTAAAATACCATATATAAAACTTATTTTTTGAATCTTATCCGATATATTCCATTTTTATATGGAACCCGTTCCACTTCTTAAGTGTAATACAGACTGTATATTTTGTCAATCAAGTATTGACATTTTCTCCTTTACAACAAGAAAAGAGGATTTTTGTATTGTGCATTTTGTACAAAATCCTCTTTTCCCGTTTTCACTTATCTATTTTCTACAAATTCAATCCCACATTTTTTAACAATTTCACCAAAATATCTCGCCTATGCGGTTCCCCCAGGCTGCATTTCCACGTCCAGAATAAGACGGTGGGGTACATTTTTCCTCTGTTCCACAAGATCAAGGAGGGTATTCACAGAAACCTCTGCCAATAATTCTACGTTTTGCCTAACCGCTGTCAGCTGCGGATATACCATACTGGACGGCGCCATGGCGTCAAATCCAATAATGGACAGCTCCTCCGGCACCCTTATTCCCCTTCTCTGCGCTACATTCAGACAGGCCAGTGCCGCCAGGTCCCCGCTGAAGATCCCGTCAATGTCCGGATGAGACCGGAATGTCTCTTCTGCAAATTTATAATAAGCTTCCCAGTTGAATATATTCCACTCCATCACTTCCTGCTTTACAGTCACTCCATTTTCCTTCAGCATTTTCATAAAAGCCGTATATCTGTCGTTGGCTATGACCTTTGGGGCAATGCCTAAAATAGCCAGCACCTTCTTCCGCCGGGCTGCCAGCATGAGACGGGCTGCCAGCTCCCCTCCCTTTTCATGATCACAGCCAATCAGCGGGATCCGGGCTCCCAGGTCACGGTCAATGGACACAATCGGCTTCGTCTGTTTCTGGTACTCCTCCACCTCAAGGCCGTGGGATGCCGTGATAATCCCATCCACCATATTCCTTTCAAGCATGTCCAGGTACTCCTGCTCCCGCCTGCTGATTCCTACGGTATTGCAGATCATCGTCTTATAGCCCTGCTCATATAATTCCATCTCTATATGCTTCACCAGAGCCGAAAAAAATGGATGATCCAGATCCGGCACAACTACCCCTACAATTCCTGTCCTGTTATGGTATAGATTCCTTGCCAGCTCATTCGGGGTATAATTAAGTTTTTTTGCAGCTTTCTCGATCTTCTTTTTTGTCTCCGGCGAAACATAGCCTGAGCCGTTCAATGCCCGTGACACCGTTCCGACCCCTACACCTGCTTCCTGCGCTACTTCTCTAATACTTGCCATCTTACTTCCTTATATATCCTTTCTTCCCTCATACTAACCCCTTTTATTATACTTCATTCCGCCTGCCACTACAATGGGGACGGGGCATTTTTAAAAATGCCCCGTCCCCATCTAGTAATCCCGATATTTAATTTTTCCAGCTAATAATGTAATGAGAATAAGCAGAAGGCAAAACATGATTATATTTGTAAGTCTCCGGCTCCCTAAAGCCACTGACATTCCAGCAGTTATCTCAACAATTACCAGAGTTCTTCGTAACTTACCCGTGAAAGTCTGATACTCGCGATTTGATACTGGCCTCGCTGTATTAATCACTAGATCGTGTTTGAAAATTCATTCCTGCCACCTGCACGCCCCACTTTGCGGCTTATTTGCCCCGCATTCAGTCAGCGTAGCCCACTACGCCTCCTTCATTTGGGGCAAATTCCCCACAATTTGTGACGCACATTTGGCAGAAAGCAATTTTCAAACACGCTCTAGGGGAAACCGTTCCAAATGGTGAACTTTTGATAAAGTTATCTGATTATTTTAATGTTTCCCTGGATTATATGATGTGCAGGGACAGTCAGAGCCAGTATTCCACAAACATTTCTCTTCAGCCCCGAGTAATAGAATATGCAAAGAAGCTTCAATTGCTTTCTTCTGACAATAAAGAAACTGTTTATGTAGTCATTGATCATTTAACATCAACACAAAACAGGGAGGAATAACTTTGTTTCGAATTGCAGTATGTGACGACAACGTACCTATAACCAGCGAAGTAGAACATTTATTAACTGATATCAGCAGAAAGGACAATATCTCGTTAACGGCTGATATATTTTTTGATGGATTATCTCTGTATCATTCCATTGAATCCGGTTTGGTTTATGATTTGATCTATTTAGATATAGAGATGGAGAAACTTGATGGAATTCAAACTGCCCATTTAATCCGCAGACACCGGCTGCCATCCTTGCTTATCTATATTTCAGCCTATGATAATTATTACAGACAGCTTTTTGAAGTAGAGCCTTTCCGTTTCCTTTCCAAGCCGATTGACAGCAACCTATTTTATCAATATTTTAAAGCTGCCCAGATCCGGCTAAATAAACAGAAATTATTCTATACTTTTAACTTCAACCAAATCACTACAAAAGTAACTGTTTCGGATATTATTTTTATTGAAAGTGAAAAAAGAAACATCATAATCCATACATTACAGCGTCAGTACCGGTTTATTGGCAAATTGAATGATGTTGAATCATTTTTTACATCAGATGGCCTGAACTTTTTAAGAATACATCAGTCCTACATTATAAATCCTTACTATGTTTCTTCCATCTGTCTGTCAGAAGTCACAATGTCTAATAACCGTACCTTACATATAAGTGCCAAATACCAGGAACAGACCCATGACAAATATCTGCATTTCATTGAGGAGTTATAAGCTTATGCTAGCATTTATTTCATCTATTTTTTATTTATGGATTCTGCATTTATATTTTCGAACCTCTTTTTCTAAAAGAGACCTGCACCCCGTGGCCAGAATCACAGTATGGATAGGGTTCTATTTTATGCACTCTTTTATCCTGGCAAACATACAGCCTTTTCTTCTCACCTTTATTCTGGGATGCTGTCTGCTGATAATATTGTGTGAAAGCATCTCTATGGCAAGCCATCAGCGTATTATTTTCACATGCCTCATAATCTATATTTTTGGCATGCTTGCTGAGATCTGTGTTTCAGTTTTTCTCCAGCTAATTGGATTCTCAGGAGAAGGAATTGCCTCTCTTGGATCAGTTGTCTCAAAACTAATCCTGTTGGCCGCTGTCCATGCGATTACTATTTTCAGACAACAGCAAAGCCAGAATGAACCCTCTTTCTTTTACTGGATTCTTTTGGTAGTGATTACTCTCTCCAGTATTCTGGCAATATATAAAGAATAGCGGGTAAGATAAGCGCGATAACATCATTTAAGAAATGCCCGATACTAAGCGAAAAAAGAGTGAATTTTCGGGGTTCTTTTACTCTTAAATATCCATATATGATCCCGAAGATAAATGCTGAAATGGGTCTTTCCAAGATCTCTTCCAAAGTGCCAAAAGATGAGTAATGCATTAGTCCAAACCAAAAAGCAGAGATAAATACACCCAGGAAAGAACTACCTGTCAGCTTTTGAAAAAAAGTCAAAAGGAAACCGCGAAACAAGACTTCTTCGTAGGTAACGCTTGCCAACAGCAAAAGTATAAAAGAAACAGGAAACATTTCTCCAAAATTTTTTAAGGTGGATTTTGTTAAAATTAAAGTTGTACCGTCTTTCGAGAGGTTATGGTAATATGCCAAAAAGCTTATCGTAAATGTGATAAGTAACATGCAGATAAGCTGTATGTGGGGGTTTTTTTAATGTAAACCATATTCTTCTAATGGTTCCTTAAGGTAAAAGCGGGCCAGTGATAAGCAAAGAACAGAGCCCAAAATAACACAGGAAATAGTTAGAGTTCTGTTACTACCAGCGGGCCAGACATAAGTATAGACACTGTCAAATAATATGATTATGAAAAATGAAAACCAGCATTTTTTAGAATGTTTATTAATTTTCTAGTGATTCTCCTCGTTATTAATTTGATGCATACCAAAACTCAATCATATCCGTACAAAAATTTGCAAAAAATGAGTAAGAGAAAGAGAAAAAACAGTGAATTTTTCCGGCTCATTAATTCTCAGATACCCATAGATAAATCCAGTAACAACGGCTAAAACAGCACGTAAGATATCCTGACCAACGGAATAATCTGCTGCACCGGATAAAATGGCGCACAAAACAATACTCACTAAAGGTTTTGTAAATATTCTCTGGAAAAAGGATAAAAAAATCCCTCGGAATGTTATTTCTTCATATAAAGCGCGAGCGAATATATTGAAAAAATAAAACCACAGTGCCGGATAAGATGAAAAGTACCTCATAAAACGGCCTATTACAAAAGGATATATATTCCACGTAAAAGTATTGCCAAAGAGATAAAACAATATAATTGCTGCAAGCAGAAGACCGCAGATTATTTGGATATGTATTTTTTTGAAACTTAGACCGTAACTGAAGAACGGCTCTCTAAGGTAATAGTGAATAAGCAACAAGCATAAAATGATATTTAAAACATGCGGATATATTATGCCTGTGAGACTGTAAAAATATAAAGTACAACAATTATAAAAAAACAAGTCCAATGTTTTTTCGAAAAAATATTTTTAGTCATAGATTATCTCCTAACAGATTATGTCCTCGCTTATATCCTGAGCTGTATTAGTTTGTATTACTATATAAAATCTATAGATCCAATAACCGATATTGTCAGTAAAAAAACATATATATTGTACCAATATTTCTTATGCTTCATAAACAAGCAAATGAATCTGTTTCTAATAACTGTTTTTAATAGCTAAGCCAGTGTTAGGATATAAGTGTGGACAGGAAAAGCTAAACACTCTATACTCACCGATTTTTTGTGGTCGTACATGACAGCTCATCTCTGCTAAAATCAACGCGTCAAAGCATGTCTGCACTATAAATCCGACATCTTAATTATATTATCAGCCACTAGGTCTGCTTCTTTATCATGGCTGATAATTAATATAATTTTGTCCTCTTTGATTTCCTGGAGCAAACCAAAGAATTCCTTTCGACATTCTTGATCTAATGCTGATGTTGGCTCATCAAATACCAACACATCACTTTGTTTTGCCAAAGCACGGAGGATGCCTATTTTTTGTTTTTCTCCACCCGAGATCCCTTCCCCATTATTTCTTATTGGTCCAATCTCCCTTTTTATTATCCTGGAAAAATATTTTTTTTCACAATGGTTTTTTGTTAGGTAAATATTATCCGAGGGGCTTCCCTCCAAAATATAAGGATCTTGCTCCAATACAGAAATTTTATGCTGTCTCATCCTCTTCATATCAACTTTTTCAATATCAAGGTTATTGTAATAGATTGCACCATCATACTCCCCAATAAACAAACCCATTATTAACTCCATTAATGTTGTCTTCCCACTACCATTTTGCCCCTGAATACAGTATATACTCCCCCTTTTTAAAGTTGCATTAAACCCTTTTAATATTTTTAGATTATTTCTTGAAAAGCCTAAATCTCGACACGTTATCGTTGAAATACTGCCCAATACTTCTTCCCCATTTTGTTGTTCCTTAAGAGCCCAGTAATTATTTAATCTCTTGTAAGACGCACTATTCTCTTGATACTCCTTACCCAAATTAGCAAAATATTTTATGGATGATATAATATTTCTATAAAAATTCAAGATAATAGTAAAACCACCTATCGTCATACTTCCCTTAATCACTCCGATGCCACCTAAGATATAAATGCAGAAATTCAAAGCAACTTCTAAAACATTGTCTACGCTTGAATATAGATAAAAAAACTGTTGCGCATCTAATGCTTTTTGAAAAAATAAATTAAAATCTTTTTTTAATTTGTTCTTGTAATAATATTCAAGAGCATGTTGCTTGATAAACTTTATATTTTCAAATTGTTCCAATAATGCACTGAAAAAAATAGATCGTGCATTTTTATATGATTCTGCCTTTCTCAGTAATCTCCCTCTGAAACAGAAAAAGAAAACAATATATAAGCCTATGAGCAAAAATAATGTAACACCTATCTTAAATGATATTGTACATAAAACAAATAATGATAAGATCAACATAACCCCATTAGATAGAGCATTAACTATAAGAGACATAAAAAACATAACAATTGAATTACTATCATTATTTATACTTTCATTCAAATAGCCCATATCAAATCTTTCTAAATCAGTTAAAGATATTTTATGAAGATGGTGTATAATTTCTGCACTTATGTCCTGAGCCGAATTCGTTTGGATCAGTATGTAAAGTCTATAGTTCCAATAACAAATCAATATATTTAACAATCCCAATATTAAAACAACCAGTCCCAATTTAACAATTGAATAGATGTCATGACTTAATATCATTAAATCTATAGTCTTTCCCCAAAAAACAGGAATGATAATGGCTATAAGCGTTGAAATAAGAGAAACAAATAAGTATAGACCCATTTTCGTTTTATATTTCGATATATATTTTCCACAAAAATTAAGCATTTTCTCTTGCCCTTTGCCGTGATACATCATAGATTAACTTTACTATTTGTCTAGCATTCTCTCTAATAGGATGGCAGTTTTTATCTTTATTTTTCACACGATAATTCGGGCATCCACCCATACAAATTGGTAAATATGGACATTTCCTGCACTCCTCATCATCCTCTATTAAATAGGAAAGCCATTTTAATAAATTGGAAGGAATTTCACGCTCCTCTTGAAAAATACTTCCAACTTTTTCAGACAAATCACTTACATCATCCCAACATTTGTAAAGGTCTCCATTTGCATCTATTACCCAAGAATTAATACTCACTGCTCCACACATTCCTATATTTTGTTTAGGGACACTAACAAATATCATTCCATTTTCCAAATTTTTTTTCATAAAATTCACCTCTTCTAAAGCAAACTCCTTTACATTAAAACACTGTCCATCTATACAAGTATCATTAATATTTGTAACTGGAGCAATATACACAAAAATTTTATTAAGCAGACCATATTCTTTTAAATAATCTTCTATCTCACCTATTCTGCAAATATTGGTTTTATCCACATTAACCCGCACAGAAACATTCAATTCAGAGTACACTTCTAATGCTTTCTTAAGATTATTCAAAATCACAAAAAAAGTATCTTCACCCGAAGGAAGCCTTCTTCTTTCATTATGTATCTCTGGTGGTCCATCAATTGTAACCTGAATACTGCTTATATTTAACTTTTTCATATCCAGTGCAATTTGTTCATTCAGCAAGTATCCATTGGTTATTGCATTTGATGACACGTACTTCCTACTAAAGTTTTTATACACTTCCTCCATCAATTCTTTTATAATATCAAATGCCAACAATGGTTCTCCTCCATACCATGAAATATGGATATATTTGTATTCTTCCTTTAAATTTCGAATATATTCTTTCATTTTTTCAACCGTTTCTTCTCTCATAGTTACATATTCTTTTCCTTTTTCATAGCAATATGGACATCGAAAATTACACGCCATTGTCGGCGCAATTGTCAGACCAATAGCATTTCCTCCAAAACGCTCTACCTTATTTTTCAAAAAGACTTTCTCAATTTCATCTCCATCTGTCTCATCAAGAAGCATTTTCCCATAGATAAGCACATTTTTAAATTCCACATCATCAATTGAACCATCCGTCAGCAAAGCATTATATTTGTTTTCATACTCTTTATCTAATTTTAAGATCCCTCCACTATATGTATTATAAATTATAATACCATCTGCAACATGCTCCACTATGTTGAATCTTGATAATTTTATATTCTTCTTACATATTTTATCTGCATCTAAAATCATTCTCCCTATCCTCCATATCTTTTTATACAAAACAAAAAATTCTATACTATAGAATAAATTCATAAGGAATATTGCCTAAAAACAATATTCCTTATGATTTGAAGCCTTCATATTTATCTATTTATTTGTATGAAGCATCCTTGTTGTGGGCAACTATTAAAGGCAATGCAGTCTTTTTTTCCACATCCCTTGATTGTACAGCCACTACCTCCTTGTCCTTGATCTGGAACTGCGCAGGGTTGAATTAGCCATTCCATTTTTTTACCTCCTCGTAATATTTTGGTAGTATCAACTTTATATAATCAAAATCGTCCCCACCCCAGTAAATATAATTCAACGGCTTTAAGCCTTTACCATACCTTTCTTTGGTTTGATCAAACAAAATTTTGCGTAAGGAGTTTTCAGCGTTACTCTGTGTGCCAGTATATTTGCTGTAAGCCATTACCCAGGAGGACATAATTTAGAGCAAGTCCTTTTTGCTTTTATTACGGGGTTCATATATGGAACTTTAAGAATAAAGAAACCCGAAAACTTTACCATTTTTTCGCTTTGCCTTGCACACATTTTACATAATATTTCCTATGATTTAATCACCTGCTACATAACTATGTAACTTTCCAAATATTCTTATCCTTAAATTCAGCAGGATGTCATCTCGTCTTATTTTAGACTAAAAACAATTTCTTGCGCAAAATGGTAAAATTTTGTAAATAGATAAAATATCAGGCACATTGCATTCATAGGAAGGAGCTTATGTTAAAATATATAAAATCTCTTTTCGATTTTCAAAAAAACATCCTGTTATTGCTGATTATGGTTTGTACAGTACTCAGTGCTGTCTTTTCGTTCTATCCTGTTATACTGATACAAAAAATTGTTGATATAGCCTCCGTCAATGGAGATCGCATTTTTGTAATGATTTTGCACTATGGGGTTCTGTATTTAGTTCTCCAAATATTAAATGCGGCTTTTTCATCTTTTGCCAGGCATCTCACAGAACTGCTCCAGGCAAAGATATCCCTGAAAGCCCAGTTGAATTTATACCGTTCTCTGACCCAGACACAGATTCAGTACATAAAGAACAATCACACCTCTGATCTGAACAACTACCTGATCAAAGATACAGAATACTGCGCCCAGAATATCCTGTCGCCTTATGTAAGAGGCATTTCTGCGCTCCTGCAATTTGTTTTTGGATTTTATTTTATGTCCTGTATCAATATATACCTGACACTGATTATCATTCCGTTAGGTCTGTTTTCTTCACTTATGATTGAAGCAATCCGGAAAAAGTCGGAGCAAAACTTTATAAGGCAAAGAAAAGCTACAGAGCTTATGTGGAAAACCTTTACAGAGGGCATCTATGGGTTCCTTCCAGTGAAGCTGCACAGGGTAACAGAAACATATTATAAAAAGGTGTCAAAAAATGGGGAATCTCTGGCGGACAGCCAGATCCGTCAGAGCAGGCTTGAAAATTTGACCTATTTCTGTACAAGTTCACTGTTTATGTTCTCCATAGGTATTATTTTGATTATTTCAGCGCTTATGATTACGAAGAATATTATTTCAGTCGGCGGTCTGACAGCAATTTTAATGTATAATCATATGCTTACAGATCCACTGTTGGAAACGGTTTCGATCAATCAAGATCTTATCAAGCTGAAAGTATCTGTAAGCCGTTTGCAGCAAGTATTAAATCTTCCGAAGGATCCGGGAAATTGTCCTGTTGTACCAGTTGATGAGATTCATCTAGAAAATGTTTCCTATGATTTTGAATCCCACACTATCATAAAGGACCTGACGCTCAACTTAAAAGCACCAGTGTCATTAGCTGTTTTCGGAAAGACTGGTGCCGGAAAGACAACACTGGTGAATCTGATTACACATATCTATACACCGCGAAAAGGACATGTCCAATACAGATCGAATGGAAATGCTGTACAGGGGCTCCCGAGGATCAGTTATCTGATACAGGACGAATATCTTTTTGACGATACAATAACTAATAATATTATGATAGCGAATCCATCCCTTCCAGAAGCGGATTTTAAAGAAATTGTAAGGGTATGCCATTTGGCGGAAGTTCTAAAAAATCATAGTGGATCAATTGGAGAAAATGGCTCCCATCTCTCAGGCGGTGAGAGAAAACGGGTACTTCTTGCGAGAGCACTTGCTGATTCACAGGCAGATATATACGTTTTTGATGAGTTATCTTCTGCACTTGATGAAGGAACTTTTCAGCAGATTTTTATGAATGTTGAAACACGGTTAAAAGATAAGATTAGAATTTATATCGAACATAATCGTTCTATAGAAGATAAAGTAGATATGCATATATTTTTGGCATAATCCCGGTCAGGCTAAATTCTTTTTTGAAGCGATTATATGTCAGAATATCGGTATATAAAGTTTTAAAAACCGGAAGAACTTCCTTGACAGCAAATGAATCGTCCAAGCAATAGTCCAGTATCTACGTATAAAAAACGGCTGTTAAAATATGATCTGCGCTCAATCAAATAACAACTGCGGGAGTGCATTAGCACGGAACAATCCGTATATCAGTCAATAATTATTTTTCTGAAATTTTATAGATCAGCTCAATGATTTCAACCAAACTGTCTGACTGGGCTTGTTCAAATTTGTCCAAGGCCTGAATCAATCTATTATCTCTTCTGTCTCTGTTCTCCCCATAAAGTATATAGTCTGAACTGATCTCTAATGCTTCTGCTAATTTGTATAAAGTATCTGCGGAAAATCCTTTTGTCCCGCTTTCGATTTCATATAAAAACTTTGATGAGATTCCTGCCATCTCAGCTAATTTTTCTCTGGTATAGTGCCTTTTTTCGCGTACTCCCCTAATTCTCAACCCTGCATAATAACAAATGCTGCTCATATGTATCACCCTCATACCATCTTGCAGAATATTTACTTCCAGTATACCTTTTTTAGAGCAACCCTAATTCCCAAAAATTCTAGTGTCTACAATGCTGAAATGTGTCTACTATCAGTAGAGATTACTAAAGTGTCTCCATGCACTGCTTGCGTCATGTAATTAGTTTTTCACGTATATTATTTTCAATTACATTTCTCCTCTGATCAGGGCATGGAGCATTAAAATTATGCTTTTATTTTATCACCTTTTTTGGCTATTAATAATCCAATTATCTCCAACGTAGTTTTTCAAGGAATAAACGTAAACAAAATCCGAAAGATTTTGACAAACTGTAATTACTCTTTTTAATAAAAAAATAATTGCAGTCTGATATAAAGAAATTATTGCTTATGCCATTATCTTCAAAACACTGGTACTATGTTAAAACGGCTGTTAAAGCAAGCGCGATAATATCATTTAAAAAGTGTCCGATACTAAGTGAGAAAAGGGTGAATTTTTGTGGCTCTTTTACTCTTAAATATCCATATATGATCCCCAAGATAAAAGCTGATATAACTCTACCGCAGATCTCTTCCGGAGTGCCGGAAGCAGAGTAATGAGTTAGTCCAAACCAAATAGCAGAGATAAATACACCCAGGAAAGAACTTCCAGACAACTTTTGAAAAAAAGTTAAAAGGAAACCGCGAAACAGGACTTCCTCGTAGGTAACGCTTGCTAACAGCAAAATTGTAAAAGAAACAGGAAAAAGTTCTCCAATATGTTTTAAGGTGGATTTTGTTAAAATTAAAGTTGTACCCTCTTTCGCAAGGCCACGGTAATATGTCAAAAAGCTTATCGTAAATGTGATAAGTAACATGCAGATAATCTGTATGTGGGGGTTTTTTAAACACAAACCATATTCTTCTAATGTCTCCTGAAGGTAAAAGCGAACCAGTGATAAGCAAAGAACGGAGCCCAGAATAACACAGGAAATAGTTAAAATTCTGTTACCACCAGTGGGCCAGACAAAAGAATAGACGCCATCAAATACTATGATTACGAAAAATGAAAACCAGTATTTTTTAGAAAGTTTATTAATTTTCATAGTGATTCTCCTCGCTTTTAAAACTAACATCTACCAGAACTCAATAATATCAGCACAAAAAATTTGCAAAAAATGAGTAAGAGAAAGGGAAAAAACAGTAAATTTTTCCGGCTCATTTATTCTCAGATACCCATAGATAAATCCAGTAACAACGGCTAAAACAGCACGAAAGATATCCTGGCCAGCGAGATAATCTGCTGCACCGAATAAAATGGCGCACAAAACAATACTCACTAAAGGTTTTGTAAATATTCTTTGGAAAAAGGATAAAAAAATCCCCCGGAATGCTATTTCGTCATATAAAGCACGGACTAATATATTGAAAAAATATAAACACAGTGATGCATAGGATGAGAAGTGTCTCATAAAACGACCTATTACAAAAGGATATATATTCCACGTAAAAGCATTGCCATAGAGGTAAAACAATATAATTGCTGCAAGCAGAAGACTGCAGATTATCTGGATATGTATTTTTTTGAAACTTAAACCGTAACTGAAAAACGGCTCTTTAAGGTAATTGTGAATAAGCAGTAAGCATAAAATGATATTTAAAACAGGCAGATATATTATGTCTGTTACAACTGTAAAAATATAAAGTACAACAATTATAAAAAAACAAGTCCAGTGTTTTTTCGAAAGAATGTTTTTAGTCATAGATTATCTCCTCCTATAATAAAATCCTTTTGGAATTATATCATAATCCGATGCCAAAGAAAAGAAATTGTTAATTGTGCGAGGTAATATACCTCTTAATCCGTTACTATTCACAATCTAGAAGGCCACTCATAGCGATCCGTTGCGGTATGGGCAGTTCATCCGCAATGCAGGATCCTGAAGTTAACCATGGTTTTCTACAGACATATCAATAACTTTATCTGCTATTTGCTTCGCTTCATTATCGTGACTAATAAATATTATAATTTTTTCTTTCTTGATTTCCTTTAATAGTTCAAAAAATTCTTTTTTACTTTCTTGATCTAATGCTGAAGTAGGTTCATCAAATATCATTACATCACTTTGTTTCGCAAGAACACGGAGTATCCCGATTTTTTGTTTTTCCCCTCCTGATATTCCTTTACCATTCTCTCCAACTGTACCGATTTTCTTTTCTATTATCCCTGAAAAATATTTGCTTTCAAGTTGTTTCCCTGTCAGACAAATATTGTCTTCAAGACTTCCCCCCAAAACATAAGGCTCCTGTTCTAGTATAGAAATTTTTTGCCGCCTCATTTTTCTCATATCAATGTTTTCAATATTAATATCATTATAATAAATCTTTCCTTCATACTCTCCAATAAACAAGCCTGATAACAAATCTATTAACGTTGTCTTTCCGCTGCCATTTTCTCCGTGAATACAATAGATTTCGCCTTTCTCAAAAGTAATATTTAATCCTTGCAAAATTCGTTGTCCGTCTCTTGTGAAGCATAAATTATTACATGATATTGTTGAGATATTCTCTAATATTTGAACACCATTTTTCTGTTCTTTCAGCTCACAATATTTTTGTAATCTTTTATAGGATGCATTATTATCCTGATACTCCTTACCCAGATCCGCAAAATACTTTATAGACGCTATGATATTCTTGTAAAAATTTAGAATAATAGTAAACCCACCTATCGTCATATTCCCTTTGATCACACTAATTCCACCCAATACATAAATGCAGAAATTTACAGAAATTTCCAAAATATCATCAACACTTGAATATCTATAAAAAAATTGCTGCACACTTAATGCTTTTTCAAAAAAAATCTTAAATTCATGTTTTAACTTGCCCTTGTAATAGTCTTCAAGAGCCTGCTGTTTTATGAACTTTATATTACTAAATTGTTCCAGCAATGCACTAAAAAAAAGAGAACGGACGTCTTTGTAAGATTCTGCTTCTTTCAAAAGTCTGTCCCTAATCCCCAAAAAGAAAATAATATACAAACATATAAGCAAGAACAATGCAACCCCTACTTTTAATGAAATTGTACATAAAATTAACAGCGATGAAAGTAACATAAGACCATTCGACAAAGCATTTACTATCAAAGACAAGAAAAAAATCACTATTGAATTACTATCATTATTAATACTTTCGTTTAAATATCCCTTGTCATATTTCTGTAGTTCATTTAGAGATATTTTATGAAGGTGATGTATTATATCCTCACTTATATCCTGAGCTGTATTAGTTTGTATTACTATATAAAATCTATAGTTCCAATAACCGATCAAGATATTAAAGAAACCCAAAAGTAAAACTAAAATCCCCATTTTTATAAGTCTATAGACGTCTTGATCTGAAGTCATTAAATCTATAATCCGTCCGCAAAAAATGGGAATAATTATCGCAATAATTGTTGATACTATAGACATTGACAAATATACAGCCAGCTTATGTCTATACACTGAAATATATCTCGCACAAAAATTAAGCATTATTTTCTGCCTTTTGCCTTGACATCCCATAGATTAATCTTACAATTTGATTCGCATTTTCCTTAATGGGATGGCAATTTTTCTTTTTATTGCTCACGCGGTAATTCGGACACCCACCCATACAAACTGGTAAATATGGACATTTCATGCATTCTTCATCATCTTCAATTGAATATGAAAGCCATTTTAATAAATTTTTATTTATATCCAATCTTTCTTGAAAAATATTGCCAACATTTTCAGAAAATTCTCCAATGCCCTCCCAACATTTGTAAAAATCGCCTTTTGCGTCAATTACCCACGAATTATATGAAACAGCCGAGCACATACCTACTTTTTTATCTGGTACATTAATTAATGACATCCCGTTATCTAGATTTTTTTTCATAAAGTTTATCTCTTCTAAGGCAAATTCCTGCACATTAAAACAGTGTCCGTCCACACAATTTTCATTATTATTCGTAACTGGGGAAATATAAGTTGAAATCTTATTTAATAAGCCAAATTCTTTCAAATGGCCTTCCATCTCATCTATGCTATTAATATTGGTTTTATCTACATTTACCCGCACTGCAACTTTTAATTCAGGATATACTTCTAATGCTTCTTTCAGATTATTTAAAATCACAAAAAAGGTATCTGCGCCAGAGGGCAACCGTCTTCTCTCATTGTGTATCTCCGGAGGCCCATCGATTGTAACTTGTATATCGTTTATATTTAACTTTTTCATCTCTAATACAATATCCTTGCTTAACAAATACCCATTAGTTATTGCACTTGCCGACACATTCTTTCGCTCAAAATTTTTGTAAACTTCCTCCATCAATTCTTTTATAATATCAAATGCCAGCAAGGGTTCTCCGCCATACCATACAATATCAATAAGCTTATAACGTTCTTTTAAGTTTTTTATGTATTCTTTTATTTTTTCAATAGTATCCTTATTCATCGTCACATATTCTTTTCCCTTCTCATAACAATAAGGACATCTAAAATTACAAGCCATAGTTGGAGCAATGGTAAGTCCAATACTATTCCCACTAAACCGCACAATTTTATTTTCCAAGAGCAGTTTTTCTACTTCATTACCTTTCGTTTCTTCAATAATCATTCCCCCTTCAATAAGGGCGCTCTTTAATTCCTTATCATCCATTCCCTCATTTCTTGCAAGAGCATTGTATTTTTCTTCATATTTTTTATTCAGTTTTAATATTCCCCCACTATTCGTATTATAAATCAAAATTCCATCTTCAACCCGTTCTATCACATTGAACAAAGACAGTTTCATTTTTTCTATATGTGCATTATTTTCACCGCAAGACATTTTCAAATTCTCCTTCTCATTAAATAAAAACCTGGCACAAGCGAAACCAGTCACCTTTACTGCCTAAAAAAATTTTTAAAGAACTTCCGGTTTCGCTTATAGCATAACTGTACATTAACTTACATTACACTTTATAAGAAAAATGAATGAACCTCCATTTTCTCACTTTACCTTCTCTCGTTGCAAAAAAATGGATTGCATACAACTACGCACTTGTATGTAGGACACATATTCTTAATACATGCATCGGGTTCTCCGGGAACTACTCTTGGTTTGATAATCCATTCCATTTTATATTCCTCCTCTTCTTGCATATTTTCTTCTATTGCCAGTAAAGAAGACATCTATTATTATATCATTCTCCCATCTCTGTTCCCAGCAATCATTCCTTGCATATCTGCAATGGTTTATTGCAGATAAAACCTACCTTTCAATTGCCGCAGTATATATCATATGCTATACTTATGGAAGAAAAATCTTAAATTATTGAAGGAGTTATACTATGAAAACATTATCAAAAAAACACTGGATTGCATTTTTTATAATTGCTACTATTTACATTTCTTTTTTCATGCTCATTTCCGATACATATACATCTATATTTGCTGCCATATTCGGAAGTTTATTGTGCATATTTCTTATCGACAATTTTCTAAAAGAATCATTAGAAGAATACGGATTTCATTTTAGAAATATCCATATACAGATTATTAGCGGAATCGTTCTAACATTTTTAATGACTTTTATATTACACTATAATGCCATCTCTAACTTTATTTCAAAAAATGGTTTCCTTTTCTCAATTGGAGATCTAATGAAACGACTCGTAGATTGTTTTGGTTCCTATGCTTCGTTTTTCCTTGATTTTTTTAGTACATTGGTAAATGCAATAAGTGAAGAAATCCTTTATCGTGGTTTCATATTAACTTTTTTTCAAAGAGCATTTCACAGTTCTTCACTGAGCGTCTTCCTTTCTGCTCTTTTATTTGGTTTGTCACATTTTCCATTTCACCAGAATTGGTACACAGTAATTTTTGCTTTTATTTTTGGAATTGTATATGGATATCTCAGAATAAAAGAGCCGGAAAAATTCACAATCTTTTCTCTTTGTCTCGCACACTTTTTGCAGAATTTTTCACTTAGTTTCCTATTACCTTTTACAAATTTCTAGCTTTGTATATTATTTCAAAAGGCTGCAGCTTTCTAGCTGCAGCCTTTTGCGTTTTTGACAGACATGTTTATTTTACTTGTATTTCTGAAAATCTACAATATCTGTCAGAGTGTAGTTTTACTAAATCCAGGAAATCTATGCCTTTATTTTACAATAGTATCCCTTGACACACACACTGGAACATCCATGCGTTGTGCATGTATTTTTGATGCATGCATCAGGTGTTCCTGGAACTGATCTTGGTTTAATAATCCATTCCATTATGTATTCCTCCTCGTAAATGTTAGATTCTCTTCTCTTTACTGGCTATAGTAAGAAGTTATCTTTATTATACGACTTTTCCATTTTATTCCAAGCAATTTTCTTTTGCCAATTGCAATATTTAATTGCATAATTGTTTGCTCCCCCGATTTTTCCAGGTTTTTTACTAACTTTCTTTCAGAACCGTATGACCTCTTTTTCCGCCAGGCCAAAGGGAGCATTCGTCTCACAATTAAAAAATGTAGAAAATTCCTTTTAATTCCGATGTTATTTCTTCAGAACTATTTATATCGTCCGGAGATAAGCAATAAGCAGATAGAGAAATTTTTTTATTCTCTATATCTGTTTTGTTTCCTACTAAATCATCTAGCGAAATCTTGTATAGCCGGCTCAGCAGAAGTAAGTTCTCAATGTCTGGGAACGCCAGATTGTTTTCCCAGGCAGAAACCGCCTGCCGGCTTACATTCAATTTTGAAGCTACATATTCCTGTGTATAACTGTTCTTTTTTCTGTAGTACTTTAAAAGACCGCTAATGTCCATTATGCTCCCTCTTATTATATTTCATCTGGTTTTTCTGCACCAAAAACAAGCACAGCTTTTTTTGCTATGACTATAATATACCTGTTCCTTGTCTAAAAAAAACAGCTATAGCAGATATTGGTTTACCTTTAGCTCTAGTATAACCCACACTAATTAACCGTACGTTTCAACTTGTCTAAATTTCCATCTGCCGCGTTGTCGTCAATCGGCGTAGCCACCGCTACGCCTCGTTCCTCCGCCTTGCAGGCTGAAAATTTATCCTGCGTGAAACGTATCGGTAATTAGTGTGGATTATACTAGTTAAGCACTTTTCACTGACTGTTACTTCACTCCATATCAAGCTCAACCGGACAGTGGTCTGATCCCATAACTTCCGTCAAGATTTTCGCATCTCTAAGTCTGTCTTTCAGACACTCAGATACGCAGAAATAATCAATTCGCCACCCCGCATTCTTTGCCCGGGCGCTGAAGCGGTAGGACCACCAGGAGTATATCCCTTCCTTATCCGGATAGAAATACCGGAAGGTATCAACAAATCCTGCATTTAGGATCTCTGTAAACTTCTGTCTCTCTTCATCCGTAAATCCTGCATTCTTCCGGTTCGTTTTCGGGTTCTTCAGATCGATCTCCCTGTGGGCAACATTCAGATCTCCGCAGAATACCACCGGCTTTGTCTCCTCCAGCTTCTTGAGATACCGCAGAAAGTCCTCCTCCCATTTCATACGGTACGGAAGCCTTGCCAGCTCATTCTGAGAATTTGGCGTATACACGGTCACAAAATAAAAATCCTCATACTCCAGTGTAATGACTCTCCCCTCATGGTCATGCTCCTCTATCCCCATTCCAAGAGATGACGAAAGGGGCTTCCTTTTCGTAAAGACTGCAGTCCCTGAATATCCTTTCCTTTCCGCATAATTCCAGTACTGATAATACCCCGGAAGTTCAAGCTTAAGCTGTCCTTCCTGCATTTTGGACTCCTGAATACAAAAAATATCTGCGTCTGCCTTTTCAAAAAAATCCATAAAACCCTTCTGCATACATGCACGAATGCCATTAACATTCCATGAAATAAACTTCATAAATTTCCTCCTGTTCAGTTGGGGACGGGGTATTTTTTACCATAGTACACGACAAAAGCTCCTGTGAAGCTTTTGTCGTGAAAAATACCCCGTCCGAGGCAGGCTCAATAATATACTTTCCGCAAAAACAATCCTCTTGCCGGGGCAAGGAAGCCTGCCAGGCTTCGGTCTTCCGCAGCAATGATGACCGGAATCATGGATGGACTGCGTTTTCCGGTTCCCACTTCAAGGAGAGTTCCGGTCAGAATACGCACCATATGATATAAGAATCCGGTTCCATAATAGGTGATCCGTACTTTTTTGCCGCTGTTTACAATCTTTATATTTGTGATGCGGCGCACGGGATCCCTGCATTCCCTGTCATCTGTGAAGCTGATGAAGTTCCTCTCTCCGATCAGCAGTCCGGCTGCCTGTCTCATCGCTTCTATATCCAGCTGTTCTGGATAGTGATAACAGTATTTTCGGGAAAAGACGTCTGGCTTTTCCCGGCAGTCAATATAATACTCGTATTTTTTCCCTTTTGCACTTTTCCTTGCATGGAATCCGTTTTTTACCAGCTCTACCTTCATGATACGGATATCCTCCGGCAGATAACGGTTCAGGGATTCCTTTAGTTCCTGCACATCATAGAGTTTGGACAGCTTGACGCTGGCGACCTGCTCTCTGGCGTGCACTCCTGAATCAGTCCTTCCAGAGCCGTCTACCCGCACGCGGTATCCTACCAGCTTTCCGATACTGTATTCAATGGCAAACTGGATGGTGTTGTCCGTCGTCGCCTGGCGCTGCCAGCCCTGGTAACGGGTTCCGTCATAGGAAATGGTCAACTTATATGTTCTCATAGTTCTTCCCTGTTTAATATCTTCTTAAGCTCATCTACGAAAGTATTCACATCCTTAAATTCCCTGTAAACAGATGCAAATCTTACGTATGCCACCTCATCCAGTGTCTTCAGCTCCTCCATTGCGATCTCTCCGAGAGTACTGCTTGAAACCTCTTTTGCTTCCATGCTAAAGATCTTTGTCTCAATGTGGTTCACGATTTTCTGAATATCCTCTGCTGAAACAGGTCTTTTATAGCAGGCGCGGAGGATCCCTGCTTCAAGCTTTCCCCGTTCATACTGCTCCCTGTTATTATCCTTTTTGATAATGATAAGAGGGATCGTCTCAATCTTCTCATAGGTTGTAAAGCGTTTGCCGCACATATCACAGGAACGTCTTCTGCGGATGGAGTTTCCCTCCTCGGCAGGTCTGGAATCAATTACCCTTGTATCTGTATTCGCACAATATGGACATTTCATTTTTTCCGCTCCTTTTTTATCTCTGCTTATCCTGTAGCTTTCCTGTTACATACAAAAAATCCACTTGATTACATAACCGGCAATGAGATTTTTACACCGTTAAATGGCCGGAATCACTCATTCATATTTGCAAGCTTCGCCGCCTGATCTGCGGCAATGCAGGCATCTATAATCTCCTGTATATCTCCGTTCATAATCTTATCCAGCTTATAGAGTGTAAGGCCGATCCGATGGTCAGTTACGCGCCCCTGCGGAAAATTATAAGTACGGATCTTCTCAGAGCGGTCCCCGGTTCCGATCTGGCTCTTTCTGGCCTCAGATTCGGCGTCGTGGCGCTTCTGACATTCCAGGTCATAAAGCTTTGCACGCAGCAGGGCAAATGCCTTGTCCTTATTCTGAAGCTGTGATTTCTCTGTCTGGCTGTAAATGACAATACCTGTGGGATAATGGGTCAGACGCACCGCAGAGTCTGTTGTGTTGACACACTGCCCTCCGTTTCCAGACGCGCGCATAACATCAATCCGGATATCCTTCTCATCAATCTGGATATCCACCTCTTCTGCCTCAGGCATCACGGCAACCGTAATGGTTGATGTGTGAATCCTTCCTCCGGATTCTGTCTCCGGCACACGCTGGACACGGTGAACCCCGGATTCATATTTCATTACAGAGTATGCTCCGTTTCCGGCGATCATAAAGGTGGCATTCTTCATACCGCCGATGCCGATCTCCTCGCATTCAACAAGCTCTACCTTCCAGCGCCTGCTCTCTGCATAATGCATGTACATGCGGTAAATCTCTGCTGCGAACAATGCTGCCTCATCGCCGCCTGCACCGGCGCGGATCTCGACAATGACATTTTTATCATCATTGGGATCCTTGGGAAGAAGGAGAATCTTAAGCTCATGCTCTAATTCCTCCATCCTTGCCTTCGCCTCGTTCAGCTCTTCCTTCGCAAGCTCCCGCATCTCCTCGTCCGACTCCTCCTCCAACATCTGAAGGCTGTCGTCAATAGTCTCTTTACATCTTTTATATTCTTTATATGCTTCCACGATAGGTGTCAGATCGTTCTGCTCCTTCATAAGCTTTCTGAATCTGTTCTGGTCATTTGCCACATCCGGCTCCTGCAGCTCGCTCAGGATTTCCTCTAACCGGATGAGCAGATCCTCTAGTCTGTCAAACATAATACGATATTCCTCCTCTTACTAACTCTTATCTATATTCTCGCGGAATACAAAAGCCTTATGCATTCCTCAAACCGGCTTCCTTTCCGCTCTGTGATAGCTGCCGCACACTACCCGGTTCTGGCCTGCCAGGTCCTTTTGTATAGAAACTTTGCTGTATCCGGCGTCCCGCATAAGAGCCGACACAGCCTCTCCCTGGTCGTATCCGGTTTCAAATAAAAGAAAGCCGCCTTTTTTTATATAGTATACGCTATTCTTAATAATCTCACGGTAAAAATAAAGCCCGTCTTCTTTTCCGTCCAGTGCAATATATGGGTCGTGAAGCCTTACTTCCTCCTGAAGCCCCTCTATTACCTTCGTTGGAATATAAGGCGGGTTAGATACAATCATGTCATATCTCCCCGTCACGCACTCAAACAAATCCCCTTTTAAAAAACCGGCCCGGACGCCGAGCCTTCCTGCATTCTCAGCCGCTACTTTAAGTGCTTCCCCAGACAGGTCTGTTCCAATGCCTGTCAGCATCTCCTTCTCCTGCATGCCGCCGGACATCCCGGAAGGCTTCGCATCTGCCTCTGCCAGACGCTCCGCGCCGGCTTTCAGAAGACTTATGAGTATGCAGCCGGATCCTGTACACAGATCCAGGATATGCATGCCCGGCTTTAGTCTCCTGAGCGCTTCTTCCACAAGCGTCTCCGTATCCTGTCTCGGTATAAGCACATGCTCATTTACCTGGAAGGTATATCCCATGAATTCCTGCTCTCCGGTAAGATGCTGGAGAGGAATTCTCCCTGCCCGCTTCTGAATCAATGTCTCATATCTGTCTGCCTCTTCTTTTGTAAGTATCCTGTCCGGTTCTCCATAATACGCAGCCCTGCTGACCCCTGTCACATAAGACAGCAGAAGCCAGGAATCAAGGGATGCCTCCGCAATCCCTGCTTTTCCAAGGATCTCTGTTCCTTCTCTGTGACCCTGCCGCAGCGTCAAAGTTCTCTGCCTCATAAGCTCTCCTGTCATCTTCCAGGAATCCCTGTCTTTTCTCTATATCCCTGCCGCAGCGTCAAAATTCTCCGCCTCATAAGCCCTCCAGTCAAATACAGCCTCAACTGCCTGTATCGCCACCTCAATCATACTGTCATCCGGCTCCCTGGTCGTAAGCTTCTGCACCGCTAGTCCTGGTTTGCTGAAAAGGTTGACAACCGGGTTCTCACTTCTTCCGGCAAGCTTCAGCACCTCATAGGAAATACTGGCGACTACCGGAAGCAGGGCAATCCTGACCGCCACACGCATAATCGGCGATTCTACATGGATCAGCAGAAGCAGGATGATGCTGATGGCCATTACAAAGAACAAAAAGCTGGTTCCGCAGCGCTTATGCTGTCTGGAGCTTTTCCGGACATTTTCCACTGTAAGGGGCAGTCCGTGTTCAATACAGTTAATGCACTTATGCTCAGCTCCGTGATACATAAATGTCCTTTGGATATCATTCATCCTGGAAATCAGCAGTACATATGCCATAAAGATCCCGATCCTTACAAATCCTTCAATCACTGTGCGCACGGTGTAGGATGTCACAAGCGGCTTTAAAAAAGAGGACAAAAGGTATGGCAGCACCATAAAGATTGCAACCGCCATCACCACGGAAAATGCTACTGTACCTGCCATGAGAAGCTTTTCGGTCTTTTCCTGTCTCTCCAGCGTTTCTTTTGTCTGGACCTTCCCGGACTCTTCCCCCTTCTGCTCTTCTTCGTCCTCTTCATAGAACTCTGCAGAATACATGAGGGTCTTAATTCCAAGAACCATGGAGTCAATAAAATTAAATACCCCCCGTATAAAGGGAATCTCTGTAAGCTTCTTCCACTTCACTATACTTTTATATGTCTCTTTCTGTACAACAATCTCTCCGTCAGGCGTTCTGACTGCAACGGCATATTCATCTTCGTGTCTCATCATAATGCCCTCCAGCACCGCCTGGCCTCCGATATCGGATGATTTCATATATGCTCCTCCCAGCATCTGTATATGACAAAAAAGGTTGAGATCCTAAAACCTCAACCTGATGCCTGCCAACTTATTTTCCCATTCCATACTTCTTGTTGAACTTATCTACACGTCCGCGTGCCTGGGCAGCCTTCTGCTGTCCTGTATAGAACGGATGACACTTTGAACAAATCTCTACGTGGATATCCTCTTTAGTAGAACCTGTTACGAATGTGTTGCCGCAGTTACAAGTTACAGTTGCCTGATGATATGTCGGATGTATTCCTTCTTTCATGATTTTCACCTCTTCTTTATAAAAGTTATCGCAAAACGTAATCGTAATCGTTTTTTTACAGCTTTCTAATTGTACCATACTTCTACAGTATTGTCTAGATTAATTTCGTCTTTTTTACTAATTGAATAAATTCCATATTATTTCTTGTCCTGGAAAACAGATTTATAATATTGTCAACCGCTTCATCTGTACGCATTCCATTAAATGCACGGCGCATCGTATCCACTGCTTCCTGCTCCTCCCTTGTAAGGAGAAGGTCTTCCCGCCTAGTACTGGACTTTGGAATATCAATAGCCGGGAACACACGCTTTTCGGAAAGCTTCCGGTCAAGTACAAGCTCCATATTACCCGTTCCTTTGAATTCCTCATATACAACATCGTCCATCTTGCTTCCTGTATCCACAAGTGCAGTGGCAAGAATCGTAAGACTGCCGCCCTGACGCATATTTCTCGCAGCGCCAAAGAAACGCTTCGGCATGTGAAGAGCCGCCGGATCAAGACCACCGGAAAGAGTTCTTCCTGACGGCGGCACTGTAAGGTTGTACGCCCTTGCAAGCCTCGTAATGCTGTCGAGCAGAATCATGACATCCTTTCCGTGTTCTACGAGGCGCTTTGCCCTCTCGATCACCATCTCAGAAACTCTCTTATGATGCTCTGGAAGCTCATCGAAGGTAGAATAGATTACCTCAACATTATCCCCCTCAATGCTTTCCCTGATATCAGTCACCTCCTCAGGACGTTCATCAATCAGCAGAATCAGAAGATGGATCTCCGGATTATTCTGCTGTACAGACAGGGCTACCTGCTTTAACAAAGTAGTCTTACCCGCCTTCGGCTGGGAAACGATCATGCCGCGCTGTCCTTTTCCAATCGGGGACAGGAGATCCATAATCCTCATAGCGGTGCTTGTCCTTCCGCACTCCAGCTTCAGACGTTCGTTTGGAAAGATCGGGGTAAGATCTTCAAAGTTAGGTCTGCGCATTGCGGCCAGCGGATCAATCCCATTGATATGGGTCAGATACAAAAGGGCGCTGAACTTCTCCTGCTGCGTCTTTATTCTCGTATGTCCCTCCAGAATATCTCCTGTCTTCAGATTAAATCTGCGGATCTGGGACGGCGACACATATACATCATTATCTCCAGGCAGGTAATTTTCGCTCCGGATAAATCCAAATCCATCTGACATAACCTCAAGGATTCCTTTCACGGCAATTCCACTGTCCAGCTTGTCAATGTCATGCAGTTCCTTATCGCCAGTATTGGCTGACATCTCCTTCACCGTTTCCCTTGAATCTTTCCTTAATTCCCTGGGCTCTCTCTGCTCCTTCTGTTCTTTTACTTCTTTCTGCTCTTTTATTTCCCTCTGCTCTTTTGCTTCCTTCTGCCCCTTCTCCTTCGCGTCTTCTCTTAGCATAACCTCTATAACATCTGCCTTCTTCATTGCGGAAATACCCTTGATTCCTCTTGCCTTTGCAAGATCCTTTAATGTTGCAAGGGGCAATGTTTCATATTTTTCTCTCATCATAATAAATAATCCTTTCACATTAATAACAAATATCTTCCATCTTCCTGGGATCGTCAGTCTGACATGACTTAAGTGATATTGATCGTATTGCACGGTTCACACCGGACCGCCTCTACGTTGTAGCTATTTTACATTACTATTCACGGGCTAACCATCCGCTCAAACGCATCCAGACCATTTAAAAGCCGCTTTCAGCGAGGGGCTGGATGCCGGAAAACACCACTTTATCGGCTCGGATGCCATGCAGTGGAGTGCACGCCCCCGTGAATAGTAATCATTATACTACATCTTCTTTGTATTGGGAAGTGTTTTTTGCAATCTTTATTATTTGTGTTACTGTTCATTCCGCACAGTAACATTCGCAAATCCATTTAAAATTCGCTTCGCGAATGGGATTTGCTCACACCTGAATCATTTTCTTACGGACTTTGCAGTAAATGCAAAGTCCTGTGTGAACAGTAACTTATTTGTTACTATTCGGGACGATAACTAATAACTTTACTTTTACACTTCATTTTGGTAAAATAAAATAGTTATCAAATCTAACCGATTATGAGAGAAAAGGGAGGAAAAACATGTTAGAAAAATTTTTCAAACTAAAAGAAAACAACACAGATGTTAAGACTGAGGTGCTTGCCGGTATTACAACGTTTATGACCATGGCATATATTCTTGCCGTTAATCCAGGCATCCTCGCAGAAGCCGGAATGGATCAGGGCGCCGTATTTACTGCGACAGCGCTTGCCTCGCTTCTCGGCACACTTCTAATGGCACTTTTGGCAAACTATCCATTTGCACTCGCACCGGGCATGGGATTGAATGCGTATTTCACATATACCGTAGTCATGAACATGGGCTACAAGTGGGAAGTGGCACTCACCGCTGTATTTATAGAAGGTATTATATTCATCATTCTTTCTCTTACAAATGTCCGGGAAGCGATCTTTAATGCAATTCCGCTGAATCTGAAAGCCGCAGTCAGCGTGGGAATCGGTCTTTTCATTGCATTTATCGGACTTCAGAATGCAAATATTGTTGTCGGCGGCTCAACTCTGGTAGAATTGTTTTCTATAGATAAATACAATCTCGTAAATGGAGTAGAGGCAGGCTTTCACGATGCAGGCGTCACCGTACTCCTCGCTGTAATCGGTGTGATTATCACAGGAATCCTTGTAATCAGAAATATTAAGGGCAATATTCTGTGGGGAATTATGATCACCTGGCTCCTTGGAATTATCTGCCAGCTTGCAGGGATCTATGTACCAAATCCCGAGCTGGGCTTTTACGGACTGCTTCCTGACTTCAGCAACGGTCTGTCTGTACCCAGTATCATGCCTGTTTTCGGGAAACTCCAGTTTGACGGAATCTTCTCACTGAATTTTGTAACCGTCATTTTTGCATTTCTGTTCGTAGATATGTTTGATACAATCGGCACACTGATCGGTGTAGCTTCAAAAGCGGACATGCTGGATAAAGACGGCAGGCTCCCACGCATCAAGGGCGCTCTTATGGCTGACGCGGTTGCGACCACTGTCGGCGCTGCAATCGGAACGACCACCACAACCACCTTTGTAGAGAGTGCCTCCGGCGTAACAGAAGGCGGACGAACAGGCCTTACCTCCGTAACAACGGCAGTCCTCTTCGGACTCTCCCTGTTCCTGTCACCCATCTTCCTGGCAATCCCTTCATTTGCCACAGCACCGGCACTCATTATTGTCGGATTCTACATGCTGACAAATGTGGCAAATATTGATTTTAAGGATATCTCAGAGGCGCTCCCCTGCTATATCTGTATCGCGGCAATGCCGTTCTTCTACAGCATCTCTGAAGGAATTTCCATGGGTGTGATCTCTTATGTAGCACTAAACATACTGACCGGAAAAGCAAAGGAAAAGAAAATCAGCTGGCTGATGTATGTACTGGCCATTCTATTTATCGTAAAATATATACTTCTGTAAACAGTCGGGGACGGGGCATTTTTAAAAATGCCCCGTCCCCGACTGGCCGCTTTTACTTCTTATACCTATCTTCTGTAAGTCCCAAATCACCACATCCTTACAAAATCTAGCTTACAGTTTATTTTTTTATCTTCATTGTTTTTTTCTTAAAACCTGTTTTAGCTTTAAAAAGCGATTTATATTTTTTCAATTTTTTAGACGGACACTTAATAACCGCTTTTTTATGAATATTCTTGATTGCATTTTTTCCAACACTTGTTAGTTTAGTAGACTTAATGGTAATATTCTTTAAATTTTTACACCCGGAAAAAGCTTCCTTCCCTATGGCAGCAAGATTGCTGCCTATAGTAACACGGCTTATCTTTTTGTTGTTTTTAAATGCTTTTGCTCTTACACCTGTTACCTTATAAGTAATTCCATTAATCGTGACAGAAGAAGGAATGGTTAGTGTCTTGACATTTCCGCCTGCTTTGTAAAATTCAACAGTACCATTTTTAGCGCCAGATTTTGTCACGCGATAAGAATAATTGCCTAATTTTAGGACAGTTCCTTTCTTTGGTGCAGGAGCAGGACCCATTGCCGGAATTTCTTCTGTTTTTGATTCACCACACTGACTACATGTCCGTATCCTGGTTCCTTTTTCCGAACTTGTTGCTTCTTTTATAATGACTCCATTATCCCAGACATGTTTGCCTGTAGCAGGAACTATTTCTCCCTTCTCCACTATTGTACCACAGTCTTTACAATAAGTGTCTCCACTGTAGCCTGCTTCCTTACAGGTGGCATCTTCTTTATTTTTAATTTCTGTATTCCTGTGACCAGTGGCCTGGATAGTCTCCGTCTTCTTCTCTCCACATAGAACACAAGTAAATTCTTTTTCACCATCCAATAAACAGGTGACTGGCGTGATCACGGAGCCATTATCCCAACTATGCACATTGCTGACAGGGATCGCTTTTCCTGTTTCTAATTTTGCATTACAATCTTTACAATAAGTATCTCCGCTGTAGCCTGCTTCTTTGCAAGTGGCTTCCTTCCGATTCCTGATTTCTGTGCTTTTATGTTCATTTGTTTTCGGGATCGTCTCTGTCTTTGAAGCACTACACTGCATACATGTAAATGTCTTAACCCCTTCTTGGAAACAGGTGGCTTCTTTGGTGACAGTCCCATCATCCCATTCATGATTTGTACAAGGAGGAACTTCCGGCAAAGGAGTTGTATGAATATACTTACTTTGAGATTCCTGCAAAACAGGTACTGTCTGAAGCGCATACTTCAACACACCGTCCTCCAGTTTAAAGCCATAAATATTCATACCGACAGACAGACCGGAAGGTTCATAAATGGCGGTTACCTTATCAGTTGCAAACGACATACTGTAAATCTTTTTAGCATCATTAAAATACAACTTATTCCGATATAGCCAAAGGTAAGAATATGCGTTCTCGTAATAACTACTGCTAGAGGGTTTCCAAAATTCTTCAAAGAAATAACACTCCTCTGGCAATCCATTCAAAATATTTGTTGTCTTCTTTATTTTTCTGGCAGCATTATCAACAAAATACCAGTTCCCGTTATAATAAACGACACCGCTGTCAGTACTTACCCAAAGTCCTTTTTCATATGAAGTATCATCTGCCACTGTTGAAGTTCCCCAACCAATATGAGGTTTTTCTTTCCTTTGAATTGTTTGATCACTAAGCAGAAAATAAGTATGGTCTACTCTTCCAATGCAATCCCATGTAGGATCATCCCAGGTGACATCTACATGATAATAATGATTCCCAATCTGTATCATATTCCAGGCATGATTCATAGAATCGCTGGAAACAATACCACATGTAATTCCAAGCTTTGTCTGCATAATGTACAAATACGCCTTGGCATATCCATCACACACAGCAAATTTATCTACTAATGCACCCCGGGCAGTATGGGATTTTGACGGTATCTGGTCTTTAAGATAGTTTTCGTAATCATATTCACAATACTTAATCAGCCAGTCATGAACAACCAGGCCTTCTCATAATCCTCCATATCATCTGAAATGCAAGAAATTGCTTCATTAACTGCCGCATCCATTTTCCCTTGAATTTCATGTATCTGTTGTTCATCTTCCATGCTGTATACTGGTGTTATAGACACAATACCTTTATCATTGTAAGAATACGAATATTTAGTCTCTACATAGAAAAACTCTGGATGATCATTCAGTATCTGAAAATAAGCCGTTTTGAGTTCTTTTTCTGATAATCCGTACTCTGAAATATCAATCTTTTTTTCAAGTTTCTGTAATGCCGTCACGACTTTGTTTTCAAAACTATCCATTGAAGCCATGCGTGTTTTTGCTCTTCTGGATATTGGTTTATAATATTCTGGATTATATCTTTCATCTTCTGAAAGCTCTGTCACCCCTATATCAGAATCAGCCTGAACATGAACTGATATTCCAACGGTACATAAAAAAGCAAAACATAACATAATAAATATTTTTTTGCGTATCTCCTGCATAGCTTTTTTCTTCATTTCTACACTTTCCCTTTCTTTTTTATAATCATATCCTGTAATATTCCACAAGAATATCTGTCCACAGAACTCAATTTTACGGCTCACGGACACCTCTCTGCTTCATACTTCAATCATACATATCTCAATCATCCGAATAATCTCTATAGACCATGCCGCTGCCATCTTCCACAACAATCCTAAATGACTTTTTCAGCTTCTTATATTTTTTTGACTGAACTGTTATTTTAGCGGTTCCTTCCCTTACTGATGTCACAACCCCCTGTTTATTAACCTTCAGCACCCTGGGACTGGAGCTTTTGAATGTAAAGAAACTGTTCGGAAGGAGACCCCTGGGTTCATCATTCGGATAACTCACTGCTATTCTCAGTGTCCTTTTCTCCCCAGAACTCATGGACTGACTGCCAGCAAGGCTAATCCGGGACGGCCTGAGAAATCTGTCTGCTATACTGACTTTAAAGGTTTTTGTCTTTGTCCCTGACAGCTTTACTGTTTTGGCACGTTCTTTTCCAAAAACATTTACCCAGTATCTGCTCCCCTGGTATTCCAGGCAGCAGATGCCGATGGACTTCATATCCGTATGTACCATGTTCCGGTAATGTCCCGGAGAGTTTTTCCACGCCTCACAGACATCCTCTGCATGTCCAAAGCCCATGGCAATATTTTCTGCTGCTACCTTTTTCGTTATGGAAACAGGCGTCTTCCCATTCGGACGCTCATGGGAATAGCGGACAGTAAGCTCTGCCGCCCGAAGCTCCGCTGCCTTCTGGAGCGTTTTATCAATCTTTAATGCCGGTAAGCCTTTCTTTTTTCTCAGTGCATTCAGTTCCTTCAGGCATTTATTGTTCTCCTTGTTATTTACCCTGGCTGTAACGGATGCCAAACGGCCTGCCGCACACACAGGGGCGGAAATTCCAGACGCAAAAGCAAGAATCATAATAAAGCCCACAACATATCGTTTTATACTCATCTTCATCATTTTTTACCCCGCCTGTGAATTTCTGGAATCATAATACTTTCTATAGGTCATTGTCTGCTCTTCCCCGGTTTTCTTATTTTTGAACTTTACACGAATACCATCATAAGGCAATGATGTAGTAATCTTGGTGGAATATGAGGTCTTATTCTTAACTGCTTTCGTTTTTCCTTTACCCTTTTTTGTATTCGTCACTTCTGTAATTACCCAGCCTTTTTTAGTCTTAACTTTTACCTTTTTATTCTTCAAGGTCTTCTTTGTGACAAAAACATTTTTCTTCTTTAAGACTGACAGGGCGCTTTTCCCGTTTACTTTAAAAACGGATGCCGGACATGTATATTTTACCGTAAATTTGTGGGAAAGCTTTACACCATTTACTTCGCAAGAAATAGTCGTGCTTCCTGTCCGGACCCCATATGTAATTTCCAGTCCATTTGCATCTGCCTTTACCTTTGCCACTTTTTTATTGGAGGACTTTGCCTTTGTTACCTCTGCCCCCTCCATCACTGCATCAATGTATATACTGGTCCACCCAGTATAATTGTCGTCATCAACCGGTTCGACAATCCAGCGGTTATCATAATATTTACTGAATCTCTCATCAAGCTCTGCGTGGACGGTTCCCGCCTCAGGCGGACTGATAAACGCCAGGGCGCATATGAAGAACAACCCCAGGATACATCTCACTGCCTGTCTTTGTGTGTAAATTCTCTTCTTCATTATAAATCCCTTCGTAACTGTTCAGGATCTCTTCCCAGTTACATTCCTCCTTCATTTTATTTTTGTAACTGCACAGCAAATATCCCCGCTTCGCCAAAGCGTGTTTGAAAATTACTTTCTGCCAATGTTTTTCATTATCTAATCATAAATATCTGACCTCAGAAGTGAATAGATTTCCAAATCAACAATCCCCCTTCCTTTCCAGAAGCTCACCTGTCTGAGAAGTCCTTCTTTCTGGAAGCCGCTTTTCTGAAGAACTCTTTTTGACCGTACATTTTCCGGAAGTAAAGTAGCCTGAATCCGGTTCACACCGATCTCTCCAAACAGATAATCTGTCATTGCATGAACCACTTTCACGGCTATGCCTTGTCCCCAGAATTCTTCTCCAAGGCGGTATCCGATCTCTACCGAATTGACATCCTCGTCATATTCAAACATCTCTGCTGTACCAATTACCCGTTCCGGATTTTCCGGAAGACAGACTCCGGCAATAATCCACCGTCTCTCTGCAAAATCGTATTCCCCCAACTTCCATATGGCTACTTTTAGCAATTCCCGATCCTCAGCATAGAGAAACTCAGGTATATACTTGAATACATCTTTGTTGCTACAGACTGCAAATAGTGAATCTGTATCTGATTTTTTCATCTTACGGATAATAATATCCTCTGTTTCAATATATGGAAATTGTTCATAAAGATCCCGGCTCACATTAATCACTCCCCAAGATAATGACTACAATTATTATACCATCCCATATCCTGGACTGTCAAAATATTTGTTACGATCTCACGGCCAGGAAACGCTCCTGGTACTGCGTTGCATAATTAACAGTGAAACTACTGTTCACTCCGTGACCAGTAACATTCGCAGATCCATCTGAAATTCGCTCCGCGAATGGGATTTGCTCACTCCTGAATCACTTACGCGCATTCCCTACCCGTGAATAGTAACCTCCTTACGTCATCTATCCCTCTTCATGAATCTCTACAAGTATAATATCAGGGCCTATCTTTTTTATACATTTGTAGGGGATGATATACTCTGAGCCGTCACTGAAAAAGCCGCAGAATTTCCCTGCCTTTGGTATTATTATCGCCTCAATGCAGCCATTGCATTCATTGATAATCAGATCTGCCACATATCCCAGCTTCTTGCAGTCACACGCATTAATGACTTCCTTATTCTGTAATTCACATAAACGCATAGAACTCCTTTAATAAAAAATCCGCATATACTAATCACTTTTTAGTATATGCGGATTTCCGTTATTTGTTCTATTCTGATATATCAATTACTGAAACAGGGCAGTCATCCCTGGCTTCCATCGCCGTGCTCTCACACTCTGGCGCAACTTCCTTATATGCTTCTGCCACACCGTCATCATTAAACCGGAACACCTCCGGGCAAGCTGCAACACATGCACCGCAGGATATACATCCATCATTTACCTTTGCAGTCATAGGAACTCCTCCTTCATTTCTTTTTATGAAGTGTTCCCTTTTTTCCGCTCTTCATACAAGTTATCTGATGATCGTGCCGGTTTTTCCTTTTAATGCATCTGCCAGCCTGTCAAATGATGTGATTAACGCACTCCTTCCTTCTCTTTCCTCAATAAATTCTACGGATGCGCTGAACTTCGGCAGCATATTATAGATGCCGAAGTGCCCGGCCTCCATATATTCTTTTGCCTGCCCGACGGTGATCTCCCCAAGCTCTTTCTCATCATGACGGCCCATATTAATCTTCACCTTTTCTACACTGGTAAGGATAATAAGCTGGTCTGCATCTACCTCCTCTGCCATCTTCCCTGCTGCCAGATCTTTTTCAATGACCGCACTGGCTCCCTTCAGATGATTATCCTGCTGCAGAACAGGGATTCCTCCGCCTCCGCACGCAATTACCACCTGCCCGGCATCCAGCAGAGCCTTAATGGCGTCGATCTCTATAATCTTAACCGGATTCGGGGCAGATACGATTCTGCGATATCCCCTTCCCGGCTCTTCGATCACATAATTTCCTTTTTTTCGCTCTATATTTGCCTCTTCTGCATTCATATATCTTCCCAGAACCTTTGTGGGAGTGTAGAAAGCTTCGTCATAAGGGTCAACCACAACCTGCGTAAGAACTGTGCTGACTGTCCGGAATATTCCCCTGTTCAAAAGCTCCTCACGGATACGGTTCTGGAGGTCATATCCGATATATCCCTGGCTCATGGCTGAGCATACGGACATTGGCGCTGCCGTATAGTCTTCATGAGTCTTCGCGAATTCATTCAGAGCGGTATGTATCATCCCCACCTGCGGAGCATTGCTGTGGGTAACCGCTACCTGATATCCCTCTTCGATCAGATCCGCAATTGTAACCGCTGATTTTTTAACTGCTTCCATCTGTTCGGGAAGCGTCGTGCCAAGTGCCCGATGTCCAAGTGCAACAACAGCCCTTTTCTTCATTGTATATACCTCCTGCTTTGCAATTCCCTGATATAAAATGAGAACCCGGGAATCCCTCTCCGTTACATCTTTCATTATCAGACACTACGGCGGTTTTGTCAAATGCTTTTTCTTTACATAACCTCTAAACAAATCTATCGGGTTTACCCATTTCAAATATACCCGGCGGACGCTCTCAAAAAGTACACGGGGCGGTTTTTCCAATTGCCTGTGAAAAAAATATAAAAAGAATTTAAAAAACACTTGAATTATTCGACGTAATTCGATAGAATAGATACATCGGGGTGTGGCTCAGTTTGGTTAGAGCGCACGGCTGGGGGCCGTGAGGTCGCAGGTTCGAATCCTGTCACCCCGATTTTTTATTTGAATTTAGACGTTTCCAGTAATTCAGATAGAATTATAACTTTATTACTTTTCAGCTACATGCATGCATTCCTCTTTCGGGAATATTTAACTGTTTGTACTTTTTTTTATACAAGACGAAACTACAGATGCATGTAATCTACCATTTTCATTAGCAAAAACCAATTCCCCACTAAACCCATATTGAAATTGAATTTTTTCAATTTATAGTAAAAATCCTTTCTCGGAAGTTTGGAAAGAACATGTTATTTCCAAAAAATAATATTGCATTTTATGGCACTATGTAATATAATTGTATTAGTTAAATAGTACAATTATACAATTTTGCAAGGAGGCTACTACGATGATCTTAGTAAACACTGATTATATCCCCGGAAAGAATTTTGAAATGATTGGTCTTGTGAGAGGGACGATGATTCAATCCGTACATGTAGGGAAGGATATTATGAACAGCTTCCGCACACTCGTGGGCGGTGAACTTACCTCTTATACAGAGATGATGAACGAGGCAAGGGCTGTTGCCACAAAGCGGATGTCTGACGATGCCGCTGCCATGGGTGCAGACGCAGTGGTTAATATCCGCTACGCATCCAGCCAGGTAATGCAGGGAGCCGCCGAGATTATGGCATATGGAACCGCTGTAAAATTTATATAAAAAGATAATATATTACTATTCACGGGACAGGAATGCGCGTAAGCTGCGCATTCCGTGAGTAATGGCCTCTTAAAGAGCATCCCTGGTGAAACTTAAAAGGTATTTAAACCGGGTTATACCAGCATCTCCAGGATCTCTTCCTTTGGCTTTGCCCCGACTTCACGTTTTACAGCCTGTCCGTCTTTGAATACCATAAGTGTCGGGATGGACATCACCTTATATTTTCTTGCAAGTTCCGGCTCGCTGTCCACATCTACCTTTCCCACCTTTGCGTCAGTCACCTCTCCAGCGATTTCCTCAATTACCGGGCCAACCATCTGGCACGGACCGCACCAGGCTGCCCAGAAGTCTACCAGAACCGGTATACCGGAATTTAACACCTCCTCTTCGAAATTTTCCTTTGTCAAATGAATTGCTGCCATTTCTTTCTTCCTTTCTTCGGTAAATTATAACTGTACTGTTTCTTCACAGTTACTCTCTGTCTGCTATTGTATGCAAAATTATTCTTACTATTCACGGACGGTTAGTCCGTGAATAGTAACAAATTTTTAAAACTTACCATAAAAATGGTTTCCGTTTAAAGAAGCAGATATCAGCTGATCCTGACCGTCATAAACGAGCTTTAGCGAGAAGAAATCACACTCTTCCTCCAGAAGACGGAAAAAGATCTTATCCCCCTCCCAGATATTCAGCTCATGGATCCGGTCAATATCAACCCACTCAAGCTCACCCTCGTCACAATCCGTCTCCTCCCCCTCAAATCCGTCAGCCGTAAAAAGAGACATGTACTCTGTAATCCCATTTCCCGACACGAATGTCACAATTCCCCTGTAGCGGTACGAAGTGAGTGTATACCCGGTTTCCTCCTTTACTTCACGGATTAAACATTCCTCCGGGCTTTCATCAGCCTCAAAATGCCCGCCTACTCCGATCCATTTGTCCTTATTGATATCATTTTCCTTCACAGTGCGGTGAAGCATCAAATACTTTCTGTCTTTTTCAATATAACAAAGCGTACTAAGTCTTGTCATCTTTATCTCCTGCATCCATCACATTTCCCTATACTTGTTACTGTTCACTCCGTTCACAGTAACCTATACTTCTAAGTCAGCGCCCTTCCCAGTGTATCTAGAAGTTCCCTGATATTGATCGGCTTTGCTATGTGACCATTCATTCCGCATTTCAGGGCTTCACGTTTGTCCTCCTCAAAGGCATTCGCCGTCATTGCAAAAACAGGCACTGAAGACAGCTCCTTGTTTGCAAGCCTGCGAATCCTTTTTACTGCTTCATAGCCATTCATTACAGGCATCTGAATATCCATAAGCACGAGCTGATAGTAGCCGGGTTTTGAACCTTCAAGCTTATCGACGGCAATCTGGCCATTCTCTGCAACCTCTACCTCGAATCCCGCACTGGTGAGAATCTCCACCGCAATCTCCTGATTCAGTATATTATCTTCTGCAAGCAGGATCCGTCCTGTGATGTTATTTAACGCGATTCCCTCTGCTTCCTTCTTCTCCTCATCTGCATGAACAATCGAATAAAGGCAGCTTCTGAGCTCTGACAGGAACAATGGCTTGCTGCAGAATGCCGTCACGCCGGCTTCATTTGCCTCCTCTTCAATGTCCGACCAGTCGTATGCAGTCAGGATGATAATCGGCACATCCTCTCCCATCTCCTTGCGGATTCTTCTTGCAACCTCCACGCCATTGATATCCGGCAGCATCCAGTCAATCACACAGACGCTATAGCTGTCGCCCCGCATAACAGCCTGGCGAATCCGAAGCACAGCCTCTTTCCCCGACATGGTCCATTCTGCACGCATTCCAATCTGTCCCAACATATAAGAAACACTGTCGCAGGTATTAAAGTCATCATCCACAACAAGCGCACGGCAATTTTTGAACTGCGGAATGTCAAGAATCTCCTTCTCTTCACCGTCAAGACGGAATGTAAAGGAAACCGAAAACTCTGTTCCCACACCCTGCTCACTTTTTACAGAAATAGAACCGTTCATCATATCCACAATATTTCTCGTAATTGCCATTCCAAGGCCTGTACCCTGTATTCCACTAATTGTTGTATTATTTTCCCTCTCAAATGGTTCGAATATATGCTCTACAAACTCCTCGCTCATTCCTATACCAGTATCTCTGATACAAAATTCATAATTCGCATATCCCAAAGGTGCACCCGCCTTCTCTGTAATACGCACACTGATGATGCCTCCCGCTCCTGTATACTTCACAGAATTACTAAGGAGATTCAGAAGCACCTGATTCAGGCGGAGTTTATCACAGAAAATATCCTCATCTATCACATCCACTGTATCTATGTATAATTCCAGCTGTTTTGCATGAACCTCTGCCTGTACAATATTGCGCAGTCCATGCATAATATCCGGAAGATGACACGGATTCTCCTCCAGATGCATCTTACCGCTCTCAATACGGCTCATGTCCAGGACGTCATTAATCAGACTCAGGAGATGATTTCCTGACGTCATGATTTTTTTCAGGTACTCTTCTACCTTCTCGCGGCTTTCAATATTCGTGATTGCCAGAGCTGTAAATCCGACTATAGCGTTCATCGGCGTACGGATGTCATGGGACATGTTGGAAAGAAATACACTCTTCGCTTTGCTCGCCCTGTTGGCCTGCAGAAGCGCATCCTCCAAAAGGCTTTTCTGCTCCATCTCATGACGTATCTCTTCATCAACACTGCGGATTCCAAGTACAATTCCCCGGCTCTTTCCCCATGTGCCCGCACGTACGATCTTCATCTGGAAATACTTCATCTCTCCGCCCTTATAGATCCTGTGATTCACATAATGCAGGCTATGCTCTGCAAGCACCGTTTTCAGCATATCCTTTGAGGTTGCCTTGCGGAACATCTCTTTATCTTCTCCATAAACAAATTTTTCTATGTAAAGCTCCAGACTTTTTTCATATTCCATCTGATCATAAAAGATGGAGCCAAACATCTCTTTCTGGCCTTCATTTACACGAATCAGAGTTCCCCAGTCTGCATCAAGGTCAAAATAGCAGACAAGATTGTAATCCATACTCAGTGCATGAATCATCTCTAGCTGTCGTTTCTCATTTTCCTTTTCCTTAAGCCTTCTCTCTGTAACATCCAAAAGAAAGCGCTGGTAAAACGGCTCTCCATTCTCCACCAGAAGCTTGATATTTCCCATGACATGGCGAAGCTCTCCGTTCTTGTGCCGTGTACGGTATTCCACATTGACTGTCTCACCCTCTGTCTTTAACTCCTTGATGGCTTTCCAGAGCACCTTCTTATCTTCTCCGACAACCGATGCCGCAACCATATGAAACCCGTCTGCTTCCATCTCCTCCTGGGAGTCATATCCCAGAATTTCAAGCGCCGCCCTGTTGACACTCAGAATATGCGCGCCATCAACCGTATGACACATCACCCCGCAATCCAGTGTAGCGAAAATGGTCTCCAGCGTCTTATTCTTCTGCATAATCTTTTTCTCATAAGCACGCTCCTGGGTGACGTCGATCGCCACTCCTACGGTTCCCATCACGCTTCCGTCAAGATCATACAGCGGAGACTTATATGTTGTAAGAAGCTTCGTGCCATCCCCGGTCTTTACGGTCTCTTCGGATATGCAGGTCTCCTTTTTCGTCATAACTTCGCGCTCTGACTCTATACAGGCAGGATCATCTTCCTCTACATCCCATATGTATGCATGCCCCCGCCCTTCTACCTGCTTCTTGGTCTTATTTACAGCCCTGCAGAAGCTGTCATTTACCTTTTCATGTATTCCATTTTTATCCTTATACCAGATGAGATTCGGTACATTATTAATTGTTGCCTCCAGATAATGCCTGGTTTCCCACAAATCCTTGCCCATCCGGAACATCTCCTGCCATCGTGTAAATCGGAAAGTGATCTCCTCATCTGACGCAGGCATCATCCAGATGTCCTTTATCTTTGGGAAATACCCGTTTAAAGAGATCATCTGCTCTCTGCCGGCAAGTACAATAAGCTCTGCTGCATCCGGCCTGACTGAAACAAGCTCCTTAAGCACTGCCTCCCCATCCGCTCCACATACATTGGCCAGAATCACATCCACTCCTGTCATCAATCTATTCCCTGGTCTCTCAGATTCTGAAAATTCATGTACAAAATGCTCGAACGGGGATATCTCTTTTATAATCTCAAATGCCCTGCATGGCCTGCCTGTTAAGTGGAAATGAACATGGCAATGATACATTTTTCCTTCCTCCTATATTTTTAAATTTCCATTTTATCTTTTAAGCCAGTATCCCATTCGTTCCATTAATTTCGGAATGGCAAGAGGCTTGGCAAGATGTTCATTCATTCCCGACTCTCTTGCGGAAGCCATATCCTCAGCAGATACATTCGCAGACAATGCAATGATAGGAATTGTTGCGGCATCGCTGCGCGGAAGCTTCCGGATCGCGCGTGTAGCCTCGAATCCATTCATAACAGGCATCTGGATATCCATCAGAATCATGTCATAATACCCCTCGGGCATCTCTGCAAATCTCCTCAGCGCTTTCCGCCCATCAGCGGCACATTCCACCATTGCACCGATCTCTCCAATCAGATCCATGGCAATTTCCTGATTCAGTTCATTATCCTCTACCAGAAGTATCTTACATCCCCTAAAGGACCTGCCGGCAATCTCATCACTTTCCCCTGAAGGCGCTTTGTCTGACTGCTCTGTCTGATTCTTAAGTCTTAGTATTACCGTTACTACAAACTGGGATCCCATTCCAGGCTTACTTTTCACACTGATTGTGCCGCCCATCATGCGGGTAATATTCTGAGCGATGGTCATTCCAAGTCCAATTCCGTCTATATGGTTCATATTTGGATCCTCTGCGCGGCTGAACGGTTCGAATATATGCTGTATAAATTCCTCCTCCATACCGATGCCATTATCTCTGAATATGAAATCATAGGAACTGCAATAATGATCTCCTGAATCATGCTCAACCACTGATATTTCCACAGTGCCTCCCGGGGGAGTAAATTTCACAGAGTTTCCGAGTATATTAAAAAATATCTGTTGAAGCCGCCTCTGATCTCCCAGAATCTCCTCATGCTCCACCTGTGCCGGATAAACCTTAAGCTCAAGCTTTTTCTTCTGCATCTCCGGAAGGACCTGTAAAGCCACATCCTGAATAAGTTCCGGCAGATTCAGCTCCTCTGCCTTCAGCGAAAAGCTTCCGGTCTGAATCTGACTGAGATCCAGAATCTCATTCAGGACAGACAAAAGCTGCCTGCTCGACAAGGAAGCCTTTTCCAGACAGTCCTTCACTCTTTCCGGATCCTCCGCATGATCGGATGCAATCTTGATCATCCCCATAATCCCATTCATCGGCGTGAGTACATTATGACTCATGCAGGAAATAAATTCCTGTTTTGATGCATTCGCATGATCTGCCGCCTCACATGCCGCCTCAAGCGCCTGCTGCTCCCTCATCTCCTTGCGCTTACTCTCCGTTACGTCCTGGGCCGCATAAACAATCGATCTTGCTTTCCCGTCTTCATCTGTCTGAGCCATCACCGCAGTACTGCGGATCCATCCATAATCTTCAGGCCTTGGATCCTTCTTGTCCGGAAGCCTCCTGTATGCATAAGTCACATAAGGGCGCTCTTCACTCAAAGTGCTGCGCAGATTCCTGGCGCTCAATACCCTAAGATATTCTTCCCTGTCATCAGGATGAACAAACTCTTCCGCATAGATTTTCAGTCCGGTAACATAATCGATCTGCCCGTTCAGCGCTTTCTCTACTTCCTTAAGCTGTGTCACACTGCGAAACGTGTCCTGTACCAGATCCGCATAATAGGTGGCAAAAAACATACCACTCAGCGTACTGATGATATCTGCCTGCTCCTGCTCTCCCTTAAGCCTGAGCTCCTCTTCCATCTTCTCTCTGGTAATATCCCTGCCCAGAATATTCACGGACATCCTCTTCCCCTGGCGGGAATATATGACATGCTGTTCCACCCACCGGACGGCTGTCCCGGCAATGCGGTACTGACACACCTCTTCAGAGTACTCTCCCGTAGTCGCCGCCTTCTGGTACAAATGCTCTGGACTCATAACCTTCCGGAACGCTTCTGCGTCCTTCGGATTTACAACAGACTCCAGCGCCTTTTGGAAATACTGGTGGTAATTCCCAGTAAGAACCTTTTTCATCATACTGTCTTCATTAATCCAAAGTCTCTCACACTGGCCATTCTCCAGATATACGGTATTCATAACACTATATCTTGACTTCAGAATCGCAGCAAGCTGCATATCCCGAAGAGTAAGTGTATTCTCCTGGCGCACACGCTTATCTACATTCTGCAAGGCAATAATTGTATAATTCTTTGTCCCCTGATTCTGGCCGAAATAAGCAATGACTGCCATATACCGGTATTCATGGTCTTCCTCTCCGCGCCACTGGCACAGCATATCCAGCTTCTGCACAGACGGATCTCTGAAGCTTCGCAGTCCTTTCATTGAAAATTTCTCTCTGAACTTCTCCCTGTCTGAAGGGTGGATCTGCCTGATCAGACGGGAATCCATAATCTCATCCCACTGAACCGTCCATGATTTCCAACCAGTATGCGTATGACCGTTCTCGCGTACAAGATTCGTCTCTCCTGTGTCAAGATTAATCCCATAGATGCCAAAGTTCTGTTCTCCAAGTGTACGGATCACCTCCTGGACCCGGACGCTGGCGTCATCCAGCTCCAGACTCTCCTGCAGGATATTATGAACATCTTTTACATATAGAAATATGTACTGATCGCCATCAGAGGACTCCGTATCCGGAACCACCTCCAGAAGATTCCAGCGGTAATCCTCGCCCACCCTCCTGCGGTAACAGCAGGTCAGGATCTCCTGACCTGCATCAAGAGCACTCTTCATATGGTCCAGGTGTGTAAATGATATAAAATGATTCATATCATCCGGATGTATGCCTCCGTCATAAATAAACTGTCCAAGCCAGCTGGAAAAGGTGTCTTTTCCATACCCGACTGCCCGGTCTTCAGCCCGTACCTTAACCACTTCATAACAATCCTGCGTAAGGTTGACTCTCAAAATTCTATGATAAGCATAGTTAATCGACTGCACATGGGGTGCTACTGTAATTATAAAAGCCGGAATCTCATCTTCCCACATCGTCCTGACCGCCACAATGTCCACCATATCGCCAAAAGGATTGTTGTAGCTTAAGGTTTTATGCTTTTCCTTATCTCCAATCTTTAACAGCGGGCAGTTTACACAGGAGTGGTCACCCAGTTCGTGGCACGGCATACCCTTGTGAACATGGGGTGCAACTTCCCTCACCCGTTCATTGTAATATAAAAGCTCATGATTATCTTCCCTGATAATAAAAACACCGGTAGTTGGTACTGTCTCCAAAATCTTTTCATATTCTTTGATATTCACAACTTCACCTTCACTTATATTCTGATCTGCAGTCCGTTCGATGCTGCAGTGGTTGCATGTATAATATCTACATTATATCACACAATCCCCGATGACTGCAATGCAATCGTGGTTTTTCATTTCACGTTCACAGGGTTAGTTACTGTGAACAAAGTGAACATTAACTTCACAGGCACAGACCGTAAGAAAGTCATTCAGGTCCGGAGAAATTCCGCGTAATCAGTCCGTCATCCTCCAGCAGCTCCTCAACCGTGCTAAGCCCCATCTCTTCTAGTATCTTCCGTACATAAGGATTCTCAAGCGGCGTACGAAACCTTGCGCTGTCACCATAGGCATCCACATACGCTCTTCCTTCATCTGCGCCGAGAATTGCTTTCGGTCCGCCGACACACCCGCCGGCACATCCCATTCCCTCAAAGAAATTAGCGTCTGTTTTTCCTTCTTTAATCCTCCTGATCATCTCCATACACGCCTTTGGTCCGTCTGCCCGCTCCGAACGGACATGGATACTGCGGTCAGGCCGCAGCTGCTCCACCATCTCCGATACGGCCTGACTCACTCCCCCGGTTCTCGCATAGAGCCTGCCCGCCTTAGAGGCATGCTCCTTCCTGTCATCCTTAAGTTCTTCCGGGTGAATATCCGCCACTTCAAAGATCTCTTTGATTTCCTGGAATGTCAGCACATAGTCCACCGCATCCGCAATATCCGGTTCTCTCGCTTCCTGTTTCTTTGCAAGGCAGGGACCTGCGAATACCGTAAGCGCATCCGGATAAATTCTTTTGATCATGCGGCCGCATGCGATCATGGGTGAAACAGCCCCTGGAACATGCGGCATCAGTTCATTGTAAATCTTACGGATCATGGCGATCCAGACCGGACAACAGCAACTGGTCAGCTGAAAATCCTCCTGGCTCTGCACATGCCTGTCGAACTCCAACGCTTCCTTAAGCGTCAGGATATCGGCAAACAAAGCAACTTCCACCATCCCGGTAAATCCTAGAGCCTTAAATGCTGTACGCAGCTTTCCAGGCGTCACCGCCTCACTGAACTGTCCTAGAAATGCCGGAGCCACCATCATATAAACCGGTCCCTTTGCCTCCCGCACTGCCTTCATGGCAGGAAGCACATCTTTTCTGGCAGTCAGCCGCCCGCTCTGACAGGCTTCAATACATGCTTCACAACCAACGCAAAGAGCCGGGTTGATCTCCAGTTTTCCATCATCCGTCCACTCAATCGCGTCAAAGAGACAGCTGTTTTGACATGCTCTGTCATAAGCACACTGTTCACACTCTTCTGCCTTCAGGACTGCCGCATACTTCCCGGGACGAAGCAGACAGTCAAGATGATACGGATTATATTCTTCCGGCAGCATCTCATCCTTTGACATATTCTTTTTTAAAAGCTCCCGGTATAATTCATCAAATGTCTTCATATACCTTCATTACTCCTTTATTTGGGGACGGGGCATTTTTAAAAATGCCCCGTCCCCAAGTTCCGCCGGAATGAAGTATCCCTTCTCATAGCGGCAGACCGGGCATACGTCAGGAACCATCTTACCCCTGTGGATATGCCCACAGTTCAGGCACATCCAGTCCTGCTCCTTCGCGCTCTCATAGTATTCACCTTTTTCCAGAAGCTCTGCAAGCTTCTCAAAACGCTTTGCATGGATCTCCTCAATCTTCGCGATCTGGTAAAATGCTGTTGATTCCTCAAGAAATCCCTCCTCTTTGGCAATTTCGCCAAAGGCCGGATACACGTCGGAGAATTCCTCCAGTTCATTGTGCTTTGCCGCCTCTAAGAGCTTTGTCACATTGTCAGAGTGGTCTACCGGATAGGCGCCGTCAATCGCGATTGTACTTCCAGCGGACTTTTTGAGCAGCTGATAATACCGCTCCGCATGAGCTCTCTCCTGATCTGCCGTAAACAGGAAAATCTGGCTTACCGCATACATTCCCTGCTCCTTCGCTGTCTTTGCTGCAATAGTGTACCTGTTTCTCGCCTGGCTTTCCCCTGCAAAAGCCCTCATTAAGTTTTCTCTTGTCCTGCTTTTCATGAAATCAATAGCCATTTTACATACTCCCTTTCATTTTTGGAAATAGTATGCACGGCTATTGACATGATTATTCATGTTTTAGTTGAACCCTATAATTCTGCGGGCTACAGAATAGACGAGAGAAGATATCTTCCTTCCCGGCTTTCCCGGTATGTTCATTGTCTGTCCAAGAATCCCCCACCGTATTTTAACAAATGTCCGGAAGTCCTTTTTCTTCAGGTACTGCCAGAGTTCCTTTTTTTTCTCCAGATTTTCTTCCTTTTTTGAACGGATGGCAAGAATCGAAGACACGGTCATCATAATTGCCAGGTAATTGATCATATAATTACGCAGCTTTCTGCTGCTGATCTTTCCCATCTGATACATATCAATCATGGACTTTGTAACAAATATCTGCTGGTCGATTCTTGAGATCATCACCTTTTCGTTGACAGACTGATCCCCTCTCCCTATAAAATAACGATAGAAATCCACATCCAGATAGTATATTTTACGCACATGGGCAAGGGGATAATATACATAAATATTATCTACATAGAAGGTATGCTTCGGGAGCCTCATCTGCGACAGCTTCAGCATATCCGTCCGGTAAATAACCGAGTGCATCAGAATATACTGATCCAAACGAAAATGTCCGATATCATCCCAGCGGAATACCTCATCCTGGGGAAGGACATTCCGGTAATGGATGCAACGTTTATGCTCTGTCCCTGCTTTTTCATATACATAATTGGACACAAGCATATCAATCTCCCTGTCCTCGTCCTCAAATTCCCGCAAAACCCCAAGTATTTTGTGAAGAGCGTCCTCATCCACCCAGTCATCACTGTCAACTACTTTAAAGTATTTTCCTCTCGCGTAGCTTAGCCCGGAATTAACCGCATCCCCGTGGCCGCCGTTCTCTTTATCTACAACCCGGACGATATCCGGATATTTCGCCTGATACTCATGGGCAATCCCTGATGTATTGTCCATGGATCCGTCATTTACAATGATAATCTCCACATCTGTACCGCCTGGCAGAATACTCTCAATTGCATGAGCCATATATTCTTCTGAATTGTAACACGGTACTGCAAATGAAATGTACTTCATCTTCTTTCCTCCTCGTCACCTTATACTACAGGCAGCTGTTTAACTTTGCAGCTGCCTGCATACTTATTCAGTATAAGATATTCTTCGCATTTATGAAAGGAAAAATTTAAAAATGCGTCTCATTTGATTGTAAATCTCCTGAAAATCATATATAGTATATCCATAGGGCATTTGCAGAATGCCCAACGGCAAATTGGAGGGATAATCATATGAAGAAAAATGTAATCGTCGGACAGTCCGGCGGACCTACTGCAGTCATTAACGGCAGCCTGTATGGCGTTGTCGCTGAAAGCTTAAAACAGACAGAACAGATTGACCATGTCTACGGCATGATCAACGGCATTGAGGGTTTTCTTGCCGGTCACTATATGGATATCGGGGCTCTTTCTAACACCAACGAGCTGGAACTTGTACGGACAACTCCAGGGGCATTTCTTGGCTCCTGCCGCTATAAACTCCCTGGGGACTTAAGCGATCCTGTATACCCCGAATTATTTAAACGGCTGGATGAAAAGAATATCGGCTACTTTTTCTACATCGGCGGAAATGATTCCATGGATACGGTGAGCAAGCTTTCACGCTACGCAGCAGAGGCCGGAAGCGATATCCGCTTTATCGGTGTTCCGAAGACGATTGACAATGACCTGGTAGAGACAGACCATACGCCCGGATACGGAAGCGCTGCAAAGTATGTGGCTACGGTTGTCAGGGAAATTTCTGCCGACGCAACTGTATATGACAATAAGCAGTCTGTCACAATCGTGGAAATCATGGGACGGCACGCCGGATGGCTTACCGCTGCCAGTATTCTTGCACGGAAGTTCGAAGGGGATAACCCGGTACTCGTCTACCTTCCTGAGGTTGCGTTTAATCCTGATGCATTTATTCAGAAGGTGAATGAATCCCTGAAGACTACACCAAATCTGGTTGTATGTATTTCTGAGGGAATCAATGACGGAAAAGGTACTTTTATCTGTGAATATTCCAGTGATGTGGGCGTGGACAACTTCGGACACAAGATGCTTACCGGTTCCGGAAAATATCTGGAAAATCTTGTGAAGGAAAAGATTGGCGTGAAAGTACGCTCAATTGAGCTTAATGTGTGCCAGCGCTGCTCCTGCGCACATCTGTCCAGGGTGGATCTTGATGAGGCGGAAAACGCGGGGATCTATGCAGTTCAGGTTTCCCTTGCAGGTGAGACCGGTAAGATGATCACCTTCGTGAGAAATAAGAGCGTTCCTTATGAACTCTCTTATGGGACGGCAGATGTGAATATCATCTGCAATAAGGAAAAGCCTGTTCCGGCTGAGTGGATTATCAGGGATGGTTCGGATATCAGTGACGCATTTATTGACTACGCAAGACCGCTGACACAGGGATATGTGGAACTTCCCACCAAGAACGGGATACCGCTCTTCGCTTACCGGAGATAGGAGGACGGTTTGTCAGTGCTGCACTGCGCAGAATTCATCGGAATGAATGCCATGCAGCAGTGTTCATAGTTTGTTCATTTATCTTTTAAAAATCTTTCATTACTTGAACACGGTTTCTTCACAGCTGTTTCATATACTATTATTAACAAATGAACAAGACAATAATACTATTTTGAATAAACTTTTTCATAATACATGCCGGGCATCGCGAAAGCGGTGACCCGGCATCCTCCCTTTCTATGGGGCTTTGTGGTGATGATGTTATCGTTTAAAGCATTTACCAATAAAATGGCAGGAAAACTTCCCTGCCATTTCACATTCAAATATATTCCTTCAATCTTTTGTGTGACTTTATCTCAAATAACTCTTTAATTTCCGAGCAACAATCTGAATATCGATCGGTTTTGCCAGATGGTCATTCATACCGCACTCCAGACACTTTTGAATGTCCTCCGAAAAAGCATCGGCTGTCATCGCAATAATAGGAATATCCGCATCCTCACGCTTTAACCTTCGTATAGCCCGGCAAGCTTCATATCCATCCATCACAGGCATTCTGACATCCATAATAATTGCATCATAATATCCGGCAGGAGATTTTTCAAATTCCTCAACACATATTTTTCCATTTTCAGCCCAGTCCAATTCTATTTCAAGAATAGATAACAGGTCCTTTGCAACTTCCCAGTTAAGCTCATTGTCCTCCGCAAGTAAAATATGCTTTCCCTTTAGCTCTTTATCCGTCTTATGTTCTGTTTCTAATTCCTCTTCACCAGGCATTCCCGCAAATGTCTTAAGAGCATCAAACAAAACAGACTTAAACAGCGGTTTTGAAATAAATCCGGAAATCCCAATTTTTCTGGCTTCTTCTTCCATCTCACTAAAGCCGCAGGATGAAATCAGTAAAATCGGGCAATCGTCCCCATATTTCAAACGAATCATTCGCGCAGCCTCAACCCCACTCATACCTGATAATTGCTGTCCCAGAAGAACCATATGATAATCATCATTCTGATGACTGCGTTCTGAGATCATTTCCATTGCGCGTTCAGCGCTCAGACACCACTCAGCATGGACGCCAAGAAGTTTTAATGAATGGACTGCATTTACACATAATCGCTCATCCTCATCGACTACAAGCATGTTCCAGGCCAGAAGAGCCGCACTGAGTTCCCTCTCTTGTGCCATTTTAAAATCAAAGACTACGTGGAATTCACTTCCCCTGTCCAACTCGCTTTGGACAGAGATCATACCGCCCATAGCATCTACAATATACTTGGTAATTGCCATTCCGAGTCCGGACCCTTCCGTTTTCTGCACACGAGCGTTTTCCTCTCTGCTAAAGGAGTCAAATAACTTTTTCTGATATTCCTTTGACATGCCAATACCTGTATCTGACACCAAAAAGTGCGTACGGACATAAGAGGTATCCTCCGGCAGCTTTTCCTGGTACACAGATACTTGGACAGTTCCGTTATCCGGCGTAAATTTAACCGAATTACCCAAAAGATTGATCAATACCTGATTAAGCCTCACACTGTCACAATACACAATTTCCGCAAGTATTTCATAAGCAGCCGCATTAAACTGCAGATTTTTTTCCTTTACCTGGGGCTGTACAATATTCACAATATTGTCCATGACCTCCCTTAAAGAAACCGGCACAACATTCAGCGTCATCTTACCGCTCTCAATCTTAGACATATCCAGCACGTCATTAATAAGACCCAGGAGGTGATTACTGGATAACTCTATCTTATGCAGGCATTCCTGAACCTGGCCCTGATTATGTATATTAGCCTTAGCTATAGTTGTCATACCTATTATGGCATTCATAGGAGTACGTATATCATGGCTCATGCTGGACAAAAAGTCCTGTTTTGCTGCATTAGCATATTCCGCTTCTTTCTGTGCTTTTTCAGCAATTTTACGCGCTGTATCCATTTGCGCATTTACACGCTTTAATTCGGCTACCTGTTTTTTGAATACTCCTAAATACTGGAAAAATATAAAAAGGAGCATGGCGATTACAGCAAAAGAGGTCGCATAAACATTAGTAAGCCAATGACTGCCCATATTCGAAATTTCCTGATCCAACGCGTCAAAAGGCAGGACTGTCACCAGATACCACTCACAATATGGAAGATTAGTACAATACAAGTGACGGCGCGACCCGCCGCTTTTCAATATGACAGAATAATCTTCATCTGCATTCATTGCAGCCGTCATCTGACCAATATAGTAATCCGATTCCTCTTTCTGACCGTCAAAGATCCGGTAAAGCCTGTCAAAATAATTCTCATTGCTGCCGCCCTGATCCCGGATCACATAACTTCCATCCTTGCGTATAACATAAGAGTAAGCCATCGAACTGTCTGACTCAAGAAAAAGAACCTCACCCATATATTTAGAAGAAAGTCCTACAACAACAGCCAGGCTGTCACTTCCGTCAGACATGGGATATTCACATGGAACCCCAAACATAATTACATTATTTCCGCTGCTGTCAACAGCAGAAGCTACTTTTCGTTCCCCACTTTTTAAACTATCTAAAAAAGTATCTGGATGATTCAGCTTCATAGTATCACCGTATATCATTTCGATTTTACCGTCAGGTGAGTATAAACCCGCGCAGAGAAAATGTCTTGCTTTTGCACCGTATTCTATCTCTTCCTTCGAACCGTAGCTTAAATTCTCTTCATCTGCCGCGATATGTGCAATAGATTCTGCCATAGTAAGGCGCAGAGCAATGATCGTTTCAAAATGCAAAGATACCTGCTTACTCATCTCAGACATATAAGCAGTACCTATATTCTTAATCGTATTTCCGCTCATTTTGTTTACAGATATCCCCAAAAACAAAAAAATGCAAATATTTAAGCAAATGATCATTGCTATGCTAATCTTCAAAAAACGCGGCAAAGCTATGTTTTTCATGCTTTTCAATCTCCATTCTCTAATTTTTGCTCCTGATACAGGTTAAAAGAATACATCATGTACAAAGGGGGGGAGGGAGAAACTGCCCTCATCCCTGATTTTCTTCATGCACCTGTCAACGCCTCAGGCAGCTCATAACTTCGAACATTTTTCTGATATCCACCGGTTTCGCCAAATGCTCATTCATTCCGGCAGCCTTTGCCATTGCGACATCCTCATCAAACGCGTTAGCTGACAGCGCTATGATCGGCACATCTTTCGCATCATCCCGGTCCAAACCGCGGATCACGCGGGTCGCCTCATATCCGCTCATAACAGGCATCATTAAATCCATGAGCACACAGTCAAATGCTCCCGCCTCAGATGCCGCGAACGCATCTACAGCAACCTTTCCATTGTTAGCGGATACAACTTCCGCTCCCGCATCCTTAAGCATAAACTCTACGATTTCACGGTTGATCTCGTTGTCCTCTACCAGAAGAACACACATTCCGGAAACGTTGCTTCGTAAATCCTGCTCCTCGTTTACAGGATCCATGTGCCACGCTTCATCGACCCGGATAGACAGGGCGATCTGAACTATGCTCCCTTCGCCCTGCCGGCTTTCTATCTCCACGGTCCCTTCCATCTGTTCTACCAGCTTTTTAACAATAGACATACCAAGCCCAACACCGGCGTAGGTGGTCCTTGCACCTTGATTCTCCTGGGTGAACGGCTCAAAAATATGCTTTTTGAAGTCTTCCCCAATACCGATCCCGGTATCTTCAATCACAAAACGATAATCCGCAGTCCCGTTTTGGCAGGCAGTTTCTTTTACCCGAACAAATACAGAGCCGTCAGGACGGTTATATTTAAGGGCATTGTCAATGACATTCATTAATATCTGCTTCAAATCAAGAGGATTTCCGATCAGTCTGTTATGCTGCAAGTCGGCCTCCTTAAGTACCAGCCGGATTCCCATCTCTTTTGCCTGAGCTGACATGACCGCAAAGCAGCTTTCCAATATATCGTGAATGTCAAAGGGTTCCTCCGCAGCCGCCGGCCTTCCACTCTCCAGTTTGCTGACCTCCAGGACATGGTTTACCAAAGACAAAAGATGCTCTGCCGATGCGCGGATCTTCTTCTGGCATTCCCTCTGCTGCTCCTTATCTTCCTGACTTTTCTCCATAATAGCCAGCATGCCCAAAATCCCGTTGATAGGCGTACGCAGATCATGAGACATACGGGAAAGGAATTCACTCTTTGCCGAATTGGCCCGCCTGACCTTTTCAAGCAGCTCCATTATGGCCTGCTCCTGCTTTCTCCTTGTCACCATAGTCTCTGTAATATCCTGATGATATCCGTTCAGGCAGACTCCCGGTTTTTTGAATGTTTTGTCCGGCACACCGCCGCAGCGGACATAAATTTTCCCAAACTCCGGGTGTTTCCATGGATAGATCACCTCTGAGCGGCCGTTTTCCAATATCTCCCGCACCGCTTCCTGCACCATCTCCACATAGTCAGGCTCAATTTTTTCAAACCAGTGCCGGTAACACTCCTCCGGATTGATCTCATCCGATACTCCAAGGAGGAGACGCATAGTCCGATCCGTATACATCCTCGGCTGACATCCCTCTTCCATCTCAATCGTCCAGATTCCGGTTCTGGCTCCTTCCAGCGTGTCCTCAAGACTCTTCCTTGCCTGCTGCTTATATTCCTCTTCCTGCTCCACCACGGCATTGACATCCCGCAGGGCAAAAATGGCGCAATTTTCTTTCGCCGTCTTTTCTGTGGCAGAAAAATGGATCTCCAGATGTTTCAGTTTATCGGAGCTGTCTTTTACCTGATGCCGGACATAGAACTTCTTCTTTTCCCTGAGCTGGGCAAGCACGTAACTTTCCTGCGTCACCGCACGGATCCTCTCCTGATCGAGCGGGACTACATACCGGGAAATATACTGCTCCATGGCCGCCTGATAACCCACAGCCCAATCCATGCTCATCCATTCGCCGTCCCGGTATATCTCGCATTTTCCTGTATCAAAGTTTACCTGATAGATCCCCAGATAATCCACACTAAGAGCCTGCAGTACACTATAGCTCCTTTTTTGAAGCTCACGAACCAGATTCCTCCGCTTCAGGGACGACACGATAAAATATGCCGCGGTCTGGAGCATGTTCGAGGCGTATTCCAATGACTTCACAGGCGGATTGTCAACGCCGTAAAATCCAATGATCTTTTTTCCGTCATAGAGGGGAACCACTACAAGGGAGCGGATGTTCTGCTGTTTTAATATCTGATACTGAAGAGGGGCGTCTTCCCTGATTTCTTCCAGGTTCTCAATAGTGATATGTCTGCCGACACTAAAATTCCGATACCAGTTCTCGCACACGTTAGAAGGAACATTTTGAAGTTTCCCCTTTTCCGGTTTTACCCCATCGGCCACCCACTCATAAGTATTGTCATCGCCGCCCTCATTATTTTTCTCAAATATATAAGTGCGTTCCCCGTCAAGAGTTCTTCCCAAATGCGCAAGCAGCACCGCAAGCGACTGGTCCGGCGTCTCCTCCAGCAAGGCGATGCGAAGCCCCTCGTTAATGACACTCGCCATATTCTGAACGCTCCTCATATCGCCGGGCTGCTCATGGTTTCCAGAAGCTGTTTCATTCTGACCGTCCCGCCCAATAAATTCCCTCATATCATCCATGTACCTGTCCTCCAATACAGACTTTTCTCCAGACATAATCCACTTCACCCATAAATTCTGTCACAGAAAAGAATCCTCCAAAAAAACTCTGACTTTCATCCTTTGTAATCCCGATCGCTTTCCCACAAAAAAATATCAATACTTGTGCCATAATACCATATACCCTCCGGCACGTCAATATGCCGTTTCTTTTAGTTTCTAGTCCGGTATTCCTTCTATTACTTCCTATATTAAAAAGCCATCCAAAAAAGAATATCTGTCTGTTACAGGTAAATTTTTTCAGATGGCTTCATGGATATATTATGCAATTGAATTCATGTGTTTTTACAGACTCCTTAGCAGATGCGTTCTCTTTACGGACTATCTTATCTTTTCTCCGTAACATCTGTCAAGGTTCTTCTTTATTTCCTTATCTTTATCTTTTTTGCACCACTCCAAGATGAATAATATTTTGTCCCGCTAACCTTCTTGTATGTCGGCATCCTCCCTTTTTGTGGAGCCTTGCGGCGATGGCGTTATTGGTGTTTTGGATTCACTGCACAGTGCTCTTCCTTGTCATACACTACTTTACAACTCTTCTTATAGCATGAAATTCCATACTTATGAATTATTTTCATTTCATTCTGCCTGAGCGTTGCCGCATATCCTCCATCCTCAATCTGCTGCATGGCTTCCCTGCATGCGCTGTCAAATACTCCGTTCTCTGCATATTTCACTTCAATGATGCATCCGATTTCCCTTTCCGGGACCTCAATCATGATATCCGTATACCCGATGCCGGATTCTGCATTGGATTTTACCATCCATCTGCCCTCCGCCTTCAGAAGACCCAGCAGCATGCCATGGTAAAAATTTTCTTTCATTTCCTTTTTCACAAAAGTATCACGGATACTGATAGATTCCCCCATAAATTTATTTAACAGACACTGCACTTCTTCGGAATCTCCTGCCTCCACAGCCGCACAGAATTTCTGCCAGTGCTCTATATTACCTGTTATTTTTACCCGGAACCATGAATAGATCCTGTCTTCGTATATTCCAAGGACCTCTTTATTAGGAATAACCAGCCTGTGGATCCTCCCCTTCGGCTGTTTGGAATCAGTCAGATACCCTGCAGCATAAAGCACACTCCACAGATATGTTTCACGAATATTCCTGTCTTTACTGTCAAGATCTGTATATGTCAGCTCTGGAATAACAGGTTTTTCCACGTATCCTCCTGAAATCAGTGTTTCAATCTCTGCCTTTGTAGCTTTTGCCGCCTCTTCAATCATATCTTTTATAAGAGCATTGCTGCTGCTGTTTTCCCAGTGAGACTCCATTGGACTGTCTTTTTTCACTCTCATTTTGTCACACTGGTTGATAACATCCCATGGGCAATACACGTCAACAGCACCAAACCGGTATCCATCGTACCATTCCTTAACATCCCCAAATCGCTCTTCTACTCCATAGTAACGCATCATTTCCCTGACTTCGCAGTCCGTGAATCCAAAATACTCCGCATATTCTATATCCGAGACTGTCCGCACCCTGAAGTTATTCAGTCCTGTAAAAATACTCTCCTTCGCAATCCTGAGACATCCTGTAATAACAGCAAAATATAAATTTTTGTTTGTTTTCAGTACCTGGCTGAATAACGACCTGATCAGCATTACCATCTCTTGATAATAGCCATTCCGGTATGCTTTATCTAATGGCACATCATATTCATCAATCAATACAATTACCGGTGTTCCATAATGCTTAAAAAGCAGTTGTGTCAAAAGTCTTAAACTGCTATAAAGATAAGCCGCGTTTTCAAATTCTTCCTCTATGAGGCGATTCAGCTTTTTCTTTTCTGCCTGTGTCAGTTTGTCACTCTGTAGAAGAAATCCGAAACGTCCTGCCTCTTCACCAATTGTACTTCCCAACATGTTATACGCCGTCTGAAAATCCGTTCCTTCAACGTCTTTCAGACTAAGCGATATAACCGGATACCTTCCCATATACTGTTTGCAGATCTCCGTCTCTTTTGAGATTTCCAGGCCATCAAACAGAGAGGGATCTGTACCAAATTCAAAAAATGTCTTTAACATGTCCATATTAAGGCTCTTGCCAAACCGTCTTGGTCTTGTAAATAAATTTACGCTCCCTCTTGTATTGATCAAATCACGTATAAGTCCTGTTTTATCGACATAGTAAAAATTATCTCTTTTAAAATTGTCAAAAAACTCTATTCCTATCGGAAGCTTTTTCATCCCCATATTGCCATAACCTCCTCAAAAAATTCTATTGCCCATTATCCTATCGCTTTATATTGGGTATTTCCCACTGTTATTAATATAGTATACGTGGAAATCTTTATTAAGGCAAGTATGAGTCTTACGGCGTAACCAGTAACATTCTCTGCACAAGGCGGCGTAAAAGGCTTCCTCTTTTCCCAATATCCTGTTTCAGTGATGTAATCTCCTGTTTCAGGTTTTGATTCTCACAACGCAGTGTGGTAAATACTGCCTCGAAAAAGCGAACCATATCCTCTGCCATATATGGATTTTCCTTCTGCCATTTTGGAAGCTGGCTGATCTCACCTGAAAACAGAGGCTTTCCATCCCCGATATATTCCTCGGCAACGCGCTGATTGCATACTGCATACCGGTCTAATAATTCCTGTGTCTCCTTTGGCGAAAGCATGCTGCAGGGATAACGTTTTTTTGATTCTGCGGACAAATTTCTCAGAAAACCGCACAAATAGGCGGCATCATCTCTTGAAAACGCAGGATCCTCATTAAGCATTCTTTTAATCTCTGCATAGTTTTCCGACAATCCGGGATTCACCATCCGGGATGGTATCTGAAAATCGTCTGTCACTGTAAGTCCAATGCTGTCCATGAAATCATGGATAATGGAGTGGTTCACCCAGCTTTGGGGTTCAAACCTGCGGACAATCAGGTTCTCCTTCCCGAATATTTCTGCCATCTGGTCAAGCTTGGCCGCATAGTTAAGAACCAGCCCCTTTTTTTCTTCTATAAAATCCAGATACTCTTTAAGCGTGATTGTATAGGCAGCTCTTCCATGTTTGACACACTGGTTCCAATTAGAGATTACAAACTGGTCCTGGCGGCGCAGATATACGATAATTTTAATCTGGTATCCTTTCTTCCCAGCCTCCTCCTTAAGATATGGAAACAGTTCTTTACGTGAATAGCTGGAAGCACGCCAAAGACCTTCCTCAGAAAGAATTACATGGTCATATTTCCCGAATGCATCCGTAACCTGTTCCAGTCCCTCCTGCAGAACCTCTGATTCAGAAATACCTCGTTCTGCACCGTCTTTTGCAGGTGGTACTTCCACCATAAAATGGGCATTGCGATTCAAACCGACATTCGGATATTTCTGCAGAAGTTTCGGAAAGAAGTATCCATATTCTTCGAGAATTTCCCGGTTGATCTGTAAAAATTTCTGTATTGAGGAAGTTGCTGTTTTTGGGGTTCCTACATGTAAATAAAGAGTTTTCATAATAAACACCTTTCAATCATTTTTCAATCATTTTTCAATAAGCTAGATATACTGCGTCAGGCAATCAGTTCGTCTGGAAGTCACAATGGTCTTCCTGCAAAAGCAATGATATCTTAAAATAGATTTCTTGAAAAGACATTGAAAAAACTATTTCAGAAAAAACAAAAAATAATTTGAAAAAATGATTGAAAAATGTTGAATTTTGTATATAATAGATGTAATGATTTACTCTAAAATCAAGAGGAAAGGATGGGAACATCATGAGAGTTTTGGTCGTGGAGGATTCGGAACGTCTGGCAGATACCCTGAAAGATGTTTTAATGAAGGCAGGATATATGGTAGACGTAGCAGGCGACGGGCAATCCGGATATGAAAACGCTGTAAGCGGTATTTATGATATTATAATTTTGGATCTCATGCTTCCAAAGATGAATGGCTATGAGGTACTGTCCGCCATTCGTGAAGAAGGGCATGAGGTTCCGGTACTGATTCTGTCAGCTAAGACAGAGCTTGATGATAAAGTGGACGGCTTTGCACTTGGTGCGGATGATTATGTTACAAAGCCCTTTGAGATGCGTGAGCTTCTTATGCGGATTGGAGCCATTCTCCGCCGAAGAAAGGGCCAGGGGATTGTATCCTTAAAGGCCGGAAATCTGGAACTGAATACCACTACCTGTGAGCTTGCAAATATAGAGACCGGCAGGGCGATGAAAATTGCAGGCAAAGAGCTGCAGCTTCTGGAGTTTTTCCTCTTGAACCGGAACCAGGTGCTGGAAAAGGAACAGATCGCAACGAAAATCTGGGGCTATGAGTCCAAGGCAGAATATAACAATGTGGAAGTCTATGTATCATTTCTTCGGAAAAAGATTAAAAACCTGCACATAGATGCCGGAATCCGGGCAGTCCGGGGAATTGGCTACATATTCGAAAGCTATGGAGAAGGATTATGATTAAAGTTCTGCAGCGAAAAATAAGTACATTGTTTATTATTTTACTGGGTGCACTCTGGCTCTCAGGCATCGCAGCTTTAAACTGGATAAATTTTAAAAATCAGATGAATGGGCTTTGTACTGCGGTGCGCTCCGAGATCAGAAAAACCGGCTGGCATAAGTTCCTGGAAACCGGCAGCGGCGGGGAGGACTTCGAGGATATCGAGTACTGTATTCTCCAAATAAGGGACGATGGATCTTTCTGGTTTTTATCAGACCATTTTCCCAGCATGGAGAATTCAGAATTGATAGACTATGCTTCAAAGGTGCCCTCATACAATGAATCAAAACGACTTTTCTGGAAGGTAACGTATCTCTACAAATTTTCCAAGAAGCATGGTTCTTACCTGATTCTGATCAGCAGTAAAGAGGCTCTTCCTGATGTACTGTCATTCCTGACCTTCAGCGGCGCGGCAGCAGCCGTTGGTATCTTTTTCCTTATAATAGCTGCCAGGAAATTATCCGGCTGGCTGATTCATCCTGTGGAAGAATCTATGGAGTCGGAAAAAAAGTTTATGACCAATGCAAGCCACGAACTGAAAACTCCCCTTACTGTCATACGGACAAATATAGAGTTATTATCTGATGAAATCGGAGATAATAAGCATCTGCAGTATATCGAAATGGAAACAGAACGCATGGTTACTCTGATCAATAATATGCTGACCCTGGTACGGCTGGATGCTCACTATGCAGAGCAGACTTTTCAGCAGTTCCGCCTTGACGAGTCTCTCCTGAATGTAATCTATCCCATGGAAAGTGTGGCATATGAAAAAAAGATTCATATGGACGTACAGATTGATGAGCCCATGTGGTTTATCGGGAATGAAAACCAGCTTCAAAGTCTGATGTCAATCCTCCTGGACAACGCAATCAGCTACACGCCAGAGGATGGACGTATTGAAATCAGCGCCTGCATCCGTTCCAGGAAATTACGGCTCATCGTTTCCAACACCGGGGAGCCTATTCCTGCCAGGCAGCAGGAAAAGCTGTTCGAACGTTTTTACCGGCAGGATGAGGCCAGGGAAAGTGCGTCAAATCATCTTGGTCTCGGGCTGTCCATCGCAAAAAGTATTGTCGTAAAGCATCATGGAAAAATCGGTGTAAAGAGCACTGGCAGAAAAAATGTTTTCCATGTAACATTGCCGTGTGTAAAAAAATAGGAAAATCTTCGCCGTTATCACGGCTTCGGCAGCGTATACCGGGGCTGTTATACACGGCGCGGGAATATGCCTGCTAATGCATATTTCCTTTTCCGCCGGGCTGTCCATGTTATAAGTGCGGCACATGCTACGGATATAATGCCTGCGCCCCATCTTCCCCGATACCCCGAATCATTTTCCATTGCCTTTTCCGCATTTTTCTTTACCTCTTTTTTTGCCGCATGTCTCTTTGGAAATATATTTCCTGCTTCCGGTAACATAACTTTTTCTATGTCAGTTTCTCCAGACTTCGCTTCATATGCTACGGACTGACATGCTTCTGGCCGCTCACACAGAACTTCCGGCGCATTCTTCGGGATTTTTTCCTGCCTGTCCCTGCCTGCATTTTTCACTTCTTCCTCCACGGCATCTGGTATGCAGGAAGTCACCTGGCTCTGCCTGTCAATTGTAAACTGTAACTCTTTTGTATCTGAATTCCCGGCTGCATCCTCAGCCGTTACTTTTAAAAAATAGATTCCATTTTCAGACAAAGCGTACAGCGTTTCACTGATCCCCTGAAGCCTGCTCCACTCCGCCTGAGGAATGAGCCGGAGTTCTCCGTCTGTATTTTGCAGGCTGATCTGCGCCTCGCAAGACTCCAGCCGGTTATTTTCGAATACTTTGCACATAACCTCAACCGTCCGCCCTGCTGTCATCTGGTCCGATGCACCGTTAATGACTATTTCCGGAGCCTGTGTATCAAGAAGTATTCTTTCTGTCCTTATGGTATCTTCAAGTCTCATTCCCTCTGTATTCTCCATATAAACGGTCAGCAGATTTTCGCCCTCGTAAAACTGCCCGTCTGAGAATACCAGTGCATCGCCATCCCTGCTTAACTCTCCTTCTATCACCGTGTCCCCACAATGTTCCAGACAATACACCGTTTTTCCGATCCTGCCTCTATGAGACAGAATCGCTGTCGGTGCTTTCACGTAATACCCATTCTTTCCATCTGCCTCTGGAAGTTCAAGATGATATCCTATAACCGTCTCCTCGTCCTTTTTCTCCTTCTCCGCTCTACCTCCCTGATAATCATTTTCACCGTCATCTCCTCTTCTGTCCCCTTCTGTACGGCCTTCTGCTTCCCGAACCTCTTCTTTGTTCTCATAATCTCCATTTTCTGCATCTGTATTGTCCTTTCCTTCCTTCTCTTGTGCAAATTCGTTTTCTGTCTCACAGAACTCACTGTTATTCTGCTCCTCTAGAGCCTGCCCAGTCTTCATATCTTCTGCATGAAGTACTGGTGAATGCTGATAATAGATCATCACAAGCAGCAACAACAGCAGCACGATGCTCTTTACCTTTCCACACATACTTTTTCTCCCTTCATTGTAATTCCATACTCCCCTGACATGGTTTTAAAGTCCTCTTCCTCTATCATCTCTGGCATCTCCCTGATATACGCCTCGATTGTCCTAACACACTGCCTTCGTTTCACTGTTTTATCTTCACATAGCATTCTGATATGAAGAAGCCTGAGACTTAAGGAGTCCTTAAACTCGTCAATTCCCTGTCTGCAGATGCTTTGCGCCCTGTCTGGCTCCTCATTATAAAGACACAGATGGATCAGCTTTTCATAAATCTTTTCCTTACTGCTTTTCTCCTTCTCACGGGCAAGCATATCCGAATATTTTTCTATTGCATTTCCCGTTTCCCCCAGTCTCTCATAAGAAACCGCCATTGCAGCTGTCAGTTCCCCTGCTGCTTCCTCATCTGCATACTCCATGCATTCATCTCCCAGACGGAGAACTGCATGTGCCGCATCCACACTGTCAAGAAGCATATAGCCTCTGACCAGGCATCGTCCATACTCCTCTCTCATGACCTGGGGGGTGCAGTCTTCTAGTTCTCCTAATAACGTCTGAAACTCTGCCTCCTTCCCTGCTGCATGCCCCATCAGCATATATTCTGATAACTGGGATAAAGCTTTTGAATTCTTATCTTCATCATCTTCTGCAAAGTATTCATGGCTTTTTCTGTAATCCTTTTTATCAAGGAAATAAAGAAATCCCAGCTCTCTTCTGAGAAGAGACATATTTTTTAATTCATCTGACAGCTGTTTCCTTTCCTCCTCATTTTTTTCTGGCTCCTTCTTCTCATGAATCATCTGACGTGCCATAGAAATCTCTTCCGTCTCTTCCTGATATAAAAAAGCTCCTGTAAGGAATGCCAAAAAGGCTGTAGGGATTAATAAAAGCCTGATTTTCGTAAAAACTCTTCTAGATTTATGGTAAACGGGAAGTTGCTTCCGAAGTCCGGACACACCTGTATATGTCCTTTTTGAATGAATACTGATACTTCTGAACAGGATATTCTGAAACTGGATCTCCTCTTTTTTCGTGAGCCTGGGATCCGGCCTTGATTCTGACAATAAATATTGTATTGTTTTCCCCAGGCCATAGATGTCGGGGAAAAATGTGTCCTTCTGACTATACTCTTCTTTGGGAGGCAGGAAATATTCACGAACATTCCTCTTTCCCATGGCAGAAAGCAGCTCTTCATTCGCCTCTGCACTCACATCAAGAAAGTAAAGCCTGTTGTCTTTCGTAATAATCATACTGTATGGATTCACATATCTGTAACAGGGCTTTCCCCGGCATTTATGTATACATTCAAGCTGTTTTGCCATCTCATGAATCCATAAAAATAATTGTTCCTTAGAAAGATCCGGATGATGCTTAAGCCACCTGATCAAAGGAACTCCCTCTACATAATCAGAACTAATATAACAGCTCCTGTTATGCTCAATCAGACGCAGCACATCGTAGCCTTCTGCATCATTCATACACATCACCTCAATTTCGATTTTTAATTGTTCTGGAAAAACTTTTGGAAAAATTTTCCGATTGGCTTTTTGAATATTTATGATATTCATGAATAAAAACCAGAAATAATAGATATTGATCATTTTAGACTGTTTTGACAAAAAATGCAAGCAACATTTTGTTGCAAAATCCCATTCGCAGAGCGAATTTTAGATGGATTTGCGAATGTTACTGGTCACGGAGTGAACAGTAATGTTGCTTTAGCGAGGGGCGGGTGTTAAACCGCCCCTCGCTAAAGCATCGTATTACCTCTCGCTTAACTCCTTCGGCGTATACAGATGTCTTGGAATTCCGTCTACCATAACCGGGGATACATCACCCTGAATGAGTGGTCTTACATAAGACAGGAACTCATTTGTAACATAGCTTCCGTCTTCATTTACCCACTCTCTCGGAACGAGCTTCTCATCATTCGCAATCTTGTGTACATCCTTTACCTCTGTTCCGCACTGATACGGATCATCAGAAAGTCTCTGGAGTACTACCATCTTCCCGGAGTCTCCCTCATCTGCTGCCTTCACTGCAGCACCGCCCACCTGGTAAGCTTCCAGAATATCTACACGAGAAGCAGAATGAGACGCGGAACGCTGCAGGGTGCTGAACTCAATTGCACGGGTCTTGCATCCCACCTCGCCGGCAATAAAGCTTGCCAGGTATGCCGCGGTTCCGGATAACTGCTTGTGGCCGAAAGCATCTACAAATTCAATGCTGTTTCCAAGCTCACATACATAAGTTCCATCCTCTGTATGGATACCCTCAGATACCGCAACAACAACAGACGTCTTTCTTTCGAGAAGCGCCTTTACCTTTTCGCCGAACTTTTGGAGATTAAAAGGAATCTCTGGCAGATAAATAAGGTCTGGTCCTTCACAGTCCTCTCCTTTGGCAAGCGCCGTTGCACCTGTAAGCCATCCTGCATTTCTTCCCATTACCTCAACAATGGAAACAAGCCCCTTACTGTATTCCAGACAAAAGCTGTCGCGGATAATCTCTTTCATGGAGGTGCCAATATACTTCGCTGCGCTTCCATACCCTGGCGTGTGGTCTGTAAGGGCAAGGTCATTATCAATTGTCTTCGGACAGCCGATGAATCTTGTCGGATGTCCTGTAATAATGGCGTAATCTGATAATTTCTTAATCGTATCCATGGAGTCATTGCCGCCAATATAGATAAATGCTTCTATATCAAGCTTGTCAAGGATGGCGAGAATCCGGTCATATACTTCCCGGTCCTCATGAATCTCCGGAAGCTTATAACGGCATGAACCAAGAAATGCCGCCGGCGTCCTCTTTAACAGCTCAACGTCAAGCTCTGTTTTAATGTGGTCAGAAAGGTCAATATACTTCTCTTCCAGTAATCCCTGTACCCCGTGAAGCATCCCGTATACCTTTTTCGCTCCGCGGTCCTTTGCTGTACGGTACACTCCTGCAAGGCTTGAGTTAATGGCTGCTGTCGGTCCGCCCGATTGTCCTACTATTACGTTTCTCTGCATAAAACTTATCCCCTTCTCTTAACTTAAATTATGTGTAACGGCCCAGTACCTTCACTGAACAGCTACAATTGCGTCAACAAAGATATTCTAGTATATTTCCCACAAAATGTCTACAAAATTACTTATTATTACTTATTTTTTCTTTGAACAGGAAATTCTTTGTAACCTCTCCCTGGGCAAATATCATGCCCTTCATGCAATTATTTCCTGTGACGTCCCACACCTCGTCGTCCTCATATTCTACAATAAGCTGGCAGGCGTTTTTACAGGCGCCGCACGTAAGCTTTAATTTTTCCATATTTTTCTACTCCTCATCCTTCGCCCAGTTGTAAGCATAGGTTACTGCTTTATGCCAGCCTTTAATTCTCCTAAGACGTACGTCCGTCTCTATGGATGGACGGAAAATACGGTCTGTCTCCCTGTTCTTTTTTACGTCCTCCTTGTCCTTCCAGTAGCCTGCTGCAAGTCCGGCAAGATACGCTGCTCCCATGGCAGTTGTCTCAATACAGGCCGGACGCTCTACCGGTGCATCTATGATATCTGCCTGGGACTGCATAAGGAAATTATTGGCGCTGGCGCCGCCGTCTACCTTAAGGGAACTTAGCGCAATCCCGGAATCAGCCTCCATGGCCTCAAGAACATCATTTACCTGATAAGCAAGTGATTCCAGGGTGGCACGGATAATATGGTACTTATTGACGCCCCGCGTAATTCCTACAATCGTTCCCCTTGCATACTGATCCCAGTAAGGCGCGCCCAGGCCAGTAAATGCCGGAACAACATAGCAGCCGTTCGTATCCTTCACCTTATTTGCCATATATTCTGAATCCATTGCAGAGTCAATCAGGCGAAGCTCATCACGCAGCCACTGCACGGCGGCGCCCGCCACAAAGATGGAGCCTTCCAGTGCATAAATAACCTTTCCATCCAGCCCCCATGCAATTGTCGTAACCAGGCCATTATCAGAGAACACCGGTTCCTCACCTGTATTCAGAAGCAGAAAACATCCTGTCCCGTATGTGTTCTTAGCCTCCCCTTTTTCAAAACATGTCTGCCCGAATAAAGCTGACTGCTGGTCTCCTGCCGCGCCGCCGATCACAATAGGGCCTCCCAGGAATGAAGGATCTGCCTCCCCGTAAATGCAGCTTGAAGGCTTTACTTCTGGAAGCATGGACGCAGGAATTTCGATCAGATCTAAAATCTCCTGATCCCATGTAAGAGTATTAATATTAAAAAGCATCGTCCTGGAAGCATTTGAATAATCCGTGACGTGCACCTTCCCCTTCGTAAGCTTCCAGATCAGCCATGTCTCAACCGTACCGAACAGAAGCTCCCCCCGCTCCGCCCTCTCCCTGGCGCCCTCCACATGATCCAGAATCCATTTGATCTTTGTAGCAGAAAAATAAGCATCTATAATCAACCCTGTTTTTTTACGGAAAAATTCCGTATATCCCGCCTCCTTCAGGCTGTCGCAATATTCCGCCGTCCTCCTGCACTGCCACACAATTGCATGGTAAACCGGCACGCCGGTTTCCTTATCCCATACAATCGCCGTCTCTCTCTGATTCGTAATCCCGATTGCCGCAATATCATCGGCTGCTGCACCAATCTTATTCATCGCTTCTACTGCCACGCCAAGCTGTGAAGACCATATCTCATCCGCATCATGCTCCACCCAGCCCGGCTTTGGAAAATACTGTGTAAACTCCTTCTGCGCCACACTGCAGATCTCCCCGCATTCATTAAACAGAATGCAGCGGTTGCTCGTCGTCCCTGCATCAAGCGCCATTACATAATTTGCCATAAATCCGCCTCCTTATATAACATCTTCTGTCGGGGACGGGGCATTTTTAAAAATGCCCCGTCCCCAACAGGGTTCTCAATGTTTTGATTCTTTCCCGTCCTACCGGAAGAATATGATTCTCGTATCCCTCCATCTTGATGGCAAAGCTGTTATTTTTCCACAAAAACATCTCTTTTACTTTTCCCACGTTGATCAAATAGCTCTTCTGGCATCGAAAGAACCCCATCTCTGAAAGCTTTTTTTCGAAATCTCCAATGGGCTTTCCTTCAAAGTATTCTTCTTTTGTCGTATGGATCAGGCAGCCTCTTTTATAGGTCTCAATGAATACGATATGGTCCAGATCCTCGAAGATTGTACGTCCGGCTGTGTTAATTGCCAGTTTTTTTATCCTGCCGCTGTAATTTTCCCATGTGCCGAGAGTACTCCTGGGCTCTATGATTCCGCACTTTTTCAGCATCTTTTCAAGTCTTCTTTTGTCAAAGGGTTTCATAATGTAGTCTTCTACTCCAAGTTCGAAAGCTTTTACCGCATATTCTGAATATGCAGTGACAAAGATGACTTTCATATCAGGATGCATATTTCTGAGTGCATTTACCAGAACAGTGCCGTTAATGTCTCCCAGGTTGATATCAAGAAAGAATAAATCGTATGCCGTCTCCCCCGCCATCTCCAGGGCTCTTGCCCCACTGTCCCCCTCTTCGATGACTGCCTCTGGGAGTAATGCTGTGAGCTGATGGCACAGCTCGCTTCTTGCGGGTCTTTCATCATCAATGACCGCGATTTTCATCCGCCTCTCCTCCTCTTTGATTTAAAAAATGCATTCCAACGCAGGTTCCCTGCAGAGAGCTCTTGATGTGGAGCCCGTTTTCTTCCCCATACAGGCTCTTCATCCTTTTGTGTACATTACTGAGGCCTATACTTGTTCCAATTGGCTCGTCATTAGCAAGCTTTTGTAAGATTTCTTCCGGGATCCCTTTTCCCTCGTCACAGATGCGCACCAGAAAACCATCCGTCTCTTCCTGCACACAGATCTCTACAATCCGCTTTCCGGCATGGTTTATGCCATAACGGACTGCATTTTCCACAATAGGCTGCAGGATTAATGTTGGAATCTCTATATCCATGCAGTCCGGCACGTCAAATGTAACAGCCAGGTTCTCCTCAAATCTTGCCTTTTCGATTTCCAGATAATCCTGCACATGTTCAAGCTCCTCCTCAAGGGGTACCATATATGCATCATAGTTCAGGTTATACCGGAAATAACTGGCAAGCGTCACTAAAAGCTCCCGGGCGCGCTCCGGCTCTTCTCTGCAGACACAGGATATGGTGTTTAGTGCATTAAAAAGAAAATGAGGATTCACCTGGAACTGCAGCGCCTTGAATTCTGCCTTCTGGCGCATGGCGCTCTGCTGCTCCAGCTCCGCCAGGGCAATCTGATAAGAGCTTAAGGTGGTCAGATGCTGTAGAATCTTAAGCTCGCTCTGCTGAAGGACCCATTTTTTCTTCACCCACACAATAAGACAGCCAATGGCACGGTTCCGTATGACAAATGGGGCTGCCACGAGGGAGTAATCCTTCATCACTTCATACCAGGGGCTGGCAACCGGAACCTTGTACATAACCTCCACTTCGCCTGACTGCATTGCCTTCTTTCCAACATCCGGTATCCCTGTACCAAATCTGGCGCTCTCAGCTGCTTCTTTCTGGCTGTCTGCAATGATCTCCTGCCTGTCTGTAATCATAACGCCTGCCCAGTCTGTCTCTGAAAGCATTGTTTCTGAAAGCCTCTGCATGTTTTCCCGGTTGCCGATTCCCTCATGAAAGAGAGGCAGGCATCTTCCTGCAAGCTCAGACGCCCTCTGAAGCTGGCGGCTGCTTTCGATATCCTGGAACATAAAGACCGTATCAAAGCTGGAGATAAAAATTAAAATCCCCACAGAATTAATCAGTATCATGGGCACGGATATCTCGAAAACGGAATTAAGAGCCATCTGTACCGGCGCGGCAAACCGGAGCAGGCACACCATGTCGCACACCTCTGCAAAACAGGTCAGGAGAAATAAATCCATGTATTTCCATTTTCCCCGCTGAAAATAAGGATAAAAGCCGCCCCCTAACAGTCCGAACATCATCGTGGAAAAAGCCGCCGCCATGGCAAATACCTGGGGCGAGGAAAAGACATATGCATAGACCGCCCCGATCAGAGATGCATAGAGACCCACAACAGGCCCCCCTAAAAGCCCTGCTGCCATTGCCCCGATGACACGGGTATTAATGTTATAGTATCCCGTATCCATCGCCGTGCAGGTTGACAAAATGACCAGTCCTCCGAAGACTGCTGACAGCAGCACCTGGCTCTTAAGGCTGCGCTTCTCCTGCAGCAGGCTGTCTCTGACAATTCTTGACTTTAACATCAGATTCGCCATAAGAACCAGAAGAGCAATATTAAGGACTGATTTGTATAAGATCTCACTTGTGTCCATATCCCCTGTCCATACTTTCTTAATTAATATTTCTAATTTTACCATAGATTGCCTTTGCCCACAATCATAAACAAAAATTCCTATATCAAAAAAAGAATGCCGGAAAGAATGATTTCCCGGCATTCCTTTTGAGTGTTTTTACACACTCTAGAGAGAGTTATATATTTATAGTGATTCGAAATTGGCTGATTTTAATATGTAACTGTCTTTACTTCATTATAGACATCTCTGTCCAGCTCACCGAGCTTACTTGCAACAAGCATACCTACCATGACATCCACATCTACGTTCATCAGTGTACGGAACATTCCGGCAAACCAGTCAATACCGATCAGCACTGCAATACTGTCGAGTGACAGGCCGAGTGAGGATGCGAGGAATGTATATACAATTACCGAGCCTCCCGGCACAGAGATGGTACCCATACACATCAGGCAGGATAACAGAATTGCCATACCCATCTGATATACAGACATCTGAATGCCTGTTGCCTGCGCCATGAAGAAAATTGCTGCCACATAGCACTGTGCGGCTCCGCAGCTATTCATGGACATGGTAATCGGTCCTGTAAAATCTGCGACCTTACGGCTTACGCCAAACTTTGTAACCGCATCCTCCATCTTTGTCGGAAGGCAGATCGCGCCTGAGGTTGTCGTAACTGCCATAATGGACATCTTGGCAAATTTCTTTGGCATCTTTGTAACATTTATCTTACACAGCGCTGCCGTAAAAGGTCCGAATAACAGGAACTGGATCACATCACCAATCAGAAGCACGCCAAGGAACTTCAGCATTGGAATAATGACCTTCAGGCCAGTAGAACCAGCCACATTTGCCAGCAGGCAGAAAATACCGATCGGCGCAATGTGCATAACAGTCTTAATAATATTTGTAATAACTGCGTTCAGGCTCTTCACCCATTCAACCATAACACGGTTGCCGCTCTGCTTCGTATAAGCGCCCATTGCAATACCGAAGAACAACGCAAACACGATACATGGAACCATAGCGCCTTCTGCCATGGAGCTGATTACATTCGTCGGCACGAATCCCAGAATCGTTTCCTGCAGAGACGAAGATTCGACAGCCGTATTTGCAAGCTCCTCAGCATCTCCCAGCGAAATACCCACGCCTGGTTTAAAGAGCATGGAAAGCACAACGCCAAAGCCTGCGGAAATAACTGTAAATAAGATAATCCATTTGAAAGTATGGAAGCCCATCTTTCCAACATCCTGTCCGTCGCCGCTGCCAACTGCCGCCGCTACTGCGGACATAACAAGGAGCACGACTGACATCTGAATCAGGCGAAGGAAAATGTCACCGATAAACTTCAGATTCGCTGCCCATTCTCCAATAACTGCACCAAACACAATACCACCGACCGTTGCGATCAGAATCTGTGTCGTAAGAGATATCGAAAACCCTTTTTTCTTCTCCATCTTTTCATCCATCCTTTACTTTTCGTTCTCACAATCATTCATATAGTGTTTTCATTTTCGAGTGGCCACCTCTAATTACTGACTATATTTTAACGCATAAATAAATTACATCAATAGCTTTTGTATGAAATGTAAAGAATTCTGTCTTAAATGTTGGAATTACTGTACGAAGGTGCGTGTTGGGGACGGGGCATTTTTTACCTGGGAAGCTCCGTCCCCAACACGCGCTTTACCTCCAGGCTCTCGTCAAGTAATACGATAAAGCCTTTTTTCCCTGGTGTGATGGAGCCGTATGTGTCATAGATTCCGAGTGCCCTGGCGGGGTTCATACTTGCACACGCTACTGCTGTCTCAAATGGGATTCCCATTTCTTTTACTGCTGTTTTCATACAATCCATAAGGTTTGTTACAGAACCTGCCAGTGCGCCGTCTGACACAAGAGAGGCACGTTTTCCCCTGACATCCACCTCCAGGCCCCCCAGGGTGTATTTTCCGTCTGGCATTCCGGCGGCACGCATGCTGTCGCTTATGAAAATCATCCGGCCCGGGCCAAGCATCCTGAATGCGGCACGTACTGCGGATGGATGGACGTGGATGCCGTCACAGATGATCTCTGCATTTACATGGGGGCTGTCAGATACGGCCCCAATGACGCCTGGAGCCCGGTGTGTAAAGGCAGGCATGGCATTATACAGGTGCACCGCATGGCATGCGCCAGCATCAAATGCTGCTTTTGCTGTATCGTAATCTGCATTCGTGTGAGCCAGGGAGATCTTTACCTCTTCTTTCATCTCACGGATAAATTCCAGTGCGTCACTGCTGCTTTCCGGTGCAGCGCCAACGAACTTTACTAATCCTCCGGATGCGTGCAGGAAACGGCGGCAGATGTCTTTCCTGCAGGAAATAATATGTCTCTCGTCCTGTGCTCCCTTTTTTTCTTTGCTGATAAATGGCCCTTCCATGTTAATACCTGCAAGCTCTGCGCCTGGATGGGTCTCTTTTTTGTATTCTGCAGCAGTTGACAGAATCGCTTCCAGCTCCTTTACAGGAAGCGTCATTGTAGCCGGGGCAATTGCCGCTACCCCGATTGACGCCTGGTATTTCGCGATTGCCTCAATTGCCTCTTTTGTTCCATCGCAGAAGTCATAGCCCATACATCCATGAAAATGCATGTCAATCAGCCCCGGTATCGCATAGCAGTCTTCACCGTCAATGATTTTCTCCGTGTCATTCACAGAAAAAGCATGCCCTTGCAGAGCATCTTCTAAAGAGTCCTTTCGATATACTTCTGTAAAAATCCCTTTCTGAATCCTGACCCATCCCTCTCGAAACGTCTGGTCTTCACCATACACTTTTATATTTTTGATTATCATAGCTCTTCTCCCTTCTTTACTTTTTACTTTTCTCTTGATTGTATATTACCATACAGGAAAGCTTGATAAAAGCTTGATAAAAGAAAACACTAAAACATTTTTATATTGAAATTCTGTTATTTGCTGATATACTAATGAATAGGGGTGTAATGTTATTACTCACAGCCCGGAAACGCACACTTGCTTAGGCGTTACACCTGGACAGCTATTTAAAAAAAGAAAAGAGGAAATGAATATGGTTATTTGCAAAGCAAGCGATTATAAGGATCTGAGCCGTAGAGCGGCAAATATAATTGCAGCACAGATGATTTTAAAACCTGACTGTACGCTTGGTCTGGCTACTGGCTCTTCTCCAGTCGGAACGTATGAGCAGCTGATTGAACGGTTCAAAGACGGGGATCTGGATTTTTCCAGAATAACGAGTGTAAATCTTGACGAGTACAAGGGACTCGCCCCTGATAATGACCAGAGTTACCGTTATTTCATGAATACGAATTTATTCAACCATGTAAATATTGACAAGGCGCATACCTTTGTTCCAGATGGACTTGAGCCGGATGCTGAAAAGGCGTGCAGAGAATATGATGAGATTATTGAAAATGTGGGCGGGATTGATCTGCAGCTTCTGGGGCTCGGACATAATGGACATATCGGGTTTAATGAACCTGCGGATTCTTTCTCTAAGGGAACCAACTGTGTAGACCTGACAGAAAGCACCATTGAAGCAAACAAGCGTTTCTTTGAATCCGAGGCGGATGTTCCCCGCCAGGCATATACAATGGGAATCCGAACGATTATGCTGGCGAAGAAGATTCTTGTTGTCGTAAGCGGCAAAGATAAGGCTGAGATTCTTAAGAAGGTTGTGTGCGGGCCTGTTACGCCAGAGGTTCCGGCATCTGTACTGCAGCTTCATCCAAATGTTACAATTGTGGCAGATAGTGAGGCATGCTCACTTTTGTAAGAAAAGGGTTTTGATTAGGGAATGGGGTTATTCTGTATCAAAAAAATAGCGTCCATCTACTATTTTGCAGATGGACACTATTTTTATACTAATGCAACCACATCCACTTTTGGTTTTTCCGTCAGACCGATCTGTATCAGATACAATACCGGCTGCTCATTTCCTGATGCTGATGTATATTCGAATTCAAAACGCGCACGTATGCGAACCCATTTTTTTAATGGAATGTCCGTCTTTTCCATAATCTTGCAAGGGTAGCCGTAATAACGGATATCATCCGCACAGCAGGTCATAATCTTCCTTACTGGCACAAACATATCCCCGCCCATTCCCTTCGGGTGAAATGCCTGCGCAGTAAATTCAATCTCCTTGTGCATATATAACTCCGGATGGTCATAGGCATCTACATACCAGATGCCGTAATCTTCATCGGACACCACAATCCTGTCTCCCGTGACATCATAGGGAAGATCTTCTGCAGCAGGCTGTATAATCCTTCCATCCATTCCCTCAAAGATCAGCTGTGCCATAGGATTCTGTACCTTCAGGGCACGGCGGAAATTGGAACGGTTGAGCTCCTGCGGGCATCTGTTTATCACAATAAGTCCGGATTCCGTAAGCTGTTCCATCAGCACATTACGCATATTCTTCAGATACATATCCAGCGTTGATCCATTTACCGTAGAATACACTCCCTGAAGCTGCCAGTTCCGCGGATACTTGATTGTCAGAAGGTCACTAAGTTTCCACATACCGTTGTACTCAATTACAATCTGCGCTGGATGATAATTCTTCTCGCAGTTTTTGAAAAAAACACTGTTTAACTGGTCAGGCTCTTCTATATTTAAAAGAACCATTTCATTATCTTCAAGATATTCCCCGGAGTATTCCTCCTCGCCCTCTTCGCAGCGAATTAACAGCGTCAGCCCAGGCTCTATCCAGTCCTGCTCCATGAGTGTATCCTTTACAAGCGTTGTCTTACCGCTGTCTAGAAAACCGGTTACAACAAATACCGGTATCGGCGTCTGTCCAAACATCATATCTCCTCCTGGATTTTATCTTCCACAGATTTTCTCAATAGCCTGCAGCTCTTCCCGGGTAAAGTCCGTGTGGTCTGCTGCCGATATATTCTCTGTAATCTGCCGGGGTCTGGAGGCGCCAATCAGCACAGAGCATACCTCGTCGTCTTTTAAAATCCATGAAAGCGCCATCTGAGCCAGTGTCTGTCCCCGTTCTGCGGCCATCTCGTTAAGGCAGCGGATCTGTGTCAGGCGTTCCTTTGTCAAATCGCTGGCATGAAGGAAACGGCTGTCTCTTGCAATACGGCTGTCTGCCGGAATGCCATGAAGATATTTGTCTGTCAGCATTCCCTGCGCTAATGGGCTGAATGCTATGATTCCCACACCTGCCTCTTTACAATACGCCTTCACGCCGTCCTCCTCAATCGTTCTGTCAAAAATCGAGTAGCATCGCTGGTTGACAATAAATGGACAGTGAAGCTCTCTTAGGAGGCTTGCTGCTTTTTCAGTATATTCCTTATCATAATTGGACACTCCTGCATAGAGCGCCTTTCCGCTCCTTACAATATCAGCAAGGGCCGTCATGGTCTCCTCAAGGGGCGTCTCCTTATCCATACGGTGATGATAAAAAATGTCCACGTAATCCAGTTTCATACGCCTGAGGCTCTGATCAATGCTTGCCATCAGATATTTTCTGCTGCCGTGGTCGCCATAAGGACCGTCCCACATATCGTATCCGGCTTTCGTTGTGATGACCAGTTCATCACGATAAGGAAGGAAATCCTCCTGCATAATCCTTCCAAGACTGATCTCAGCGCTTCCGTATACCGGGCCGTAATTGTTCGCAAGATCAAACTGCGTGATTCCATGGTCAAATGCTGTCCTGCACATCTCCTTCATATTGTCATAGCTGTCTTTTGAGCCAAAATTGTGCCAGAATCCCAGGGAAACCGCCGGGAACTTCAAGCCGCTCCTGCCCACTCTGTTGTAAGGCATCCTCTCATACCTTGTCTTATCTGCCGTGTATATATTTGCAATGTCTGCCATTTCTCGCTCCTCCTGTTTTCTCCTGGCCGTCTCCAGGCAATATTCATAATTCGCAGTGCGACGGTTCCGTTATATCTCAGATGTGAAATAACTTCGCCAGCTCCTCTTCTTTCAAGTCTGTTCCTATGACACACAGGCGTCCTGTATAATCAGCCTGGCTTTCCCTGATCTCATACTCCTCCGGTACAAGATCAAACTGCCGCCATGTTCCGTCTGACATTGCAAGAATTCCTTTCGAACGGAGAATTGTACCATAAGCATCCGTCTCTGACAATGCCTTTACAATATAATCCAGCTCTTCCTCCGTATACTTATGAGCCGTCTCCTTTCCCCAGCTTGTGAAAACCTCATCCGCATGATGATGTCCATGATGGTCATGGCCGTGGTGATCATGGCCGCAGCACCCGCCATGTTCATGGTGATGATCATGACGTCCATGGCCGCTGCATTCGCCGGATCCATGATGGTGTCCATGACAGCCGCATTCGCCAGACCCATGAAGATCATGATCTTCATGGTGACAGCATTCACTATGCCCGTGCTCTTCATGATGACAGCACTCACCATACCCTGGCTCCTCATGATGACAGCACTCACCATGCCCGTGCTCCTCATGATGGCTGCATTCACCATGCCCGTGCTCCTCATGATGACAGCATTCACCATGTCCGTGTTGGCCGTGGTGCTCATGATCACCATGATCCCCCCTGTTATCACGGACTTCCAGCAGCTCTTCTATCTCCCCGCCATGTTCTAACGCACGCACTACTGCCTCTTTCCCGAGCTGATCCCATGGCGTTGTGATAATCGCGGCCTCCTCATTTTCCTCCCGGAGCATATGCACACACTCTTCTGCCTTTTCGTCTGACATAAGCTGTGTACGGCTTACAACGATTGTGGACGCATGCTTTACCTGATCCTCAAAAAACTCTCCGAAATTCTTAAGATATACCCTGGCCTTTTTACCGTCAACCACCGTAATCCTGCCCGACACTTCAATATCCACATCACCCCGCACAGCCTCTACCGCCCGGGCAACATCCGACAGCTTTCCAACGCCGGACGGCTCAATGAGAATCCGGTCCGGATGGTACTCCTCAATCACCTTACAGAGCGCCTCACTAAAATCTCCCACAAGAGTGCAGCATATGCACCCGGAATTCATCTCCGTAATCTCAATCCCTGCATCCTTCAAAAAACCTCCGTCAATACCAATCTCTCCAAATTCATTTTCAATCAGCACCAGCTTCTCCCCGGCAAAAACCTTTTCAAGAAGCAGCTTAATAAACGTAGTCTTCCCCGCCCCGAGAAAGCCCGAAATAATATCTACCTTTGTCATTCTTAATACCCCTTTTCCTTAACTGTTACATACAAAAACCAAAATCATCTACCATTATATTAAATTCCTTTGAGATATGCAAGGGGCGACGCAGTTGGGGACGGGGCATTTTTAAAAATGCCCCGTCCCCAACTGCGCCTGTTTCATGTTTTTGACGTATTCCGCTACGTATGGCACACATTCTTCACCATGCTCTTCAATAATTTTTACGATTGCGCTTCCCACGATTACGCCGTCTGAAATTTCTGTCATCTCGCGCGCCTGCCGGGGCGTGGAGATACCGAATCCTACCGCGCACGGGGTGTCTGTCACCTTACGCACCTGTTTTATCATCCCGGCGATATCGGCTCTGATCTCGCTGCGCACCCCCATTACACCGAGGGAGGATACGCAGTAGATGTACCCTTTTGCTTCTTTCGCGATCATGGCGACTCTGTCCTTTGAGGCAGGGGCGATCAGACGTATCAGATCTACTCCGTATTCGTCGCACACTGATATTAATTCTTCTCTCTCCTCATAGGGAAGATCCGGCACGATAATGCCGTCGATTCCGCATTCTACGCAGCGTTTCATGAAGCGCTCTTTTCCATAGGTATATATGGGGTTCAGGTAGGTCAGATATACTATCGGAATCGTAACGGTCTCTCTTACCTCTCTAATTGTGTCAAAGAGCCTGTCAGTGGTGCAGCCTGCTGACAGGGCACGCACATTTGCTTTTTGGATCACCGGACCTTCTGCTATAGGGTCGGAGAAGGGAATGCCGATTTCAATCAGGTCCGCACCGGCCTCCTGCATGGCTGTCATTAATTTTTTTGTCACGTCCAGTGACGGGTCTCCTCCTGTAATAAAGGGTATAAATGCCTTTTTATTCTGAAATGCTTCTTTTATTCTACTCATGAATATCTACTCCTCTGTATCTTGCAATGGCAGCCACATCTTTGTCTCCGCGTCCGGATAAGTTGACTACAATAATTTCTTCTTTTTTCATTCCTGGCGCAAGCCTTTTTGCATATGCAACAGCATGGGCGCTCTCGATTGCAGGAATAATCCCCTCTGTCCTTGACAGATACTCAAAGGCTTCCACTGCCTCCACATCTGTGACCGGAACGTATTCGGCTCTTCCTTCTTTTGCAAGCAGGGCATGCTCCGGCCCGATACCTGGATAGTCCAGGCCTGCAGAAATGGAATAAACCGGTGCGATCTGTCCGTATTCGTCCTGACAGAAGAGGGATTTCATTCCATGAAAAATCCCGATACTTCCTCTGGCAACCGTAGCGGCATGCTGGTCAGTATCTATTCCATGTCCTGCCGCCTCACAGCCGATCAGCCTTACGCCAGGATGCCTGATAAATTCATAAAAGGCCCCCATTGCATTGCTTCCGCCGCCCACACAGGCGATCACGGCATCTGGAAGCCTTCCTTCCCGTGCAAGAAGCTGCTCCTTTATTTCCTGGCCGATAATCTTCTGAAAGTCTCTTACAATCATGGGAAATGGATGGGGACCCATAACGGAGCCGAGCACATACAGTGTATCATCCATCCGTCTCGTCCACTCCCTCATAGTCTCATTCACTGCATCTTTCAGCGTCTGGGTTCCGGTCGTAACAGCATGCACCTTTGCTCCTAAAAGCTCCATTCTGTACACATTGAGAGCCTGACGGTCTGTGTCCTCCTTCCCCATGAAAATCTCACATTCCATTCCCATGAGCGCTGCCGCTGTAGCGGTTGCTACCCCGTGCTGCCCTGCGCCTGTCTCGGCGATTACCCTTGTCTTTCCCATTTTCTTAGCCAGAAGCACCTGCCCGAGCACATTATTAATCTTATGGGAGCCGGTATGATTCAGGTCCTCTCGCTTCAGGTAAATCTTCGCACCGCCCAGCTCTCTTGTCATCTTCTCTGCATAATACAGCATGGATGGACGACCCGCGTAGTTTTTAAGAAGCAGATCCAACTCCTTTATAAATTCCGGATCCTTCCTGTATCTTTCATATGCCTCTTCCACCTCATGTACCGCACACATCAGTGTCTCTGGAATATACTGCCCTCCATATTCCCCATAACGTCCTTTCCGGCTTTCTGCTTTTTCACACATATTTTTCATCCTTTCTTTTTTCTACTCTTACCCTTGTCTCTTCTGCGATCTCATCTAATATCTTCATCTGCTCCACATACATCTCTCGTTATAGAATAAAGAATCGTAACCTCCCTGTACCTTCACAGTTACATTCCCTCGTCTAGTATAACCCACACTAATTAACCGTACGTTTCACTTGTCTAGATTTCCATCTGCCGCGTTGTCGTCAATCGGCGTAGCCACCGCTACGCCTCGTTCCTCCGCCTTGCAGGCTGAAAATTTATCCTGCGTGAAACGTATCGGTAATTAGTGTGGATTATACTAGTCCGAAAACAAAGTTTCCTAATAGCATAAAAAATCCCTGTCTCACTGGAAATCACTTTCCAATGGGACAGGGACTTAAAAATTCTTATTCATCACCTGCGGTACCACCCATATTGCCCTCTTGTCTTTCTCTTCGCAACTCTCCAAAAAACAAAATCTGCCGGACCACTCTCTCATGTACTATCATACATCCCCCGCTGATAACGGACAGGGTATCCGTCAGCTCCTACTCTCCCGCTCCTGGATTTCAGGCTGCCCTCGCAAGTCCATTCGCTAAAAACTCTTGCTGCCGCAATTCCACCGCCTGCGGCTCTCTGAAAACAAATATCTTTAACTACTTCTCTTGCTCATCGGTTTGTTCCATTAATTCGAATTCGTTTATAAGTATATGCCCGGAGAACTCAAATGTCAAGATTTTTTTCAGGATTTTTCAATTGGGGACGGGGCATTTTTAAAAATGCCCCGTCCCCAATTCATCTCATTTCCTTCTGCGTCTGCTTCATTCCCCGAATCACCTGCCCTTTTCGCTTTTTTTAATCACGCCTGCCAACAGCTTTGCTGCCAGCCTTGACCCTTCCTTATTCGGGTGACGCTTATCGTCGCAATAGAGATTCTTCTTTTTGGATAATTTATAAAAGGCCTTTCCAACGTCTGCAACCGGGACATGGTTTTGCTTTCCTATCTGATGATAGGTCCGGGATACAATGCGATGCATCTGCTTATAGGTGACCCCCATCTTCTTCAGCTTTTTATGGCCTTTTTTATACGCCCATGTAGCATACAGCACTGGCGATGCCCCATTTGAACGAACCCTGTCACATAGTCTGGCGGCATCTTCCATAAAAGTCTTTCTTGCCTGCACCGGCCCATGGCTCATCCCCTGGAGGATCACATAATCCCATTTTTCATCCTCCAGAGCCTTGCATGTAACCCTGCCCATCCTTGTATCCGGGTCAAGATGAGCCTCCAGCCCTGTATTGCCCTGTGTATGTGCCACAACCTCCGCTCCTGTAAGCTTTGCCAGTGTCTTTGGCATCTTATTGTAATAAGTGAGACTGTTACCAAGCATCAGTATCCTCATGCCGCGTCTCCTGTTATAAACACCCATCATATCCAGAATCTTCTCTGCCTCCAGCTTCCGGCCCTTTCCTACGGAAACCATTACTGTTCCCTGTCTTTCATTTCTCCCATAATTCATATACCAGGCAAAACGTTCCCCTTCTACCCGGTATTCCTCATAGGAGTCCGGCATCCGTAATCTGGCTGTTTTTATCCGCTCCTTCGTCTTGTCACTGTCATTCCTGTTATAGAGAGAAATCACCTTCAAATTATAGTCTGACAAATCTCTGTCCGAATATGAGGACAGAAGAATGAGGCCTTCAAATTTTTCACTGTTTTCCGCCGCATAATCCGCTGCCAGGACACCTCCCCGGAAATTGCCGCCAAGATACCAGTGCTTATGGGGATACTCCCTCATTATCTGCTCTGCCTCGCTGTATTCGGATGCCGCAGACCCGGATGAAAGTTTTACCAGGAAGCAGTCTGCTCCTCCCTCAGCCACTTTCTTCAAAAGAGAGGAAGCTTTCCTCTTCCCTGACCTGGAATAAAAGATCAGCGCCTTGTCCTTTCCTGGTCCGTCATAAAAATAGCCGGTATCCGTCTTCGTCACCTTAACTGCCTCTTTCTTTCCAGTTTTTTCTGTTCCCTTCCGTTCTGCAGCACAACACCCTCTTACATCCCCGGCCACCAGACTAATGACAATCAGAATAACAGCCATGCATTTTTTATATATTCTCATCCTGTCACACCTCTCAATTAATTTAAATAAAAACGTCTGTATCATATTATCACACTTCCAATCCTGCAACAAGCGTCATTAGGGAACAAAATAAAAAAGACCCCTTAAGGGTTTCTGTTCACACAGGACTTTGCATTTACTGCAAAGTCCGTAAGAATTGATTCAGGTGTGAGCAAATCCCATTCGCGAAGCGAATTTTAAATGGATTTGCGAATGTTACTGTGAACGGATTGAACAGTAACCCTTAAGGAGTCTTTTTAAATCATTTTTCGTTATTATTTATCTACATACCCGATTACTGCGTCTGTGCACCTGAGAATATAGCGCCGTAATCATACATCTTAAGCGCCAGATGCCTTCCCACGTCAAGAAGTTCACCAATGATGCTTTCCACATCCTTGTCCTCATCTACTCCAAGACGTTCACATAAGCGCCGGTTCGCGTTGTATATCCTTTCATACGCCTCGTCACAAAAGCTGCCTTTGGAAAATTCATTCTCTACATACTTACTTTCTGCCACAGGATAATTCTTTAAATCCAGTGAATCGTTCATCAAATCAAAAATCAACTCTTTAAACTCTCTCGCATCTTTCTGCATAATATTTTCCTTTCTTTTGTTTTTTTCTTATAGCAACGAGTCAATCGGTACTTGATACTTTCGTTCTGTTAAAATTATATCGCGCTTTTCCCACAGAATCAAGACCATATGCAAAAATCTGACACAAGCATTTTACATATTCTGACACCCTTCGCAGTTTTCGACAAATACCTGTACAAAACTGGACTGGTTGAATCTCTCTTAATTGGCTCTTTCCAAGATTCCAGTCCTGTTATACAATGTACCTGCATGCATGTGAAGTTAGAGCGTGGCATGACAATGAAAGCAAAAAAGAAAAGAGGTTATGATCATGAATTCAAATCTGAAAAAATTTGTTATGACTGCATTATTTGCGGCGCTTGCCTGTGTGGCAACTATGTCTATAAAGATACCCACTCCAGGCACCGGAGGATACATCCATCCTGGCGATGCGATCGTAATTCTTTCCGGCATCATCCTTGGTCCGGTATGGGGACTTTTTGCCGCCGGAACTGGTTCTGCCATGGCAGATCTTCTGGGCGGGTATTTTATCTATGTTCCGATTACATTCGCAATCAAAGGCATCGTTGCATTTACTGCGGGAATTCTATACCAGAAGATCGGAAAAAGCTCCAAAGGCAGATCTGCCGCAGTGATACTTGGGGGCATTGCCGATATCCTGTTTGTAGCCGCCGGTTATTTTCTCTGTGAGATTCCGCTCTATGGCGCCTCTGCGGCGGCAGCGAGCATTCCGGCGAATCTGATCCAGGGTATCAGCGGACTGATTCTTGCCTTCGTATTATATCCGGTTCTTCTGGCAGTGCCGGATATCCGTACTCTCACATATAAATCGAATGCCTGATCTTAAGTTTTTATACTGCGCGCCAGAGAAATCTGCCGCGCAGCATAACATGATGCGCACAGCCGCGTAAGAAGTATACCGCTTTGCGGCTTTTGCGACACTCACCGCATGGAACCCATATCGGAAATCACAATCCCCTGGTCATCTACAAGTGCCGCATCCTCTGCTTCCTGACCTTCTGCTGTGGACGGGACTGTTTCCTTAAGCTGTCCGCTGACACTCTGGGCTCTAAGGAGACAGAAGCTTTTCAATGTACTGACTCCTTTCTGGAATTCCTCACTGGTGCAGAATTTACTCGGATCTTTGTCCACATATGGGGCGATCATCCCGGATACCGAATCCACCATTTCCGTAAAATATCCGCTGTCAAAATAAGATTCCATCAGCTCTTCCAGACAGGAATGATACAGCTCCGTATATTCGTCATTTTCAAAAATCCATGCAATCATGGGCCGGGAGGAGATCTCGCCGCCTGATACCGGATCATCTACGGGATAATTAATCAGTTCTTTTGCGTCTGCTCCTGCCTCAAACGCTCCGAACGCAAGGTTATAATCCCATGGAATCATGGACAGCTTCCCATCTTTTTCATACAGATAATAATTATGAATCATGGAGCCTGTATAGCTGTCAAAATTGCAGACAAAATTATGGACAGCAAAGTACCGGATTACCTGATCTATATCCACCGTCTCTTCAAGTTCCTCTTTGTCCCCGAGCTTTTTCAGCGAGGAAATGAGCCTGTCTCTGTCGGCATCCGTAATATCTGTTTTGGCATTGTCAAAAATATTCTTATAACTTTCATAATTGTCATCTGAATACAGAAGCGAGACATCATCACTGCCTGGCATAGCACCTCCCGGCGGCATTTTCCCGGACTGATTCCCACCATTCTGCGGCGGTACTGTTCCTTCCGGCAGTCCTTCTGGCGGATCCCCGCTATTCTGCGGCGGTGCTGTTCCTTCCGTCAGTTCTTCTGGCTGATTCCCGCCATTCTGCGGCGGTGCTGTTCCCTCTGGTAGTCCTTCTGGCGGATCCCCGCCATTTTGCGGCGGTGCTGTTCCTTCCGGCAGTCCCCCGGGCAGATCTCCTCTGTTCTCCCATGGTACTTCCCCTTCCGGCATTCCTTCTGGCGGATCCATGCCATCCTCCGGGGTCGGAACCGCGCTGCCGTTTCCCTGCTTCTTATTGAATTCTTCTTCATTAAATGCGCCGCCGTTTCCGCGTCCGCCTCCCATATCCATGCTGTCCGGCTTATAGAGATTTCCATAATTCTTTCCGTAATTTCTGGTCAGAAAGCTCTCCTCTACAGCCTCCACGGCAAGATAAAGCCCCCAGTCTTTTCCATTCACCTTAATATATGCATAGCTGCACAGAGGAGAGGCCACGCCTGAATCCCGCATCATCTGATAGCAGAGATAGTCCTTCATGTAGGTATTATCCTGAATGATGTTATTCAGACTGATCTTGTCGAGTCCGTGATAGGTTCTTGTATCATCATAGCAGTCAAATTCAATCTTAAAACTATATCTGTCATTTCCATAGCGGGCAACGGAACTGAGGGATGTATTTCCCTTGGCCCGGATTCCTGCATTCTTAAAGGTTTCACCGTCAATGACAACCGAGCATTCGCTGTACTCCTCATTTTCACAGGTATCTATAAAACTGTCCCAGTCCTCCATCTTGATTTCAATGGTATGTACCTTCGAGGTATCAAACAGCCTTGTCTCATAACCAATCTCTGCTGAAACCGGCTGAACCCCCAGCGACTGTGCATTGACCAGCACAAGCACAAGAAGCAGGACAATACATAATGCAGCACAGCAGATCTTGTCAATATGCTTATGGGTTGACATACACTGCCCCCTTTCCTTATTTATAACAGTTCAGATAAGCAGATCTATTCCCTTATCCCATATATTCTCCATTGTAGCTTACCAGAACGGCGCTATCTACGCCCTCCATGTCTGCCAGCGTATTCACAAAATCTGTGTCTGCATCCTTTAGCCGAACCTCCATATTAAGCTCTATGGATCCCCTTCTTGCTGATTTACTCTTCACTGTAAGACGCTTTACCCTGTCATGCAAAAATTGCATGACTGCCTTCTCATTCTCGTGGCTTTTGCAGCTTACAACTACAATATAGGGATTCAGATGTGATTTTGTATTCACAAATATAAGCAATACAATCCCGATGAATATACTTCCCACTACTGCCAGCAGAATAAACCCTGCTGCAAGAACGATTCCTACTGCAATTGACCAGAATAAATATGCAATATCAAGGGGTTCCTTAATAGCTGTCCTGAACCGGACGATGGACAATGCACCAACCATACCAAGAGAAAGCACTACATTTGAGGTCACAGCAAGGATTACTACCGTGGTAATCATGGTCAGTGCAACCAAAGTCACGCCAAAACTCGATGAATACATCACTCCTGTATAGGTTCTTTTATATACCAGAAAAATAAACATCCCCAGCCCAAATGCGCACAACAGTGCGATAATGGTGTCAAATACACTAATACTGGTAATATTCTCCAAAAACCCTGATTTGAAAATATCATTAAAAGTCATAGCCTTTTTTCCTTTCATTTTTGTCATATATAACTGTTTATGTAATGATACACATTTTAGCCGTAGCTCCGGCATGCCGCATATTTTGAAAATGCACAGGCACGCCGCCCCGGAAGCCATATCGCATCGCGGATAATGTCTGGAAGGAATTCATCCCACTTTACTTCCAGGATGACCGAAGAGAAAGCTGCCTTAATCGTTATAGCTTCCATATTCAGAAAATCTCTGCAGCAGGTCCCGGCACGGATCTGGTAGTCCAGCGTAATACGCACATTTCCCGGCGGGAAAACAAAGGGCATACGCATATACTCTACGATCGTCTTCGGCGCAAGTCCCCTGGAGAGCATCTTCGAGTACAGCTCCGCCTCCAGTTCCTGCCCTGATTCCAGCAAAGCCCTGCTGTCGCCTTCCAGAATCCTCCTTACCGTCTCTTTCGGAACTGTCACTGCTTCTTTGCTGCAAAGTCCATTATATTTGCTCTTTTTTTCCAGCTGAATATACGAAGTATCATCGTTATAATACCGGATGCGGAATTTCTCTCTCCGGTTCACACCGTCAATCTTCTCCCTCAATGCCTGATCGCTCATATTATCAAAATAAAGACTCCGGACGAGATATCTTCCATCCGGCTGTGCATGGGGATCTGGTCCTGCCACTGCACAGAGCCTCTGCTTTAATACAAGAAAATCTGATTCATTAATCTCATGTTTCCATTCATGCCGGTATTTCATTCTACCTTTTCCTCCTTTCTTCTGATACACGGATTGTTACGTGCTATGCACTCTCACAATCCTAAAACGCCCGGGATTCGCTCATTTTTGCATGAAAAACGGCTACTTATATACAATACAGATAAAATATGTCAAAAATATGGTAAAGCTGTGTTCATTGTGTGATACTGCGCGTTACTGTTCACACAGAACTTTGCATTTACTGCAAAACGATTTTCATTAAATTTTGCGAATGAGATAAGGGATTTTTCTCCAAAATAGATAATGAAATTATCTGGAAGAAGGGATATACTGGAAGTAGAATTCAGATTAGGAGGAGATGTTTTAAAATGAATGAAGTATTAAATAGCATTTACACCAGAAGAAGTATCCGTAAATTCACGGATGAAGCTGTTGCAAAGGAATTAATTGACGAGGTTGTAAAAGCCGGGACACATGCACCGAGCGGAAAGAACATGCAGACCTTCCGGTTCTTCATTATGCAGAATGCGGATTCTATTCTGGCACTGCAGGAGGTGGTAGGAAAGGGTATGGAAAATCCTTCTTATACTTTCTACGGGGCAAAGGCTATGATTATCGTTACCTGCAATAAGGAGGATGTGAATGGTGTAGAGGATGGTTCCTGCGCACTGGAGAATATGATGCTTGCCGCACATTCCCTCGGCCTCGGAAGCTGCTGGATCAACCAGTTAAAATACTGCGGAGACAAGCCGGAGGTTGCTGCTTATCTTGATCAGATCGGGCTGCCTGAGGGACGCCGTGTAGTGGGCATGCTGGCTCTCGGGCATGCCGCTGAGGAAGGAACTGCACATCCAAGAAAAGAAGGGCTTGTAACTTACCTTGATTAATACTGCACTGGATACGGGAGGGGGGAGGGATTATGCCATCCTTCCCCTTCCTCTCTGTTTTTAGGAACTACAAAAAAAGAACCCGGATTCACCGAGTTCTTTTTTACGTGGGCGAGAGGATTCGAACCCCCGACCTTCTGGTCCGTAGCCAGACGCTCTATCCAGCTGAGCTACGCCCACATAACATATATGAAATATATGTCCCTTGCAACAAAAAATATTATAAGACAATTTTTTCTCCTTGTCAACTATAAAATCCAAATATTCTTAATTTCTCGTTACTTTTCACAGCCTGGAAGGCCGCTCATAGTAACAATTCGGGGCGGCATTCCAAGTTTTGCTACGCAAAAACCGCCCCTCACCCCTGCATCATATTCTCACGGAATGCGCAGCTTACGCGCATTCCTGACCTGTGAATGCTATAGTTTTTTCCATACCAGTATAGCGGAAGCCATGATCAAGACAGCAGCAATCATCCATACCCATGCCGGGATATCGTGAATGTTGCAGCACCGGACATTGATCCACATCTGGTTAATGGCCTGGTTCTGCTCTTCATCGAAGCATACCATCAGCGCTGATCTTGCGATTGCCTCCTCTGAGGGATACTGCGCAAAGAGCTGCCGGTATACCTGGTCAGAGGGCGCCGTTATGACATAATCCTTTGTCTCCTCCCCGTCCTCTGCGAAAAAATATCCCAGATCATAGTCTGACACATCCTTGTCACCGTCCTCTGCCCCGTAGCACCAGTTTGCATATTCAAAGATACGTCTGTCATCTCCGCCGGAAATAACAGAGGTATAGCCGATATAATACATATTCCGGATCACATTATCCGCCCTGGAATTAAAGTTAATAAATGCCTCTGCCGCATGCTGCTTTGCCGGATCTTCCCTGATCCCGTCCTTCATCAGCACCCATCCGTCAAAATAGATATTCGTGGACTCCCTTGGCACTGCAAATTCCAGTGTAAAGTCATCCTCGTCCGCCTGGTCCATTGTGTAAACGCCGTCGCCGGACCACTGATAATTGGCAGCTACCTTTCCGGTAACCATATCTGCCTTTCCCGAATCACTTTCAAAGGAGTAAGCATTATCCTTAACATCCTGGAGATAATCCTGTACCCTGGCAATCGTTTCCTCTGATGTATCATTCATCTCTTCTTCCAGTCTCTTCTGGTAATCCGGTGCATGGACAAACTGCTCATCCGTAAGCAGCTCTGATTTGATCGCACCTATTGCAGCAAAATAGGAATCCCTCACATTATCCTTTATTGTAATCTGTCTGTGGTATGCCGGATCGCTTAAAATCTTCCAGCTTGACGCCGCCTCCTCGCTTACCAGTTCTGGATTATACACAATCCCTGTAATCCCCCACATATAACCTGCCGCATAATCGCTCCAGGGTTTCCCGTCAATCTCATTGTTCTCGAACACAGAACGGATATAAGGAGACACCCCGTTTATATAGTAGTTATTTTTATCAGAGGAATCAAAGAATTCCTCTGTAAGCGGCATCAGACGGTCCTCTGTAAGAAGCTTCATGATCATATATTCTGAAGGGCATACGAGATCATAGGTATCTCCCAGGGTAATCATGTTATAGAGATCCTCATTCGTTCCAAATGTGGAGTACTCCACATGAACACGGATCCCGTAGGTATCATAATACCATTCTTCGAAATCCTCCAGCATAGAATTTTCACCGATCACATCACCGCTGTCCAAATCAATGGTCTCTTCCTCATCCCAGTCTCCAAGATCAATATATTCCTCCCAGTTACAGACACGTAAAGTAACTTCCTTCTCTTCCCTTCTGTCAGCTGCTGATACCTCCCCGGGAAAAGCCGGCAGTCCTGTCATAAAATCTGCTGCCCCTGGCTGAAGAAAAGTTAAAAGCAGGGAAAACACGATCCCGGATAACAGTCGTATGAATACATTTTTCCTTAATCCTCTCACTGCCCTGCACCATTCCTTTCCTGCACATTTTTTCCGGCGCGGATATTCATGACAATTGTAAATAAAACAACCAGCAGAAAAATGACTGTTGACAGCGCCCACAGTGCAGTCTTAATCGTTGTCTGTGCGCCTTTCGTTGCATTTACCACATAGGTACTGATGGTATCGAAGGTTGCCGGTTTTGTGTAGGTGGCAACAAAATAATCATCCAGAGACAGTGTGACCGCCAGAGCGAACCCGGAGACAATTCCAGGAAAAATCTGTGGAATCACAATCCTGACCAGAGCCGTTCCAGGTGTTGCCCCAAGGTCCAGCGCTGCCTCATAGATACTGGAATCCATCTGCTTAAGCTTCGGTATAACCGACAGAAAGACAAAGGGAGCACATAGCGTCACATGCCCTGCCACCAATGGAATAAAAGTATCCTTGCTGACTCCCAGCACTACTACCAGAAGGATGCAGATGGAAAACCCGGTTACAACATCTGCATTCACCACTGGAACCTGATTCATAGTATGGATGGCAGACGCCATTCCCTTTTTGGAATAAAATGCCCCAATCGCCCCCATGGTGCCAAGAATCGAAGCCAGGAATGCCGAACCGAGCGCAAGAACCACTGTGCCAAGAATCATCTTCACAAGCTCCGGCGTTGTAAAAAGCGTCACATAATTATGAAAGGAAAGTCCCCGTATCGCCCCGATATTGGCCGCATCCGTAAAGCTGTATACAGACAGGATTAAAATAGGCAGATACAAGAACAGCAGCACCAGAACAATCACCATGCTTCTCCATATCTTCTTTGTCACAGCAGCACTCCCCCTCTCGCAGTTTCCTCCTCAGCTCCTCTGGTCAGCAGTGTAAACAGGCAGACAATCCCCAGAAGGATCAGCGCAATCATAGAGCCTCCATGCCAGTTATAAGACGCAAAGTAGCTTCCGATCAGACTTCCCATAATATAAGTACTATTATATAGCATATCAAGTACCACATAATTGGTCATGGCGGGCAGAAATACCATAGAAACCCCGCTGATGATTCCCGGAAGCGACAAAGGCAGTGTTACCTTTAAAAATGCCTGAAGCTCCCCTGCCCCGAGATCCCTTGCTGCCTCCAGAAGCGCCCCGTCAAGCTTTGAGATGGTGGTGTAGATCGGAAGGATCATAAACGGAAGGAAATCATAGGTCATGCCAATGACCGTATTCAGGAAAGGATGGTATGCCAGATTCCCCTCAAGCCATGTAAGAAGCTCTTTTAATGCCGTAATCCTAAGGGAAAAATTAATCCACATAGGCATAATAAAAAGCAGCAGGATAACTGACTTCTCTTTCAAATGGCTGGTTGCCAGAACATATGCCACAGGATATGCAAGAAGCAGGCATACTGCTGTTGTAACCGCCGCAATGCCAAAGCTGTAGCACAGGGTTCCCAGCGTATTGGGATCAGAAAAGAATCCAGTCAGATTCTGAATCGTAATCTCTCCCTGCCCGTTGGTAAATGCATAATAGATCAGCACAAACAGGGGCGCCATCACAAAAAGCACCAAAAAAATCATATAAGGAATCCCCAGACTTTTTCTGGACAATATCTTTTTCTGCATGAGCCCCTCCTATTTCTTAACTGTAAATACCATCTTATCTACAGGCATCAGAAGACCCACCTGGTCCTCCATATTCCACAGATACTCATCATTTACCACGAAATCCTGCTCCAGATCTGTATGAATCACATAGCTGTAATGATCGCCCTTGTAGATCAGATTACTGATATACCCCTGTACCAGACCTTCCTCCTGCTCATCCGTCAGCTCAATGTCTGTAGGCTTGATGGAAATCCTGATTCTGAGCTTGTTCCTGTCAAGCTCCAGCCCATTTCCGTCAAGGAGCGTTCCGTCCTCTGTCAGCCTGCTGCCCTTTATAAGATCTGTTAGCTGCACATCAAGAACTTTCCCATTATATTCCAGCTCGTAGTTTCTATTAATCTCCGCAGCGAAGATGTTCGTATGATCCTCTGCCAGCATAATATGGATGTTATCAGGCTCCACGTATATTCCAACCCGGTCTCCTGCTGCCGCAGAGTTTACAGACTGGGCGATTATCTCATTTTTGCCGGACTCGACAGTAATCTCATAGTGCATTCCCTTGAAGATCACAGAGGTTACAATTCCTCTAATCTTCCCCTGTCCCGGCTCTGTCAGCAAAACATCCTCCGGACGCACTACTGCCGTAATATGAGTCCCCTCTTCAAAATCATCCACACAGGCAAACTCCCCTCCGCAGAAGCGGGCCTTAAGCTTCCCCGTCATAATTCCATTGAAAATATTACTGTCCCCGATAAAGTCTGCCACAAAGGCATTGGCCGGCTCGTTATAGATATCCTCCGGCGTGCCGATCTGCTGCATCTTTCCTTCTGCCATGACCACGATCTTGTCTGACATAGTAAGTGCCTCTTCCTGGTCATGGGTAACATAAATAAAGGTGATGCCAAGCTCCCTGTGCATCTCCTTAAGCTCCAGCTGCATCTCCTTACGCATCTTCAGGTCCAGAGCCCCCAGAGGCTCATCCAGAAGAAGGATCTGCGGTTCATTTACCACAGCCCTTGCAATGGCAACTCTCTGCTGCTGGCCTCCGGACAGGGTATCAATGCTTCTTTTTTCAAAGCCTTCAAGATCTACCAGCTCCAGGACTTTTTTTACCTTTTTCACAATAATATTCTCCGGCATCTTTTTCTGCCGCAGACCGAAGGCAATATTTTCATAAATATTCATATGCGGAAATAAAGCATACCGCTGGAAGACTGTGTTGATGGGACGCTCATTCGGCAAAAGCTCTGTAATGGATGTTCCATTCAGAAGAATATCTCCTTCTGTCGGAACGTCAAATCCGGCGATCATCCGCAGAGTCGTCGTCTTCCCACATCCAGAGGGTCCGAGGAATGTGATGAATTCCCCCTTTTTTACCTCCAGGCTGAGATCTGAGACGGCGCTGAAGCCGTCCTTATAGGTCTTCGTGATATGCTTCAATTCAATAATATTTGTTTTCTGTTCCATGATTTCCCCCAATGATCATAGTATGATGTAAGTGTCAAAAGATATTTTGACACCATGACGCCACGGATCACTCCTCATCTCATGCTCTGGCATCCTCTTAAAATGTAGGCGGAGTACTGACCCAGATGAATTTTGCCGGTCTTGCTCCAGGATTCTCAATCCGGTGTCTGCGCTTCGCCGGGTAGTAAAAGCTCTCTCCTGCCTTAATACGATAAGTCTTATCTCCAAGATGAAGGAGGAGCCTTCCGGATATCAGATATCCGAATTCTTCTCCGTCATGCGGTTTATCTTCTTCTAAAGACTGGTGAGGCTGTACGACTACCAGAAGCGGCTCCATCTGATACTTCTGTGCCGTGGGGACGATCCACTGGATGCTGTTTCCCGCGTCGTCTAACTTCTCAAAAAAACCCTGCTCTGAGTATACCACATGCTCTTCTTCGGTCTCTTTGAAAAAATCAGAAGCAGTTGTGCCCAGGCATTCGATCAAGTCTAACAGTGTCACGATGGACGGGGATACCTGCCCCCTCTCAAGCTGGGAGATGAATCCCTTCGTAAGCTCTGTGCGGTCTGCCAGCTCCTGCTGGGTCAGGCCGTTTCTGTTCCTTAGATCCTTAATCTTATTCCCGATGTGTTCATTCACATATTCAAGCTCCATGAGATCATCTTCTCCTAAACCAAAAATCATTTTTTACTAAACTTATGTACTAAGCTTATTATACTCTTAATAAACTCTTTGTCAAGTGATATATTACTTGACGGGGTGTAAAAATGTAAGCAATGTTACTGTTCACACAATTCTGTACATTTACTGCACAGACCGTAAGAAAGTGATTCAGGAGTGAGCAGTAACCTTCGCAATCGTAACCACCCTTTTTGTGTTTACCGTGAGAGAGTAATGTTCTTGTATTGACACCTGCGAAATGGAATGCTATAATCAAAGACGTACATATGTTCACAAACCAAAGTGTTAAAAGAATTGGCAGTAAAAATGTAATATCACCCTGCTAAGGAGGCTGACAAGATGGACAGATTTGATATAATTAACAGAATAGGTGACCGTTACCGTGTTGGAAATACAGAGGCAGGTGAGTTTAGTTATGCACAGGCTCTAAAGCTTGCCGGTAAAGATATCAGGGACTATCAAAAAGCTGCCGCCGGAACACAGCATAATTTTCTTGACATTCGATTTGAAAATGAGCGCCTGGTGATTCTTGTTGAATGCAAGAATTATTTTAGTAAATGGGATAAAACGAAAATCCAAGGGCAATTACAGGATTATGTGCGTTTTGAAAAAGCGCTTTCCGGTAAAAGAATGGTAGCCATTCTTGCAGAAACCGAGGGAGATGAAGTCTGGGTCTGGTATGGACATTCTGTAATTATAGATGAGGAGCACAGATCAGATGAATCAGTATTACGAACATTTGAGGAATATGAAGATATCTGCTTTGGCAAGATCAATGATAAAATTAAAGTTGTCGATTCCATTAAGACGCTTAACGAGAAGCTGCATGCTGACGGAATTAACGAGAAGCTTCGCAGCCAGTTTGTCGGTACCTGCCTGCTTGCGCTGAAAAACGGACTTGTATATAAAGAGGTAAAGGAAACCTTAGATCCCAGAACCGGAAAGAATTTATCCCCCGAGAAAGTTATTATTAAAAATATAAAAGATATTTTAGAAGGGCTTCTTACGAAAAGCGGAAGCTTAAACAAAGCGGGGAAACTTGCTGTTTTAAACAATAAAGTCCTTGGTGATCAGGATGTTACCAGTCTCACCTATAAAGAATTGGAAGATATTTTAGAGTTTATTGACCGGAACGTGATTCCATACATCAATGATAAAAGCACGGCGGGACAGGATCTGCTCAATTTATTTTTTACAACCTTTAATAAATATGTTGGCAAATCCGATAAGAATCAGGCATTTACACCGGATCATATTTGTGATTTCATGAGCAAAGCAGTGGGTGTAAATAAGAAATCAAGAGTGTTGGATCCATGTTGCGGGAGCGGCGCCTTTCTTGTTCGTGCAATGACAGATGCTATGGATGACTGCGATACAGAAGATGAAAGAGAAGAGGTGAAAAAGAATCAGATTTTTGGTATTGAGTATGAGGAGGGCGCATTTGGACTGTCCTCAACAAACATGTTAATTCATGGAGATGGGAATTCTAATGTAGTTCAGGACTCTATGTTTAAGCGCAGCAGGTGGATAGAGGAAAATAACATTAACATTGTATTGATGAATCCGCCGTATAATGCTACAAAAAAGTGTTGTGATCCAGATTATACGAAAAGCTGGGGTACAAAGAAAAAAGAGGATCCGTCGAAGGGTCTGCATTATGTTGAGTGGATTGCCAGACATGTTCCGTCCACCTGCAGAATGGCAGTCTTACTGCCAATGCAGGCTGCCATAGGCAATAGCGGGGATGTTAAGAAGTTCAAAAAGAAGATGTTAGACAACTATACCCTGGATGCAGTATTTTCTCTGCCAACAGAAATGTTTTATCCCGGAGCATCCGCTATAGCCTGCTGCATGATATTTGATTTATCGCAAAAGCATGAAAGAGCAGACAAAGATACGTTCTTTGGTTATTTTAAGGATGATAAATTTTTAAAGCGTAAGGGATTGGGACGTATTGAATTAACGGATTCAGATGGAAATAGTTTATGGGGCAAGACAAAAGAACAGTGGCTTAGTTTATACAAAAATAAACGGGAAGTTCCCGGACTGTCCGTGATGCACAGAGTAACCTGGAAGGATGAATGGCTTGCTGAAGCATATATGGAAACGGATTACAGTACATTGACAGATGCCGACTTTCAAAAAGTGCTAAATGATTATCTGTCCTATCTGGTGAAAGAGGGAGAAGTTTATGAAGCTTGATGTGAGCGCATGGAAACCTTTTAGATTCGGAGATCTCATTGACGAAATCCATAAAGCAAAAGCATATGCAAAAATTGAATTGACGGCCTCTTTACATAAAAAAGATGATTACATCCCTTTTGTATCTCGTACAGAGACGAATAATAGCGTAGATTGCTACGTTTTAGAGAAGGAAGTTCCAAATATAGAACCGGGTAATGCGATCGTGATTGGTGATACGACAGCTACAATTTCGTATCAGCCCAATTCATTTGTAACGGGCGACCATATCATTGTTATTCGTGCGCAATGGCTGAATCCATATGTTGCAATGTTTATTGTCAGTCTTTTACAACGTGAGCGGTTTCGTTATTCTTATGGCCGTGCGTATCTCAAAGATTCTATAGAAAATACCTGCCTGCTTCTTCCTGTCAGACATGATGAAAATGGAGCTGCCATCACAGAGCAGGAATGTAGATTTTCTGCAGAGGGCTACCTGCCGGATTGGAAATGGATGGAGGCCTATATAAAATCTTTGCATTTTAAACCTCTGACAACGAAAATCTACAGGCAGAATACGCTCCCATTAAGAACAGAGAACTGGAAGAAATTTTATTTACATCGTATCCTGGATGCCAGTATGGGTAATGGCATTGACGCGATTCTTACAACAAGCAATCATCCGAAATACAATTACATATCTCGTGACAGTAATGGTAATGGCGTAGTTAGCTTTGTAGATGAAATCGAGGGGCAAAAGCCTTTTCCAGCCGGCGCCATGTCTCTAGCATTGGGCGGAAGCTTCCTGGGATCTTGTTTTATTCAGAGAAAACCTTTTTATACGGCTCAGAATGTTGCTGTATTGCAAGAAAAAGAGCCGTTGTCTGATTACACAAAGTTATTTTTGGCGGCATTGATTAGAAACGAATGTAAAATAAAATATCAGGCGTTTGGACGTGAATTAAACGCACACTTTAGAAAGGATTTCACATTAAAACTCCCCGTTGTAAGCAATGAAAAGGGAAATGTAATAGATACAACTTATCAATTTTCAGACGAGGGTTATCTGCCAGACTGGCAATGGATGGAAAACTATATGAAGTCATTGCCGTATAGTGACAGGATTTAAGAATAATACATATTTGCTCACCAGGGAGGAGACACAACATGACGAAAAAAATCGCAGTAATCAACGATCTGTCCGGCTTGGGACGTTGTTCGCTCACCGCCGCCATTTCCGTCATCTCGGCAATGGGCGTACAGCCATGCCCTTTACCTACAGCCATACTGACCGCACAGACAGGATATCCCAGCTATTATTTAGATGATTATACAGATAAAATGGAACATTTCCGCAGAGAATGGGAAAAGATGGGACAGACCTTTGACGGGATCTACACCGGATTCGTTGCATGCGAAGAACAGATCCGGCAGATCTTTCGTTTTATAGATACGTTTGACACTCCAGAAACCTTTCTTCTGGTGGATCCCGTCATGGGAGACGACGGAGTAAAATACGATATGTTTACACCGGAACTTCTGCGTCAGATGAAAAAGCTCGTACAAAAAGCTGACATCATCACACCCAACCTGACCGAGCTATGCCTTCTCGCTGACGAAGACTTCCACAGCATAAAAAAAATTACTGATACCGGAAAACTACTTAAGACCATCCACAGCCTTGCACACTTTCTGACCGAAGACGGACCTGACCACATTATCGTTACCGGCATACACTTTACGGATGAAACCGGGACGGCACAGATGGGAAACTACTATCTCTCAGAAGAACAGACAGCCCTGCGCGCATTCCCCTACATCGGACAGAGTTACTCCGGGACAGGCGACCTCTTCGCGTCCTGCCTCGCCGCAGGCGCAGCCGCCGGAAAAGACATACCTTCCATAATTGAGACAGCCGGCAGATTCCTGGAAGCCTCCATAGCCGACTCCGTAAAAGAGGGCGTGCCACGCAATGACGGGGTAAACTTCGAAAAACACCTCCACCTGCTTCAATCTCTTCAATCTGGGACGGGGCATTTTTAAAAATGCCCCGTCCCAGATTAGCCAGATTAGCAAATTAGCCTTTTATGGCTCCGCTCATGAGGCCGTTTTCGATTTTGTCCTGGAAGAGTACGTATGCGATAATGACAGGTATGGTTGTGAGGCAGATTCCTGCCATGGATGCGCTGTAGTCTGTGCTGTATTCTCCGAAGAAGGCCAGAAGGCCCATGGAGATGGTTCCTTTTTCTTTGTCAGTGATGAAGATGAGGGGGAACAGCAGGTTGTTCCATACCTGGATGAAGTTGAAGATGGAGACGCTTATGATTCCCGGCATGGACAGTGGGATGACCATCTGGAAGAATACCTGCCAGATTCCTGCTCCGTCTATGATCATTGCTTCTTCCAGTTCTGTGGGGATGCTGTTCATGAATCCTGTCATTATGAGTACGGTCATGGGGAAGCAGAAGGCGGAGTAGAGTAAGAGCAGCATTCCATAGTTGTTCATAATTCCCAGCTTTCCGAATACGTAGGACAGCGGAATCAGGACCGCCTGTATGGGGATCATCATACCGGAGATGAAGAACAGATAGATGCCGGACTTTATTTTGAAGTGGAATCTTGACAGGATGTAGGACGCCATGGTTCCGAACAGGCCCGAGATCAGGAGTGTCCCGGCTGCAAGCAGGATTGTGTTCAGGAAGTACCGCCCGATGTTTCCTACTTTCCATGCGGTTATGTAGTTTTCGAACCGGAGCTGTTTTGGCAGGGAGATGAAGGAGGAAAAGATCTCCAGATTTCCTTTTAATGAGCAGAATATGGAAAAAATTAATGGGTACACGTTGATTACTGCTATGGCAAGGAATAGGAGAAATCCGATCTTATGTCCCAGTGTGTATACTTTCTTTTCAGTCTTTTTCAAATTATCCCTTCTTTCTATACAAATTTATATTGGCAGAAATTTATCCACTTTTATAGCATGCTATATAAGTTTTTCTTAATTCTCTGTACTTTTTTTAGTTCTCTGTGCTTTTCTTAATTTTCTGTGCTTTTTTAATCCTCTGTACTTTTCTTAATATTCTATGCTTTCTCGTTTGTTCATGAGGCGCAGGCTTATGACGGATACCAGGGCGCTTAATATGAAGATAATTGTGGCAATTGCGCTTCCTGCTCCGTAGTGGCCATACCGGTAGGATTCGTTGTACATCAGCAGTGTAGGTACAATAGTGGAATTGTCCGTTCCGCCGGAGGGAGTCAGTATGTAAACCGTATCAAAGATCTTCAATACACCTGTTATGACCATGATAACGGACATTTTGACGGAATCCCAAAGCATGGGGATATACAGATACCAAACCTTCCGGATGCCTTTGGCTCCATCCATTTCGCCTGCCTCGATTACGGAATCTGGGATCGCGGTGAGGCCGGCCAGGCAGATGATCATGTAATAACCTGCACTGGTCCAGGTGCTGACGATTATCAGGGCTGGCAGGGATGTTTCCGGATCAACGAGCCACTGTCTGGCCAGATCCGGCAGTCCGGCATGAATCAGCAGGGTATTGAGGATTCCCTTATCTGTAGGAAAATAGATAAAGTTCCACAGAAGAGCCACTGCGGTTACAGACAGTATCATGGGGATAAAAAAGGAGGCCTTGAAAAACCGTTTAAAATGCGTAAACTTGTGTACCAGCAGTCCCAGTGCGAAGCCTAAGGGAACTTGAAGTATGACACTGGCGATTACGTATAAAAACACATTTTTCAGGGATTTTAAAAATATTTCGTTGTGGAACAGATTCACAAAATTATCCAGTCCCACGAATTCCAGGGGGACGGACTGGATTCCCGGCCATTCATGGAAGGAAAAATAGATGGTCATGAGAACCGGAATCACTTCAAAGCACAGATATATAAAGAATGCCGGGAATAAAAAGATGCATATGATTTTTTTATTTTTTCTGATGTTCTCCAAGAGAAATTACTCCTTTCATTTTACTGATACGGATGCCGCGTGAGAGCCTTCTGAATGATACTCACGGCTGGTGAAATCTGCCGTGAGTATCGCAAAAACCGCAGCCGCAAAGTGGCATACTTCCTCATGCGGCTGTGCGCATCATGTTATGCTGCGCGGCAGATTTATCTGGCGCGCAGTATCATTTACTTTGGACGGTTGGCGTCTATGTCTGCCTGGATTGCCTTTGCTGTATCTTCCGGGGAATTGGAAAGCATCATATTCAGAATTCCATTCCGGGACACGTCCACCAGTGTTGCGCATTTATCATAGTCAAAATACTCCCCTACAGAATTGGTAATGGTGTCAGTGTAGGAAACCATGTCCTTGAAGATCTGCGGTGCGTTCTCTGGCGCTGTGATATTTTTATAAGGCGCAACTCTCATAGCCGCGTCCATTCTCTCCTGGATTGCCCCTGGTGTTGTCATGTATTTTACAAGCTTTAATGTTGCATCCTTTTCTGCGTCATCCATTGTGCCGGAAAGCATCCATCCGGAGGTGTATACAACTCTCGTATCCTTGTATTCTGGCTTGTCCTCAAAGTATGGGAAGGGGAAGAAGGAGATATCGTCCAAAATCTCGGAATCTGTATTGTACATCTCCGGGATAATGGGGCTGCTGTGGGAGATCATTGCCACCTCTCCTGTCAGGAACTGGCTCATCTGCGTATTCACGTCAATTCCTTCAAACCCGTCCATGAAAGCCTTCTTTTCCTTTAGATCCTTTGTAATCTGAAGACACTCTACCACATCTTCATCTGTCCAGCTCTTATCTCCTACGCCAAGTGCGCGGATTCCTTCTGTACCGATTCGTTTTGCCAGAATATTATTGAAAATATGTCCCATAACCCAGGTATCCTTTCCGCCAACACCGATGGGGGTAATGCCTGCGTCATTGAGCTTTTTGACTGCCTCGTAAAAATCATCCATTGTCTCAGGAGTCTCTGTGATTCCTGCCTTTTTGAAGAGCTCCTTATTATAAAATACTCCGTCAACATTCAGCTCATTCGGAAGTGCATAGATGCCTTCCACTCCATAGCTGTCCAGGCGGTATGTGTCTAACGCGCCGTCAAGAAAGGTTTCCTTCCATGACGGGTCTTCTTCCAGCGCCTCGGTCAGATCAAGAAGCACGCCGCTCTGCGCCCACTCTGTAAGTCCGGCGATTGCAGGATAATAGAAGATATTCGGCGTCTCCCCTGTGGAGATGGCAACCTTAAGCTTATTGTTATAGGCTGCTTCCTCATAGACGGAATCATTCTGGACTTCAATATCCGGATTGTCCTTCATGAATGCTGCAATCTGATCCTCATATACCTTCGCCATGGGGGTATCGCCGCTGTCGCGGCTCATAAATGTAATCTTTACCTTTGCTTTGCTGCTTTGTGCATCACTGCCGCTGTCTGAGGAAGAATTTCCGTCACCGCTTCCTCCGGAACAGCCTGCAAGGGAACCCACAAGCATCACTGTCAGTAAACCGCTTAATAATCTGTTTCTCATACTCATACTTTTTCATCCTCCTTTAATAAAATGACTTATTAATGTCTATTTCAGGAAATCTATAACGCACATCTGATGACCCGCTATCTTTGGAATGATAAATTCTACTGTATTTTCCTCCTCCCTGAGCGGTAATTTCTCCATGGATGGAGCGAGATAGATTCTCCTAATCTTCTTTTCCTTTCGTAATATGATCTTTAAATTATATAATGGGACAACATCCTCAACAATATCCAGGAGTCTGCATTTTCTCTCTGGAATGTAATACAGAATATGTAAAATCTGCCGGTTCTTTTCCTTTTGCTCCATCAGATTTGTAATGACTCCTGACGGGCCGTCGTGGGAGACAAGCTGTATGGGCAGAAGCCGGCGCAGTTCATTCTGGAAGAGCACCTTGTACCAGTGGGGCGCTGTTTTCTGATAGGTGGAGAAAATGGGATGGATAAAGTATGCTGTGCTCTTTGTCTCCACCACTGCCGGGTAACACTCCTTTCTTGCTGACGGAGAATGAAGGTGTGAGCAGAAGGTATCCTTCTCCCTGTTAAATACCGGACGCACTGCCATCTGGACATATTCTGCATTTTCTTTAGCTTCCACCCATGTCCCGCAGTCGTACATTACATGCTCCGCATCTGCAAGTCCCTCTGCCAGATGGGCCTGAGGTCTAATGAAGTCCGGGCTGTAGGGCGCCTTTCCTTTGTAAAGGACAGCAAGGTCTTCAACCATAAACCGGGTCTTCTGGATATCAAGTCCTGATTCCCCGGTGCAGATGACCTTGCCGCCCATGCTGATATAGGAACCAAGCTTTGTCTTTAATTCCTCATCTACCGGTATGACGTCCGGCAGAATCAGCAGCCGGTATCTGCCGAAATCCGACTGGCTGTCTATAAAGTCAAATTGCTGGCTTAATTCCATAAGCATCCTGGCGGTTCCCTCGGAGGCTCCTGGTATCTCACCGGCTTTTCCTGTCCCAAAGAACTCCTCAGCCGTAAAGACACCGGTCTCGGTCACTGGGACTGCTCCCTCACACCAGGGCTCCTTGTCTTTTACTGACCCATATACCTCTCCGATCTGGCGGTACATGTCTTTATTCAGAACACCCCAGTAATCCATCTGGTCTCCTATGGTACATTTGCAGCCATTTGCCAGCATGGAAAAGACCTCATATTCCATTGCTGCCTGATTACGGAAGGCATGGAAGTCTCCCCATTCTGTATGAAATCTGCTGGTAAGCCCCAGGCACTCTTTTCCAAAGTTCCGCATATATTTTGCAGACACGGGAAAATCAAGATATCCCCATTCCACTCCCGGAAGAGATTCGAAGGAAAAATAGCTGTAATCCTTTGCCGCCGGTTTATCCAGATAACCCACATGCCCTTTGTTATAACAGACATAAAAGTCCGGATTATATGACTTTGCAAAAGCTGTCAGGTCCTCCACCATCTCATAATAGGTCATCCGTGCAAAGCGCTTCCTGTCCCTGGCTGTCCGGGGATCCATTCCATTTTCCCTCATCCTCCTCTGACACTCGGGGCAGCAGCATTCATTCATAAATGCTGCATCATACCATACTCCTTCTGCAGGTATTGTCTCCAGTACCTCGCCAAACTGCTCCTTTAGAAAATCCCGGTATGCTGTATTGACACAGAGGTTTTTATAAAAGCCCGGCTCAAAATACCCAAGTCCTTTATAATCCTGCAGAGCGCCGTTTTCATCAATGCAGATCCACTCTGGATGCATGTCTGCCGCCCGCTTATTCCAGCGGATCGTTGTATACAGATTCACTTTAATTCCATGCCTGTGGCAGGCTTCTGTCTGTTCTCTTAAAAGATCCCTGTGCACCAGATGCGGATGTACCATTTGGGGAAATTTCTTCGAGTCATAATAGAGCATCCCGTGATGGCAGCAGCTGAATAATGTGACGGAATTCACATGGGCTTCCTCCAGTGTAAAAGCAAATTCCTCTGCATCAAAGTCTGCGCATACGCCTTCAATCTTCTCACTTGTGTGAAAGTCCAGATGAATCTGTCTGGAAGGAACACTTTGTCTGTTTTCATTTTGATTCTCCTTATTCCCCACTTCTCATCCCTCCTTTGCTTTTGTGATGAAACTATTATATAAATTCCATCCCTTTTCGTGAATGAAAAATTTTTAGAGCGCCTGTAATATTTTTGGATAAATAAACAAAAAATCATGTGAGCATGAAATGCATGACCTTTTGGCACTTATATCATATTATAAAAAGAGCCTCACATATTTTCACATGTGAAACTCTTTTACTTTATATGTTTTCCTTCTTGATTTTGCGTTCTTCCAGATATTTAGACGGGGTGATTCCATACTGGCTTTTGAAAGACTTGCTGAAATAATATGCGTCTGAATATCCCACCAGCTCTGCGACCTCCATCACCGTAATATCCGGTGTCTCTTCCATCATCTTCCTCCCCTGCTCCATGCGCACACGGATCAGATAACGGCTTAGGGAACATCCGTATTCCTTCTTAAATATATTGCTCAGGTAGCTTGGGTTCACACCGTTCTTCTCCGCGATCTGGTTCAGCCCGGTCTCGGTCTGCCAGTAATTTTCCTCAATGTACCTTTTTGCCTCAGATACTTTCTTCCTGCCCGATGGGACAAGCCTCTGCTCCAGGGGGGCAACTGTCTCTTCCAGAATTTCCAGAAGGCGCTCCTTAACCTCCCTGGCAGGAACCGTACAGGCAAGCTGATTCATCTGTGCCATTTCCTCTGACATTTTTTCGGAAATCTCCACGCCAAGCTCGGAGAGATACCCGGTAAAGTTCACGAGAATATCCATCGTCACATAGGACACTGTCTGCCTGGACATCTGCCTCTCTTCAAATAGAACAAAGCTCCGGTCAATCACTGCATATGCTTCCTCATACTTTCTCCCCCTGAGAAGCGTAAGAAACTCCTGGGCACTGTAGGGCAGATCTCCCATTACCTCCCGGATACTCTGCTGTTCAAGGCTGATGCTGCTGTCGATTTTCCGGGCTGCATTCTCAAGCTCTTTTTCCAGCTCTGCAGGATCAAGGGGCTTTAAAAGAAAACTGACTGCACCAAACTGGATGGCCTCCCTCGCATACTCGAATTCTCCATACGCTGTCAGTATCAGAATCTGTGTATCCGGAAGGATTTCCTTCACACGGCGGGATACCTCAAGTCCGTTCATGAACGGGATATTGATATCCATAATAATAATATCCGGCCTGAGCTTCCCGGCCTTTTCCACAGCCTCCCGGCCATCCTCTGCCTCACCTGCAATGGACAGTCCCAGCCTGTCCCACTCCACGGAATACTTCACATACTCCCGGAGAAGATATTCATCATCTACAATCAGTACCTTTTTCATATCCCTCCCCTTCTTTGGAACCAGTCCCAGGGGGATCAGTCACGGGTGCATGCTGTAATGGTATTCTTACCGTAACCACAGTTCCCTTACCGAAACTTCCGGAAATGGAAATCCCAAACTCCTCTCCAAAATAAAGCTTCAGTCTCTGTTGTATATTATATAGTCCGAATCCGAAGGGCTGCTCCTCCTTTCTCCGGTCAGAGGAAAGGGCCTCCTGTGCCTTATTAAGGTCTATACCGATTCCATTATCTTCCACTTCAATCAGTACCATCTCTCCCTGCCGGTATCCGCGAATCTGAATATATCCTTTATGCGTAACATTTTTCACGCCATGATAGATTGCATTTTCCACAATAGGCTGAAGCGTAAGCTTTACAATTACTATATCCAGAATTTCTCCAGGAAATTCAATCTGATACGTAATCTTATCTCCGTACCGCATGGACTGAATCTGAAGGTAACTCTCAATATTTTTTATTTCTTCGCTAAGAGGAATCAGATTCTTCCCATTACTTAAGGCTGTACGGTAAAATTGTCCAATGGAACGGATCATCTGGAATGCATCCTCTGACTTCTGCATCTTAATCAGGGCGCTCACGCTGCTTAACGTATTATAGAGGAAGTGGGGGTTAATCTGTGCCTGCAGAACGGCAAGCTCAAATTTGCGCTTGTCACGCTGTTCCTTATATACCTGGTCCACCAGGTTCTTAATCTGACCTGTCATCTTGTTAAATTCCATCGAGAGCATGCCAATCTCATCCTCAGCGTGCACCGGAACACTGACATTTAAGTGTCCCTGTCCCAGGCTTTTCATCGTATGCGCGAGCTCAGAAAGTGGTCTTGTCACACTGTGTGCCAGGCAGAAAGTGAGCACAGAACTGATGATCACAGCAAATATCCCCAACACATAGACCAGAGAGGTCATGGCCTTTCCCGGCTCCATGAGCGTGCTGACCGGTGTGATTCCGATCATAATCCAGTTCAATGTGTCAATCCTTGCAGCCGTAATAAAATATTTCTCTCCGCCTATGTTAAAGGTATTCCCGTCCCGGTCTCCTTCTGTCGCCCACTGAAAAAACTCCTCCTTCTCAACATTCTGCCCTGCTCTCTCATCCTTCTTTTCATCTGCCTTCGTATCCATTTTCCTGTCTGACCTGTCTGAAAAAAGCTTGACATCTCCCTCCATATCCACAACCATATACTGGCCGTCCTCCTCATAACGCAGAGGCGTAAAATTTTTGCTAAGGAGCCCGGACTTATACTCTATAATAATATAGCCCTTAATCTGTCCTGACGGGTAATCCCGGTAGGGCCTCAGATAAGCAATCCCTCCATCCTGATATCCGTCCTCACGCTTTTCGTACAGGTCAATCCATCCAGGCTTAGCCTTCTCTCCCTGTATATCCTCAAATAACTGCTGGTAAATTCCCGCCCTTGAGCGGATTCCATTGGAATTCACCATCTCTCCGTCTGCCGCATAGATCGAAATACTGCTGAACTGCTGCTTCGGATACAGGGCCTCCAGATAATCCAGGTGGCTCTCCACCCGGATCCGCTGCTTTAAGCGCTGCCCATAATCTGAATCTTTACTGTCCAGAAACCATGCCTCCACGTCCTCATTCGTAAACAGAATCTTCGTGATACGCTCCGCATCCGATAAAATCTCAGTACAATTATCCGACACAATCCGAAACTTCTGTACATATTCATTACTCACAATTCCCAGTACGGATTTTTCAAAGAAGAAATTAAGTAATATGATGAACGAAAGCATGATAAGAGAAATAAGCATAATGTTAAAAAGGGAAAACTTCTTTGCCAGGGACGGGGCATTTTTCACCCCAAAAGCTCCACCGGAGCTTTTGGGGTGCGCTATGGCGAAAAATGCCCCTCCCAAATTGCGCATCCTTTAAAGCTCCTATGAGGATGTGGGGATATATGGCCTGATTGCGCCTGCCACGTTACTGATCGGCATGGTCTGAAGCCATACATGTCCCGGACCGCTGATGACGGTATTGAAGATTCCTTCCCCGCCGAACAGCATGTTCTTTACTCCCGGCACGCTCTGAATATCCATACTGCAGGTTCCACTCATGGCTGCAAGATATCCGGTATCAATTACGATCTGCTGACCGGCCTGAAGCTCATACTCAACCACATGTCCGTCAAATTCTGCAAACATGGTTCCGTGGCCGCTTACTTTCTGCATGATAAAGCCCTCGCCTCCGAACAGTCCGGATCCCAGCTTCTTTCGGAAATGCACAGAAAGCTGTACTCCTGCCTCTGATGCCAGAAATGCGCTCTTCTGGAAAATCATGTCCTGTCCCGGCTCAATCTGGAATGCCTTAATCGAACCTGGAAAGCTGGATGCGAATGCAATCATTCCAGGTCCGCCCTGTGCGGTATAGACATTCTGGAACATCTTTTCTCCGGAAAATGCTCTTCCGAATGCTTTCCCGATTCCGCCGTTGCTGGTGGTCTCCATCAGCATATTCGGCGACATCCAGGACATGGCTCCGCCTTCCGTAATCATCTTCTCTCCGCCTTCCAGCTCGCAGATCACGACTGGAAGTGTCTCTCCTTGTATCTGGTATCTCATCCTTCTACCTCCAAAATATATATTTTTTTGCATAAAAATCTTATTCCATTATATCCAACTGTTCTATATATGTCCCAATACGCTTTTCTTCCGCTTTCGTAACAGGTCTCCCTGAAAAATAATACTGGATTCTTCCGCTGCTTTCCTTTTCCAGGATACCTTTTTCTTTTTTTATGCCAAGCTTTCTCATAAGCTGGCGGATTGTTCCCGCGTTTCCATCCACGAGCTGTACTTTGTCTGGAAATATCCTTTTATAATATGCTTTAAAATAGTTAAAGTGCGTGCATCCAAGAACAAATGCCTTATAATTCTCCGGGGAGTAGTCTTTCAGCTCGTTCCTAAGATACTCTGTAATCGCCTCTGTATGAAAATCCCCTCTTTCTGCAAACCGTACAAGTCCTGGCAGCGCCACAAGATCCACCCGGTCTTCCCGGTCCACCTGTTCTAAGAGATGATGAAGCTTGTCCCCGGCAATCGTCACCGGAGTGGCCGCCACAAGAATCCTTCCTGGAAGATGTCCGTAGACCTCCACTGCCTGCTTCACTGCAGGCTCCATGCCAATAATCGGCACCGGGAAACGGCTTCTGTACTCCTTTGTGGCAACACTAGTGGCCGTGTTGCAGGCAATCACGATTGCATCCACTTGTTTTTCCAGCATGAATCTGATGATCTCATCTATATAGCCTCTGATCTGCTCTCCTGTCTTTTCCCCGTACGGCACATGCTCCTCATCCGCATAATAGATGAACTCAGCTTCCGGAATCTCCCTGAGCGCCTGATGAAGAACCGATAAACCTCCCATCCCTGAATCAAATATTCCTACCCTCATTGCTCTTACTCCTGTGTATCTGAAATTTATATTATTTAAACGGAATTCTCTTTGTTATACTCACGGCCGTTGAAATCTTCCGTGAGTATCGCAAAAGCCGCAGCCGCAAAGCAGTATACTTCAGACGTGGTTTTCTGTTTGCAGGCGTGCCTGCGACCATTCCCTTTGCGCCTCTATAGTATTGTAACATATTTCTATTGACATGTCCGATTAATTTTAGTATCATTAATATCAATTTTGGAGTACGCTCTGTTTTTATAGAATCCACAAATATTAATATAGAAAGGACAGATAACAGACATGATAAATACATCCCTGCTCTTCGCAATGGAACTAATCGGTACAATTGCCTTTGCCTGTTCAGGGGCTTTAGTCGGAATCCGCAAGAAACTGGATCTTCTCGGAGTCATAGTACTCGCCGTCATTACAGCCACCGGCGGCGGCATGTTCCGGGACATCCTCATCGGAAATATCCCGCCAGCACTCTTTAGAAATCCCTTTTATGCCGGAGTCGCCGTACTGGCCGCTATCCTAATCTTTTTCGCAATACAGTCAAAAAGACTGCTTAAAACATTCATGCAGATCGAACGTTATAACCAGGTTTTCAATTCCCTGGACGCCATCGGCCTTGGCGCCTTCACCGTAGTCGGAGTGGACACGGCAATCACCTATAATATTGATCACTATTTTTTCCTTACAATCTTTGTGGGAGTCATCACTGGCGTGGGAGGCGGACTGATAAGGGACATCATGGTCTGCGAAATTCCTTCTATATTAAAGGAGCATATCTATGCCTGCGCCTCCCTCGCCGGAGCGCTCCTCTATGCCGGGACATGGCAGATATTCGATCCCGATATCGCCATGATAACAAGTGCACTGATCGTAATCGCAATCCGCATGCTGGCCAGACACTACGACTGGAACCTTCCCCACAGCAAACTATCCTGAGTGCCAATTGGGGACGGGGCATTTTTTAAAATGCCCCGTCCCAGATTGAAAATGACCTGTCCCCAATTCGTTATTTCCAGGCAACCTGGTTTTTTCCGGCCTTTTTTGCCTCCTGGAGCATTGTCTCTGCGGCTTTTACATAGGATTCATACTCGTCTCTGATCTGTGGGATTACCGTAACTCCGCCAATGCTGACTGTCAGCCATTCCGAATCCTCTGTTTTATTGGTGATATGAAGGTTTTCGACTTCCTGGCAGATTTTCCGTAAATGTTCCGATACATCGGCAGCGGATCCGCCTAAGATAATTGCGATAAACTGGTCTCCTTCAAATCGGGCAAAAAAGTCTGTGCTTCTCTTCAGCTCTGGAGCAATGAGGTTCGCTACTCTTGCCAGCGCTTTGTCTCCGGCCGGATATCCATATGTATCGTTATATACCCTGAACTCATCAATATCAAACATACAGATAGAGATGGGAACCTGCAGACGAACCGCCTCCCTCCATTTAACAATGTTATGAAGCTCATAGCGACGTCTGCTTGACACGCCGGTCAGCTGGTCTGTCATGGCCTGCTCCTGCTCCTCGTGAATTCTGTATTCATACAGCTTTATATATGTATGGATCCTTGATCTCACAAGCATTGGCTTAAACGGGCTTGTAATATAGTCAACAGCCCCCAGCATAATTCCACGCTCTTCCTCCCCGGCCTGGACAGAATCTGCAATGACGAGAATCGGGAAATTCCGTGACACCACCTTTTCCTGCAGCTCTTTAAGCAGCAGGAAATCTGTCATCTCAGGTATGGCTTCTGACAGAAGAATTAAGGAATATCTTCCACTATTTGCTTCTTCAAGACCACCCTTTGCAGTATCCGAAATCTTAATTTCATAGTCTTCTTCCAAAATCTCTTTTAAGAGGTCTGCTTCTTCAAGATTTTTGTCAATAATTAGTATTTTTTTCATTTTTCGTTACACTCTCCTTACAAGCTACTGTTTTCTGCAGCCTTTTCAAATTTCACTATTCAAAATTATAGCCCACCTACATAAAAAAGGCAAGTCGGGGACGGGGTATTTTTAAAAATACCCCGTCCCCGACTCGCCCTACTTAATCTTGATTGTTACTGTTTTCTTTTTGCCGCTGCCGTCTGCTGCTTTTGCAGTAATTTTGACATTTTTGCCCTTTCCGGCTTTGTATGTTTTTACTTTTCCGACGGCGGATACTGATGCATATTTTTTGTTGCTGCTTGTCCAGATGACTTTTTTATAAGCACCTTTTGGGGCTGTGACCTTTGCTTTTAGCTTTAGGCTTTTTCCGGCTTTCACTGCCTTTGCTCCGGAGATCATTACCTTTTTTACAGGGTTTTTCATGGATGTAATGGTGTATTTTCCTAATACGCCGCTTCCATCTGCCGCTGCTGCAGTGATGGTTACTTTCCTGCCGCCGGTTTTCTTTTTCAGTGTTACTACGCCTTTGGCATTTACTGTAGCAACCTTAGTATTACTGGATTTCCATACAATCCTTTTATTGGCTGCATTTACTGGCTTGACGTCTGCAGACAGCGTGATCTTCTTTCCGGCTGCAATTTTCTTTGAGCTCCCGGAAATTTTTATTTTTTGCACCTTAATTTCTTTTACGGCTGGCTGCTGCGGCTTCTGCGGGGGTTCTTCTGTCTTTTGCGGTTTTAGTGTGTAGGTCAGCTTTGTTCCGTCCTGGTAGTCTTTTCCATTGATTGTTGTAATGCTAAATATTAGTGAACTGGATCCTTTTGTAATGAACCAGTGTTCATCTGTCGTTGTATATCTTTGGTCTGCAAGCTTGACTGTTGTCTTTTTTCCATGATATGACCCATCAATATGGTACTCTAAAACTCCGTTTTCATCTGTCTGAACAGTTTCTGTTTTCGATTCTCCCTCAATAGATACCTGGAATAATACTCCTGGCAGAGGATTCTGGGACTCGTCTTTCACCATTGCTCTAAAGACCATGGGATAGCATTCATAATTTATCTCCGCTGGTTTTTTCACCAATGCGTCAAGAGCTGACTGCAGCTTTTCCATTGCTTCGTCTATTTCAGATGATAATGCTTCTGTCTTATCATAAACTTTCTGGGCCTCTGTGATTGCGTTCTGCAGATTATCATATCCACTAATATAATCATCGGCCTTAAGCGCCTTCGCTTCCTGAAGTTTATTTCCAAGTACTTTTTTATCGCCTCTGAGCTGCAGCGCCCTCTCTGCTTTTACAAGCTTAGAAAGTGCTTCGTCTACCTGCTCTTGCGTAGAATTTGTCTCTTCATAGACCTCTTTTGCAAACTGGTATGCTGCATCATATTTTTCCCATGTACTGGTGAGATAAAGCTCTGCAGTATATCCCACATAACGGTCCAGAGCTTTTTCCAGCGCAATGGTGTCTGCCTGATCTGCCAGTCCTTCCTCTGCTTCCTTAAGCAATGCTGCCGCTGCATTGTAATCCTCCTGGGAAGCTCCTTCTTTCTCTGCGGCTTCCTCTGCTTTTTGAATTGCTGTCTGCAGGCTGGCAAATGACATTTCTGTATAGCCGTCTGCCGTGTATTGCTTTGCTGCCTCTAACCTTTGTTTCAAAACAGTGTTGTCTGGCGTTCTTTTCTCAACTCCTGGCGATGTGCTGTCGTTTGCTTTTACTATGACCGTCTTTTCGAAATCTGGCCCTGCGTTCTGTCCGTCCACTGTTTTAAAATATCTCTGCCCGTTATCTTTTACGCCTATGACAGTATCTGTCAATGTCACATCATAAGGCTCTTCATAACACGCATCAACTGTCCACTGCTTACCATCCGCCCATCCAGGAGATGCTTCCAGATAAACCACGCCGGTTTCTGCGTCTGATAATTTATTCCACGCCGCAGGATCTTTGCCCTCTTGTCCAGTTGTATAGATCTGAAATTTAAATGGTCTGGTAAATGGATTTCCATTAACATCCTTTACAATTAATTTTAATGTTGTCAGGACATCGGCCTTCTGCAGTCCATGCACCGCATTTTTCAAGTTCAGCGCCGCTTCATTTATTTCTTCCTGCGAAGCATCCCCACCATCATAAACGGTCTGTGCTATACTTAATGCATCTGTGTAAGCTTTATAACTCTCTGCAGTATACTTATATTCTTCTCCAACCTCTTCTGCCTCTTCCAAAGCCTCCTTTAGCTGTGCCTTATCCACATATTCGTCTGCCGGTACAATCATAATCTGATGCTTTTCATATCCTGTAACACGTTTTCCATTTACAATATAGGTCTTACCGTCTTTTACCTCATATTCTATCTTTTCTGGTATTGCCACATAGCCTGCATCTTTCAGGGTAATCGAATGATCCCAGTTTGAATCATTCAATGTGTGCCTGATTTCAAGCATTCCGTTTTTGTCCGTTGTGATATCCTTTTCTCCTAAGCCCTTTTTACGGAACGTAATTCCTGGCACAGGCTTCCCGTTCTTATCCACAACGGTAATCTGGATACGGTCCAAAACAGGCTGAATCTCCCCATCCTCATCATATTCTTCATAATACTGTGCTTCAAAGCCTTCATCCACAAGTTTTTTATTATCACGCGCCGCCGCTATCCTTCCTGGGTCAAAAAAGGCTTTCTGAGCATCGCTAAGAGCATCATAGGCATCCAGCGCCGCCCCGACGTTTTCAGAATCCGATGGCTGCATTTTACTAATATTAAACTTATTGAATAATTTGTTTACTTCAATTGCCGCGAAGAGGTTCTCTTTTTCTCCCTCAGCGCCAGAAGGAAGCAGTGTTTTCTCTTTTTCAAGATACAAAAGCCTTGCCAAAGGCTTTATATCTGTAATGGACGGGTTGTTCTGCAGGCTCAGTTCGTTTAACCCCCTCATGGCTGCGATCTTCTTCACATCCTCATTGGTAAGGTGATTTCCTGATGCTATAAAAGTACGCATATTTTTTAATTTACTCATATCTGGCAGAGATTCTATATTATTTTCCTGAATATCTAGATACTGCAGCTCCTGAAGTTCAGTCACTGCGCTGATATCTGTAATCACATTATTTCCAAGCACAAGGATTTTTAGTTTTGGCATATTCGCAACTACAGATACATCACTGATTCCGTAGTTGCCAGACACGTCAAGCTCCTGAAGGCCGGCCATGCCTGTCAGCGGGCTGATATTATCAATATTATTCTGCTTTAAGATCAATTTCTGCAGCTGCGAAAGATTAGAAAGAGGGGATAAGTCCTTAATCTCATTTTCCCCTTTCTGCCCTTCATTTGAATAACAGATCTCAATCATTTTAGCTGATTTTGCGTATTGAAGGCCTTCCAGGCTCTTAATCCAGTACTGCTTGTTCCATCCTGCAAAATCTTCTGCATGTGCACATAAAGCATAGGATATGTTCTTTACCTGTTTGCTGCCCACCAGTTCTGCCGTAAGTTTTGGCCTGTCCTTAATTGAATTAAGAGATGAGCGAACCGCCCAGTGGAGCGCCGGATCTTTAATCACCTCATCCTCCCCAGGATCGTATATATCCTCTTCCTCCAATCCGCCGCAGCTATCCGCCCTTACTGTATATCCCATGGAAAAACTGCCTGTTGCCGTCAAAATTGCTGCGAGCGCCACAGCTGCTATTCTTTTTATTCGTCCTGCTTTCATACTTTCCCTTTCTTTAAAATCCGCTGCATATATCTGCCATACAGAAATATGCAGCGGTCTTCTGTGAATCTGTTATTTGATTTTAACCCTTACAGTACTCTTCTTGTTACTTCCATCTGTAGCCATAGCCGTAATCTTAACTGCCTTTCCCTTTCCAGCTTTCTTTGCCTTTACAACTCCACTGGAAGATACAGACGCATATCTAGAATTTGAGCTTGTCCATTTCAGCTTCTTATTCACTTTTTTGCCAGTTGTTTTAACTACAGTTTTTAACTTCAGCTTCCTGCCTGCCTTTACCGCCTTTGCACCCTTGATCTTTACACTCTTTACAGCATTTTTCATAATCTTGATTCTATAGGATGCGCTTTTTCCGCTGCCGTCTGCTGCCGTTGCGGTAATGGTTACAGTCTTTCCTGCTCCTGCCTTTTTCACCGTCACCTTTCCAGACGCGCTTACTGCTGCATACTTTGTATTACTGCTCTTGTATATGACAGTCTTATTTGCTGCATTTGCCGGTGAGACTGCTGCCGTCATCTGAATCTTCCTGCCTGCAGCAATTTTCCCGGAAATAGCGCTAAGACTGATGCTGCCTACTTTTACCGGCTGAGGAGTCTGGGGCTTCACAGGCGGCGCTGGGTCTTTGTCGTCATCCTCCGCCCCCTTCTTTAGCACCGTAATATCCACTGGAGCTCCGGTATACGAATCTTTGCCCACCTCTCGTATTTCTCCAAAATGTGTTTTAATCTCAAATGGCGTCATCTCATAACCAAGCGTCTCTCCACCTGCCAGTGAAATCTCGTATGTCGGGTCCGCATTTCCGTCTATATCCTCAAATACAAACTCTCCGGCCTTTTCGCCGCATACCACCTTCCCGTCTGCTGAGAGGGGAAATGACTTATTCCTGCCTTCAAGACTTAAGCCTTCTTCCGTTATCAGCTTACCCGACTGGTCTACCAGTCTTATGGTTACTCCGCCAAGCTTATTTCCCTCTTGTACTGCTGCTGCTTTTTTCTCCTCATTCCCATCCGATGCACCTTTCGGCGTTACGACAAATTCAAGAGTAAGCCCGTCTCTGTATGTATTTTTCCCAATCTCCACTGTGGCTCCATTCTCTGTCATGGTAACTGTGGGCCTTTTAGATCTGGAGTCGGAATCAGACAATAATACTCCTTTTTTATATCTGTTTACCTTTACATCCAGATTACGCTGTGTCAGACCAGTCCCCTCTACAGCCAGTTCTATGGTTCCTCCACTGGCTGGAACTGTTTCTGGAGACGCCTTTACTCCTGTAATAACTACAGGATCGTCCGAAGCCTGAGACGTCACCTGAAAGCTTACCGGATTACCGTCATATACATTTCCATCCACCTCAGTTATTACGTAATAGGAAGATGCTATTCTCACTGTATGCGGATCCATTTCATAACCCAGGTCGTTCTCCTTCATCTCAATTATGTAGTTTCCGGACTCGTATTCTTCTGGCTCAAATATATATTCCCCGCTCTCAGAATCTAACCGTAATGGCTCTTCATATATGTCCCCATAATCTTTATAGTCTTCCGGGCACGAAACAAGTTCTAAGCCTGACTGTGTCACTGAAGAACTATTCGCATCCACCAGCTTTACAGATAACAGCACTCTGCTGTTGCCTGACTGTGTGATCAGTTTTGTCTGCTGCGGTTCAATGGTTCCTCCTTTTTTCGCGCCTACAATAATTTTAATATCCACATCATCTTTTGACATATTCGTGTCAATCGTTACTTTTGCTTTCCTGGCTTCTGTTACCTTGTATGAAGAGTTCTCTCCCGCCCTCTTTTCTGCCGGCTCTGTTGTACCCTTTTTATATTTTTCAATCTTTACGCCCCAGTTTCCTGTCGTCAGATTCTCACCGTCAACAGTAAGCTCGATCTCCGTTCCATCTGCACCAATTGTACCCGGGACTTCACTTGTAATACCTGAAATCTTTGCCATCTGTGACGGATCCGTGTTCTCCCTGACCACAGTCATCTTTACTGGCTTCCCGTCATAGGGCGTATCATTTACTGTCGTAATCTCGCACTGCTTATTTGTCTTAAATACAACCGGCGCGGCCGTGTATCCAGTTACAGATGAATGAAGCTGGATCCTGAATGTTGCCGAAAAGTCATTCGTCCCTGTATTATATGTAAATACTCCATCTTCGAGTTTTTCCTCTTTTTCAAATGTTCCGAGACTCTCCTGAATCATCCCAAGAGAAATGCCAGAATCTGTTACCAGATTTCCCTCTTCATCTACCACCTGGATCGTAATTGATTTTTTATTGATAGACGGATCTTCTAAGCCCGCCTTCTTCAGTACCATATTCACCGGGGCTCCATCGTACTCCTTATCATTCACAGTAAGAATCTCCCCAGTAGAGCTGACTGTAAGCTTCATCGGTTCTGCCGTATATTCTGTTACATCTGGATGCAGTGTAATGGTACATGTCGTTTCTGCAGGATCTGCCATCTTATAAGTATATTCTCCACTTTCCGGTTTTACAGTAGTCGTGGCAAAGGACGGCTGTGTTTCCTTTAATCCTTCATCTGTGATATTCAGATACACACTTTCATCCGTCACCAAAACTCCTGCTTCATCTACCAGCCTGATTGTAACCGAGCTTTTATCTGACGTATCGCTTTTCTCTGCCACTACAAACTCTATATTTTCTTCCCCGGTCCAGTCTTCTGAATTGATTGACAGGATTGCGCCCTGGTAATTGACCATATAGAGAATTCTGTCTGTTATAGCTTTGTACTCTGATGACGCCAGCACTAACTTGAATGTGCCTGACGAAAGGGTATTTGTCTGGTATTCCCACATTCCATTTTCATCAGATGCCTTTTCTGCCTTCGTCTCATCGCCCGAATATGTCTGCAGCTTAAGAACTACCCCTTTCAAAGGGTTTCCCTGTCTGTCAACAACCCTGACCTGTATTAAATATCTGTCTCCTGCTGCCCTCGCAGTCAATCCTGTTCCCGCAAAGCATCCCACAAGCAGCGCCAGAGTCAATATAAACGATAATGCCCGCTTTTTACAAATTTCCATATTTCCCTCCTCTATAGTGTAAAAGTAATACGCGTTTTTACTTTATTTTAATCTTTACTGTACTCTTCTTGTTGCTTCCGTCTGTAGCGGCTGCTGTAATTTTAACGCTCTTTCCTTTTCCGGCTTTTTTCGTCTTTACAACTCCGCCAGAAGTTACAATCGCATACTTTGTATTAGAGCTTGTCCATTTCAGCTTCTTGTTCACCTTCTTGCCAGTTGTCTTAACCTGAGCTTTTAATTTCAGTTTCTTTCCCGCCTTTACAGCCTTTGCACCTTTAATTTTTACACTCTTTACAGAGTTTTTCATAATCTGAAGCTTACAGGATGCTTTCTTCCCACTGCCATCTGCAGCGATTGCCGTAATTGTAACTGACTTTCCTGCACCTGCCTTTTTCACTGTAACCTTACCGGATGAATTCACTGTTGCATATTTTGTGTTACTGCTCTTCCACGTAACAGCTTTATTTGATGCATTCGCCGGAGATACAGTTGCTGACAGCTGAATCTTCTTTCCTGCGGCAATCTTTTTTGAAGCTGCATTGATCTTGATACCGCTTACTTTAATGCTCTGTGATACAACAGGCGGTTTTTGATTTACAACTGGACCTGTACCTGTATTTGTACTTTTGTAAACGTAACTATAAGTTCTTCCTTCTTCAACCCACTCGTCAAGCGTCGGTTCTTCTACAAGCTTATAGCCATTGATCTGCTTCGGTTTAATACCAAAGCCTTCCGGCATAGAAATGCTATATCCTTTATAGACATCCTTCTCTGCAATCTCTTTTCCTGATTCGTCCACATATTGCACTGTAACGTATTTGAAATTTTTGTCAGTACAGTCTCTGAACTCATACTCGCCTTTTATGTTTTCATTCATAACCTTCAGCGTTACGCATGGCTCTTCAATGAAATTCTCTCCGTCTATTGCAACCTGGATCTTATAAGTCTTATTTGTTCCTGCATATCTTGGCGGCAGCAATTCAATAAGCTGACTGTTTCCGTCGCCAAATACGCCATTTCTGTGTGGTCCTGCTATTGCAATAAATCTCCATGTGCCGTCACACTCGGAAATCTGGTAGACTGGCCATATAATTCCGTTTTCATCTACTGCCCTTACTTTTGTCAGAGCTGAATCCAGATTAGTGCCGTATACTCTGAGTTCTGTCTTAAGTTCTCCGACATTGGATGAAACCTGCACTTCAATATCTGTTGTATTATTCACCTCTGTCTTGTTGTTTCCGGAAATTGTCACCATGCTCAGCGTCCTGTCTTTCTCCGTCTTTCCTTCTGGAAGTACAGAGATTGTCGTCCTCTGTCCACGGCTGTCTGCAGCACTTTCATACACCGGAGTGCCGTCATACTTTACATTGAGCCAATAGCTGACTGTATTTTGTGTCGTATTTTTTGGAACGGCAAATGTAAGTGTTATTTTGCCGTCCGCATCCTTGTCTTTTGTAACAGCAATATCAGATGCTGACGTCTCACCCGGACGGTATATGGATGCTTCGATCTTATCAAGTTCAATATCTTCCACACGGTAACCATTCAGTGTCGCAGTTACGGTTCCGCCATTGCTGTCAAATAAATCCTTATCTACTTTAATTCCTGATACTCTAGCTGCTGTCTGGATTATCCACTTAATGTCTGCTACAACCTTCTCTACTTCGCTTCCGGATTCCATGATTGCAGTCTTTAATGCGCCTTCCTTAATATACAAGTAAGAAGTTGTACCAATATCCTTCAGGGATTCTGAGTACTCAACCGCCACTGTCTGATCATCTATAGTCACTTTTCCTGCATCTGTCAGATCATGCCGGTTATTTCCATCTGCATCAGCTATGTAAACAAGTTTGTTTAAATCAGCTCCTTCTACTGCTGTAATAACAGACTTGAATGTTGCAACTACTGTATGATCATCTGCCAGTACAACTGATTCTGGTGTAAGGCTTGTGGTCGTATAGCCTTTTCCTGCCTGCACTACTGTTACTTCTGCCTGTTTTGTGATCTCTTCCCCATTCTTTGAACCTGCGGAAATTACGAAATCAACGTCATTCTTCATTCCGTTTGCAGAAATCTCGACTACAGCACTATTTTCTGTTATCTCTTTGACTGTAGCTTTTCCGGCCTTGTCGCTTGCAGGCTGTGTCTGATTAGTGCCGCTTATAAATGTCTTTATATCCAGTCCCCAGTTGTCTTCTGTCATGTCCGTTCCTGTAACAGAAAGCTGTACTGTACCGCCTGCAGCTGGAATTTCAGTCGGCGTGGCTGTTATCTTTGTAATATTAGCTGTTTTCTCTGGCTTTTTTACAAGATTCTTAAGCGCTGCCTGCAGCTCATCTAATGCTGTCTTAACCTCCTGTGCTGTTGCAGACTCATTTGCATTTACTGTCTTTGCTGCATTTAGCTTCTCCTGCATGGTGTTCCAGTTATTGTCTGTGACGTATTCTTCTGCATTTTTTGCTTCTGCTTCTTCAATGGCGGCTGCCAGGGCTGTTTTGTCAGCCTTGTCGGATGAGGTTCCTGTACCGGAGACAGTGATTGTCTTCGACTTTGCCCCGGTCATTGAAATACTATATGTATCTGCAACGCGAATCTGGTAGACCACTTCTTCAGTCCCAGAATTAGCCGGGATTGTTACAGAAAATGTGGGATTGGTGGAACTATTTACTAAAACAGATTTTATCTCTGCATTTGTCTCATAACTTGGTTTCCCATTTACCATACCGATCTGTTTTCTTATCTGATACCAAAGATTACCTTTCAAGTTTTCTCCAGTTACTGACACTGTAATCGTTCCGCCTGTACTTGCCAGTGAATCTGAAGATAAAGAAATGTCTTTCAGTTCTGATATTCCTTCATCTGAACTCCTCACTTCCATCTCCACCGCTTCGCCATTGTACTCTTTCCCGTTTACTGTCACAATCTCTTTTTTATTATTTGTCGTCAGTTCTATCGGGTTCGCAGTATACCCGCTTACACCAGAATGTAGCTTTATAGTATACGTTGTCGGGATGCTGTCTGTTATTTTATGCTTGTACTCTCCATTAGTTGGAAACTTCGCATTTTCTTTATTTGGAAACTGCGCGTCTACCACTCCCAAATATATTGACGAATCCGTGATGGCGTTTCCCGACTGGTCCACCAACTTTATTATTATGGATGTCTTGTCTACAGTTGGTTCTTCCGGCTCTGCTTCCCTCACTTCCATCTCTACCACTTCGCCGTTATACTCTTTCCCGTTTACCGTCTCAATCTCTTTTTGATTATTTGTCTTAAGTTCTATCGGATCCGCTGTATACCCGCTTACACCAGAATGTAGCTTTATAGTATACGTTGTTGGGATGCTGTCTGTTATTTTATGTTTATACTCTCCATTGTTTGGAAACTTCTCATTTTCCTTATCTGGAAATTGTGCATCTATCACTCCTAGATATATTGACGGATCCGTAATGGCATTTCCCGACTGATCCACCAACTTTATTGTTATGGATGTCTTGTCTATCGTTGGCTCTTCCGGCTCCGCTTCCCTCACTTCCATCTCCACCGCTTCGCCGGTGTACTCTTTCCCGTTTACCGTCACAATCTCTTTTTGATTATTTGTCTTAAGTTCTATCGGATCCGCTGTATAGCCATTTACCCTGGAATGTAGCTTTATGGTATACGTTGTCGGGATGCTGTCCGTTATTTTATGCTTATACTCTCCATTATTTGGAAACTTCTCATTTTCCTTATCTGGAAATTGTGCATCTATCACTCCTAGATATATTGACGGATCCGTAATGGCATTTCCCGACTGATCCACCAACTTTATTGTTATGGATGTCTTGTCTATCGTTGGCTCTTCCGGCTCCGCTTCCCTCACTTCCATCTCCACCGCTTCGCCGGTGTACTCTTTCCCGTTTACCGTCACAATCTCTTTTTGATTATTTGTCTTAAGTTCTATCGGATCCGCTGTATACCCACTTACACGGGAATGTATCTTTATGGTATACGTTGTCGGGATACTGTCCGTTATTTTATGCTTATACTCTCCATTATTATTTGGAAACTTCTCATTTTCTTTATCTGGAAATTGTGCGTCTATCACTCCTAGATATATTGTTGGATCCGTGATGGCGTTTCCCGACTGGTCCACCAACTTTATTGTTATGGATGTCTTATCTATAGTTGGCTCTTCCGGCTCTGCTTCCCTCACTTCCATCTCTACCGCTTCGCCGGTATACTCTTTCCCGTTTACCGTCACAATCTCTTTTTTATTATTTGTCTTCAGTTCTATTGGATCCGCAGTATAGCCATTTACACTGGAATGTATCTTTATGGTATACGTTGTCGGAATACTGTCCGTTATTTTATGCTTATACTCTCCATTATTTGGAAACTTCTGATTTTCCACGTTTGGAAACTGCGCGTCTATCACTCCCAAGTATATTGTTTCATCCGTGATGGCATTTCCCGACTGATCCACCAATTTTATTGTTATGGATGTCTTGTCTACCGCCGTTTCTGTCGCTTCCGCAGTCACCCCAGTTCCTGCAAAGCATCCTGCTATCAGCGCTAACGTCAATAAAAACGAAAGCGCACGTTTTCTACACATTCTCATATTTCTTTCCTCCTCAATGATTCTTTCTGAATGTATCTTTAAGTATTATTTAATTATACCTACACACCACAATATTGTCCAATTGATATGGTCAATATATGACATAATTTATTAAATTTATCTATAAATATTTGTTTATTTTGTATATTTTACATTTTTCTCTCATTAATCTAATGAGAATTTTACATATAAATTGCAATTGGTATATAATCTCCTTTTATGTTACGTTTTTTACCCTAAGGATTGTATAAGCCAATAATTTCATTCATTATCACACTATAGTATGATGAAACACATGTGAACGAACAATGTGCTATTGCTTTAAGTACCACACAGAACTTAACATTTTAGGTCAAATGAATAACGTAAAAAACCGGGCAATGAAAATCGTAAATACAATTCTCGTTCAACTTATTGAAAATAGGCATATTTTGATATATAATATATTGTGTTTTTATACATAGATAATTGCTCTTCGTTAGCATGTCAGGCTGCTATCTGCAGCACTTATTAACGGAGGTGTATATATGCGAAACAATGAAACTAAAGAAGCGATGATTGAAGCATTGAATGTAATGATTCAGAATGTCGCTCAAGGTGCATCTGGTTTCTGGGTGGAGGATTACAGGGTTGCGGTAATCCTAAGATTTTTCCTGAATTTGAGGAAGGCTTAAAGCGAGGACAATTGATACAAAAGGAGCATTATTTGTGTCCATGGAATACTGCTGTTTTGTATGGCAAAGACTATGGCAACATAAACACTGGTTGTTATTACAGCTGCTCAATTGACAAAGCCCGGTTTCTTTCGGAAAAAATGATGAGAGATGTTCTTCTCCGATTCAAAAATCGTATGCTGCAAGGGGTATATGATTGCAAAGAGGATGTGTTGCCGTTATTAACTCCAAGTGAAATCAATTTCATCGAAAATGAGATCAAAAAGGCAAAGCAATCAGAGGAAAGAAAACTCGCTGAAGAACGCAATATTCGTTTGAAAAAAGCTGCCGCTTTGATTGCCCAATATCCGGACGAGAAGTCTTTGCTTTCTGCATATTATGGCGAAAAGGATTGCGTAAGCAGAGAAAATGGAATTATATTTTTTAATCCTGATTCTCAAAAAGATGTTGTCGGTGCGGAAAAAATGTCTTACGATGAATATCTTAATGTACAGTTAGCGTCTTTGGGTCACGGGTATCGCTCGGGCATTGCCAATGGGCTCTTTAATTATCTATTAGAGTTCAAAGGGCAAATTGAGAAAGTTAATGCAAAGCACATTTGTTTCAGGCGGATTTTCATCAGCGGAATGTATCCTGATGGAGTGATGTTTGACGACAAGGAAGACCACGTCTGGATGAGCAAAACCGGATTTGAAGAATTAGATGTTGGAGACAGCGTTTCTTTTGGTGCTGATGTCTATCGATATATAAAGACTGGAAACGGAAAGCTAATTGATTACGGCTTGCGTAATCCGACAGGCATTAAAAAAATCGAAGAATACCAGCTTCCAAGCGATGATGAGTTGTATATGCAGATGGTTGGAGAAATCGTCTGTGAAACTTGCTATTTGAGCGGGCATTGCAGCAGAGTTACCTGTTTACTTCCCAAAGGAGTGAAAAAGGAACAAAAAAAGGAAATGATGAATTTTCTTAAAAGACGTAATAATATGGAAGCTGAGTGAGGTGAAAACTGTGAAAAGAGTCATTGCAGCGGTTCTTGCTGTATTTATGCTTTCATTATGTGGTTGCTCATCTTTATCCTCAGCAATCATGGGAAGCAATAATATCGAAACATTAAGATGACTCAATTGTAGTATACGATATAACACCCGGCAAAAATTATACATTACAGTTTGCTGAATATAGTTGGTGATGTTTGATAAAGTGCATGGAAAGAATGGACATTATGTCAAAATGGTGTTTTAATTATGAACACCACTGGCAGGAAAATGCAGATAACTGGTAGATTATTATATGCTCGCCGCTTGATTTTCCACAAAGAAAATCAAGCGGCTGTTTCTATAACCGGCATTGTTCGGTTTTACCGCTTCATCGCCTGTCGCAGACGGACCACAACGCCGTGATCGCATAAAGCGGCAGATTCACCAGTTTTTCCTGCTCCCGATAGTCGGACATGGATGTCCGCACACCATATGGGAGGCCGTTGGCCGCCACAAAGTTCTTCAGGCTCTTGGCATTCAGGTTTTCCTTGGCCTTGACTTCCAGCGGGATGATATTGCCACTGTGCTGGAGAACAAAGTCCACTTCTCCCGACGATGCCTCCGCCGACCAGTAATACGGCACGGTGTCCAACTGTGCGTAGATTTGCTGACAGACATACTGCTCCGTGAGCGACCCTTTGAATTCTACAAAAATATCGTTGCCCTTCAGAAGCGTTTTGGGATCCAGATCTGCCATTGCCACAAGAAGTCCTACATCTACCAGATAAAGCTTGAAGGCCGGAATATCCTGATATGCCTTCAGCGGAATTGCGCCTTTCTTGATCCTGCCGATCTTGTGGCAGAGCCCGCAGTCGATCAGCCATTGGATCGCCAATTCAAAATCTTTCGCTCTGGCACCCTCCCGCAACACACTGTAGATGAACTTCTTATTCTCCTTCGCAAGTTGGGAAGGAATGCCGTCCCACACCATTTGGATCCGGGGAATAACTTCCTTCGGCGCATGCTTGGAAAAATCCTGTTCATAGTCTGAAATCAGCCGCTGCTGCACCCTGCGGACATTTTTCAGATTGCCTTCCTTCACGTAAGCATTCACAGCCGCCGGCATTCCGCCCACATAGTAATAGTTCTTCAGAAGGTCGATAAAGCGATCCTTAAAATTTGTGACCATTTCAAAGTCATACTGCTCCAGAAGCCCATAGAGTGCCTCATTGCCTGTCGCACACAAAAACTCCGGGAATGACAACGGAAACAAGTCCATGCTGTCTACCTTTCCCACAGGGAAAGAAGTTCCTTCGTGCATGGCAATTCCGAGTAGAGAACCCGCTGCCAGGATATAATAAGTGTGCCGTTCGTCCTCCGCAAAATACTTCAGCGATTGCAGCGCTGCCGGGACCTCCTGTACTTCATCCAGAATAATCAGGGTATTCTCCGGTTCAATTTCTACATCACTTTCTATCGCAAGCCCCTGCAGGATCCTGTCCACGCGGAAATCTCCCGAAAACAGCTGCTGCATTCGTTTGTTGCGGTCGAAGTTGATATAGGCGCACTTTTCAAAATGCGTCTGTCCGAATTCTTTCATCAGCCAGGTTTTCCCAACCTGTCGCGCACCCCGGATGATCATGGGCAACCGGCTTTCATCCGCTTGCCATTCTTCCAGGCGGCTCATTGCAAAACGCTTCATATGCATCACCCACCTTTGGTTTCCTATGCTCCTCATTATACACTTCGCAAATCGCAAAGTCAACCAAGAAAGTGTGGCGAGTTATCGCAATCTCCGCCAAGTTTCGTTTAAAAAAGACGGATGAAAAATTGAACCCCGGACGCATTACATGTGCATCCGGGGCAATCTTTTTGATTATCTCTTTATTCTTACTTTTTTAGCTTTTGACCAGGAGGAATAATAATTCTTTCCCTTCACTTTTTTATAGGTCCTGATCCTGACATAGTATCTCTTCTTTGGCTTTAGCTTCTTCACTGTCAGCTTTGTTTTTGAAGGCTGTCTGACTTCCTTCTTTTTCATCGTCTTTTTGGTAAACTTTTTGTTCGTGGAATATTGAATCTGGTATCCGGAAACAGATACCGGCTGCTTTTTCCATTTTATGGTAAAACTCCTGGATTTCGCTATAGGTTTACCTGAAATGGAGGTTCCTTTTGGTACGATTTGGAATGATTTCCGGATCACGCCAGAATAATTTCCCTTCATTATAATGGTTACGGATGCCTGGCCAACCTTTTCATTGTTTTTGTAAGCAATATCGTAACTGCCGTTCCCAACTACAGCTCCGCTGGAATCTGTCACGGAAACAGATGGTTTTTTTGCTTTTCCGTTATAGGTATAGACAGACATCTTTACCGCCACAGAATGGATGGAAGCAATCGTTATGCTGCTTTTCACAGTCCCGCAGACTGTGCATTGCTCCGTAATGCTTCCATTAGCGGAAACTGTAGCAGGTATTTTCTTTGTGCTATATTTATGTGCATCCTGTTTTATCAAGCTGCCTGCCTTTATCTTTTGGCCGCAATCTTTGCACCAGGTATCCCCCGTATAGCCCGCTGCGCCGCAGCTGGCAGCCTTCTGGCCCCGCAACTCGGTATTCTGGTGGCCGGTGGCTTCCACTTCTTCCGTTTTCGTCTTTTGGCATTCGCTGCAGATATAAGTTTTAGAGCCTTTTTCCGTACAGGTCGGGGCTTTTGTTACCTCTTCCTTCCAGGTGTGGATCCCGGGCGCAGGTATATCCTCTCCTTCCCTGATCTTAGTATTGCAGTCTTTGCACCAGGTATCCCCCGTATAACCGGCTTCTTCGCAAATTGCTTCTTTCTGGCCCCGCAGCTCGGTATTCTGGTGGCCGGTGGCTTCCACTTCTTCCGTTTTCGTCTTTTGGCATTCGCTGCAGATATAAGTTTTAGAGCCTTTTTCCGTACAGGTCGGGGCTTTTGTTACCTCTTCCTTCCAGGTGTGGATCCCGGGCGCAGGTATATCCTCTCCTTCCCTGATCTTAGTATTGCAGTCTTTGCACCAGGTATCCCCCGTATAACCGGCTTCTTCGCAAATTGCTTCTTTCTGGCCCCGCAGCTCGGTATTCTGGTGGCCGGCGGCTTCCACTTCTTCCGTTTTCGTCTTCTGGCATTCACTGCAGATATAAGTTTTAGAACCTTTTTCCGTACAGGTCGGGGCTTTTGTCCCACCTTCCTCCCAGATATGGATTCCCGGCGCAGCTATTTCCTCGCCTTCCAGGAGTTTTGTATTGCAGTCTTTGCACCAGGTATCTCCCGTATAACCAGTTTCCCCACAGACCGCTACTTTTTTATCCCTGATCTCTGTATTTTTATGGTTTGAAACATCCACGCTGCCATACTTCGCGTGGCAGACCTCACACTCTTTTTTCATAATGCAGGTAGCTTCACCGCCTTTGTGCGCTTCCTCGTGCATATTACATCTGGTACATTCAAACGTATGTGTACCTGTCCCACTGTCCGCAGCAGTCCCTGCTTTATACTCGTGCCCAAGGGCTGGATGAGCCATATAATAGAATGTAGACTGCCCCTTCATACCGCATCGCCTGCATGAACAATAGTAGCTCTCTGCTTCCGTGCAGGTTGCCTCCGATGCCAGATATCTGTCTAAAATCTCTTCCGTCATCAAATGGCCATCGGCATCCTGGTAATTCCCTCTGCTGCTCTTCCCGCACAAGGTACATTCGGTTGTTGTATACCCTCTGTCAGTGCAGGTCGGCGGCGTAATTCTGTCTACCATATTATGATAACCTTCTGCAAGAGACTGCTCTAGCTGGTACAGGCACTCCGCCCATGCATCTATTTCCCCACTGCGATCCATCCATTCGCCTTCCCCTGTAAACCAGGCGTTGGAATGAAGCAGATCAGGCGCTTCGGCTGTCATAGCAAGAACCGTTTTATTTTGATCCATAATGGTCTTAAAATTTTCTTCCTCCGCAGACTGATAAGACTTCCGATAGAAAAGATATTGGTTAAAATACATCGTACGCCCCTGTGCCCCGCTGCACAGGGCATCCACAGCCGTATCTGCCGCCGCAGCCAGTTCATTCAGATATTCTGAAGCTTCATCCATAAGGCCTGCAAAATCATTCTCCGCAGAAATTTCAAGCGCTGCCTGTTCTAGAAGGGATTCTGTAAAAACAATACCCGCGCTTTGCGCAAGGCTGCTGGATAAAAGATCCGCCAGCTCTTTTTTCAACGCCTGATCCACATCCATGGCATATTCGGAAACAGCCTGTGCATCTTCCTGCTGTATAGCCTTTAACCCCTCACGCAGATATGTACAAAATTCCTCAGAAACGGGCTCCGTCCTAAAGCCATAACCAGGATCTGTATCTGGAGCCTGCCGGTTCATCACAGTACGTACCAACACAGAAAATGCCAGTATCTTCTGTTTTATTTCATCCACTGAACCCACATCCCTGTAATCGCCGGTCAAAAGCTGGTAATAAGGATCTGTGGAAAAATCAAATTTCTCATAATCAGACTTGTTATAAAGAAATCCCAGAAACATTTTTGCCTGCTCTTCTGATAATAACGGATGGTCTGCCCCAAAATTTTTCATTTCAGAGCTGTATCCCCCTGATCCGCTTGTACCGTCATCCGATGTATACCAGAGATCCGAAGAGAGATCAATGCGCAGAACCGGTACGCATGCGCGGATACTGCGGTTCACATCGTCACCATACGGCTCAACTACACCATTAGGGTGGAGATATGCCGCATTAGTATTACTGCTTCCTGGCGAACGCAGCCAGCAGGTACAAGTAGAATCCCCAGTAACTTCCGTTCCTCTCCGATAAGAATAATCGCTTGCCTTTATACGGCGGCTGCCAGAAAATGTCCCCCACTCCTCACAAAACCCATACGCCGGATTCAGTACTTCTTCTATAGAAAGCAGGAAAATAGTATCCTCGGTATCATTTCCGCCTGGTGTATTGAGATTAAATATAAAATTGTCCTTATTTGCAATCGTCTGCCGGACAATCGCGCCCTGCTCCCTGCTGCTGAATGCCGTGCCATAAAATTCTCTGTTCAGCCATTCGCGTAATGTGGATGTTTCCCATGTGACAGATTCATACAGATCATGATAAGTTTTGCAGTCCAGCCCCTTATCCGCCACAACAAACAGCGTACTTCCATCGTTCTCAAGTACTTTCCATTTTATGCGCTCCCATTTAAAATAGCGGTAGTCAGCGTTTCCAAATTCTTTATCCGAAACCGTATCGCCTTTACTGATTCTTCGGTACTTTGTGCCATTTACCCAGGCATCCCCGTACTCGTCATAATCGGCGTCCCTGATTTCATCTGTCAGCGAGGTATTCCGATTAATCTCCGTCTGGGGATAGCTGCCGAAATACACATAATCCCAATCGGTTGTATCCGTACCATCGTTCTCCTTCGTACAGTGGTGCAACGGGTTTTTCGGATTTTCCCGTCCTGCATTCCCTGCAGCCCCGCTGCCTTCCGTCCCCGCAAATACTGGCATACCCTGCGCCGCAAGCAATAACGCTGCCGCCAGAGCTGCTGATACCCATTTGCCCATTACTTTTTTGATCTTCTTTCTCATCCTGTTCTCCCTTCTGTTTCTTCTTTTTTTCTATGACACCCGAAATACCTTCCGAATTAAAAAAAATGCAACTATAACCCATATTTTAAATATCCAGGCCAAACGCCTTATCTGTAATTATCATATTAACATAACAACATTTTTCAAAAAAGCGTCCTGAAATTCATTATACCGCTTTTTTGCACATTCTCTCATTTATCAGGACTTAATGAGCCTAGTACTGCATTGCGTAATTATGCATGCAGTACTAGCTACGCTGACTGAATGCGGGGCAAATTAACCGCAAAGTGGGGCGTGCAGGTGGCTGTTTCCATACATAGAATGATACAGAAATATTCAGTATAAAAGAAGGCTGCCATTGATACGGCAGCCCTCTCCAATTATTTCTGATATATTATGATTAGAGCGTCAAAAGGTATTTCCTTTTGAATTTTTAAAACGAACATTGAAAACGGAATACATTTTTAAAGACATTTGCCTGTTTTATCTAGAATTATTAACATCCATTCATAAGCCATAATGTAAATTACAATTTACTTTTGCTTCCAGATAGATCTGTTTAGACTGTTCGGACATATTTCTACTCAAACACACGCCAAAAGGGGCAACAATTCCATCATGAATAATGACATCTCTAAATGGCATCAACGTAGCCACCACAAGCTGCGGCATAGGATAACCTTCCAGTATTTCTTTCCACGAAGAATAATTTCCATTTGGTGTAGACAGTACGGGGATAGTCCCCGGTTGCCCTTTTCGGAAACGGAAAGGGGGCTTATGGATATGTTAGAAGTATTAACGCTGCTTCTAGTGGTATTTACCATCTTAGCATACATAGACAACCACAACAGCTGGAAATAGACAGAAAATGGACTATCCTCTACCGCAAATAGGGGAGAGGCTGATGCACTAATATAGTACTTCAACTGGTTCTTCGACTGGATATTGAACATTTGATTCCAAATGCTGATTCTGTTCGTTTATCAAGAGATCGCCGCAGCCTGTCTACTGGATATTAATTTCATGTGGCTTCTAGAAGGAGCAAATGCGCCCCATTATTCCACCATTGCCAGGTTTCGTACCCTGCATTTCGGTCTCTGCGCAGAGCCGATCATGGCAGAAGTGTCCCAGTTCCTGTATCAGTTGGGTGAATTGTCCGGAGAAACCATTTTCATAGACGGCACAAAGATCGAAGCATGCGCCAACAAGTATACCTTTGTATGGAAGGTTATATGGTTAAGAATATGATTGAGATAGTCTTTCGATCTTTTGTGATCTTCCCTCAATACCTTTAGTGCCGCAAGCGGGGATTTTGCCAAAGCTGCGGCGATATTTCTCCCTCTAATACCTACAAACCAGCAAAAGGCAAAATGGACGTTGATTTTTGGAAATTTTCCCTCATTCCTTATAACACCACGCAAGCCGGAATAGGTGGGAATTTGTGAAAATTTCTTTTCGCCCGCCCTCCACGGACAGCCTGCGGATTTGCCAAACGGGAGAGGGAATTTCTTTCTATCCTCTTTGCACAGCATAATACTGGCGTTTTTTTCAAAATGCCAAAAATGGGCACAAAAAACAGGAAACCTTTTCTTGATTTCCTGTCTTGGTATACCATTTTATGTAATGGCGGTTATTCAGTTTTTGACTACAATTCCACAAGCGGAAATTTATCGCTCTGACATATATTTCTGTATTTCATCAAACGTCAATTTTCTTACCTGTGTATTTGGGTATTCTTTGTATTCTTCAGCAATAATATCTTTGTCTCCCGCTTGCTAAAGGCGGTTTATGGCATACACCCTAACGGGCGCACATTTAGAGCCTCCAACCGTACAAGTGAATATTTTTATTTTTTTATCGTAATGGTGATCGTTTTAGTGGCTGCCCCACTTTTCAATTTGATTTTAATTTTGCCTGGTTTTTTCCCGGTAACTGTAAGCTTGCCTCCGGAAAGTTTTGCACTGGCAATTTTCTTTTGTTTCGCCGTCAGTGCTATAAGTCGGATGCCGGATTTGGCCGGTTTCACTCTAACAGATAATTTTACCTTTTTTTTCTTTCTGACGGCTACGGATTTGACAGCTTTACCGCTCTTTTTCACCGAGATCGCCGGATCCTTTACGCTGACCTTTACTACTTTCTTAATCCCATTTGCCGTCGCAGTCACCTCTGCGGTTCCTTTCGACACAGCTGTAATTTTTCCATCGGATGATACTTTGGCTACTTTTATATTGGATGACTGCCAGGTAACCGTCCTGGAGACACCAGTTACATTCGCTATGACTTTCACCGTTTTAGAAGCTTTGCCTGTATACAGGGTTGCCTTTGATTTACTCAAAGTTAAATTTATGGCAGGATTATTTTCCTCCTGTTTTTTTATTGGCTCTATATAGTAAGCACCACAATTTTCACAGATGTATGTGATAAAACCACCGGCCTCATCAACTTTTTCCTTGAATAAATGGCGGGATGCCAAACCTGTCACATAATTTATGTCAAAGATTGCATAGCGACCCAACCCTGAACCAAGAGAGATTCTAAGCTGGGTTACACCCTCTGTATTGATAGCCACTGTTTCATTGATCATATCGCCGTATAACGGTATGTCCTTTCGATGTATTCCATCAGTGTATACTTGCAGTGTTGTACTGCCTCTAGGTCCACCGTCCAAATGTCCCACAGTAAAAGTTACTTCTGAATAATTCTGGCCGAGGTTGTAAAGGACTTCTTTTGAGTTTGAATTATTATATATTCCAACCACTCCATCATAATAGCGCTTTCCCATCACAGTGAAATATGTCTGTTCATCATTTACGTATACATCAGCACGTGTCGTCTGATATGGCTGAAGTTGCGCCGTACAATTTACCTGCGCTTCAATAGTTTCGATATATGTGTGTTTACAGTATTTACATGTATAAGTTCTCGTACCGGACTGTTTGACTGTGGCAATTTTTGTCACTTCTGATTCGTAAATATGGCCCCCTGTCCCGATCACGTCTGCAACCCCATAGCGCCCATCTCCGCTTGAAGTATCTACCAATTTTAGCTGTTGAATATTTTTTGTCTCGATAGTTACCGTTTGGGTAAGCATGTCTCCAGAAAGCAGCGTTGTTTCTACCAAATTGTCATCCGTATATATTTGTAATTCGGCATTACCTGTACGTGCGCCATCCAGATGTCCTACTTTGAACGAGACAGAATCAAAATCTTTATTTAAATTATATAGTACAACCTTATCAGAATACGTATTCTGGCCTAACGCTCCCTGATGGTAATTTATCCCCATCATAGTAAAGAATTCTGTCTGCTTATTATCATAAACATCGTAAGCTGTCGTCTGATACGGTGTCAGATAATGAACTTTCGGCTCGGTTTCTGCTGCGTTCACCTGCATGGACTGCAGATGGAACAATACCGGCATCAGGCATAAGAGCAAACGGATGTGCTTTATAGTTCGGTTCCATGCAATTTCCTTACTTTTTTTCATTCTCTTCATTTCCTCCCTAGTTTCTAAATAATTATTACGCGCCGTCTGTAAAATACCGAAAATTTTTCTGTTTTTGCAGAAAAAATCTCACTGTGTTATACTTCACGGTACAATTATATATATTTTAAAGGATATCATTATTCCATGTCAAGCGGGTCTTCGACACTTTCAAATATTCGTAATGTCTTCACCGGACGGCCCGTAAACCATCGGCCGCCCTTCTTACTCAATAATCATATCAATTTATTGAATTCCAGTAACTAATTAATTAAAGGTCTTATTTCATCATCATTTACTTCTACATCGACAAAAATAACAATATCATAGTAATCCTCATATCTAAAATTTTTTAATCCTCCAAGTTCGTTACAAATATAACAATCGTTAAAAGCAATCTCGCTGGCTATTCTTCTATTATAGTCAACTCCAAATTTTAATATATCTATTGCTCTATGCTTATATTTATCCAAGTGTTTCAAAGCATATCTTAAATAATGATTGATTATCGGGTTGATAGAGCGGTATGTAATGGAATCAGTCTGTCTAATTTTTTTATTTTGGCAGTCATTTATTTTGCTAACTCAACATACTTACCGGTCAGATTAGGGACACCCTATTTCGAATCTGGGACGGGGCATTTTTAAAAATGCCCCGTCCCCAACTTATACGTTACCTTACAGCTCTTCTTAAAGCACGCAATTGCGTACTTATGGATTGTCTGCATGCCGTCCTGCTTAAGGGCTTCAGCATACCCATTCTTTTCAATCTGCGCCATTGCCTCCCGGCAGGCCTGATCGTACTTCCCAGCTTCCGCATATTTCACTTCGATCACACATCCTACCTTTAATACCGGAATCTCCAGCCTGATATCCGTATATCCTATTCCCGATTCCGCGTTCGATGTGACGCTCCAGCTTCCTTCTGCCCGTAATAACCCAAGCAGCATACCATGGAAGAAGTTTTCTTTCATTTCTTTTCTTACACACGTATCCCTGATACTAATTGACATAGCCATGAACTCGTTAAATAGCTGTTCTACTTCCTTATACTCTCCTGCTTTTAAGGCCTCGCAGAATCGCTTCCACCTTGAGGTATCGCCCGTAACCTTTATCTTGAACCAGGAACGGATTCTCTTTTCATAGATCCCCCGTACTTCCCTGTTCGGAATCACAAGCTTATGAGCCCCGTTCGCAGGCTTATCGGCATCCGTCAGATATCCCGCTGCAAAAAGCACGCTCCACAGATAAGTCTGGCGCTCTTCCAGGTCTTCACTGTCAAGATCTGTATATGTCAGCTCTGGAATTAATAATTTTTCAATTGGTTCTCCTGATATAAGTGTTTCTATCTGGCTCTTTGTCGTCTCCGTTGCAGAGGCAAGGATGTCATGTACGATAGCATTACTGCTGCTATTCTCCCAGTGTGCTTCCATCGGTGCGTCATCCAGTTCCAGAAATTTATCGCACTGGTTGAGCACATCCCAGGGGCAATATATATCCTGCCCTCCAAACCGGTATCCGTCATACCATTCCTTCATTAATTCAAATTTTTCTTCCAGCCCATAATAAGAAAGCAGTTCTTCAACCTCATTCTCCGTAAAACCAAAATAATCCGCAAAACGGATATCGGATATCGTTCTCACTTTAAAATTATTCAATCCAGTAAAGATGCTCTCCTTCGCAATCCTCAGACATCCAGTAATGACAGCAAAATAGAGATTGGGATTTGTCTTAAATACCTGGCTGAACATTGCACGGATCAACCGGACCATCTCCACGTAAAAACCATCCTGATGCGCCTTGTCAAGCGGCACGTCATATTCATCTATCAGGACAATAACCGGTATCCCATAGTGCTTGCAAAGCAGCTTTGTTAAAAGCCGCAGACTATTGTGAAGATAAGATGGCTTCCCGAAATCTCCCTCTAATAAACGAACCAGTGAATTCTTTTCATACTGCCCCAGTTTATCGCTCTTAAGCAGAAAATCAAAGCGCCCGGCTTCCTCGCTGATTATACTCCCCAGCATATCATAAGCCGTCTCAAATTCTATACCTTCAACATCCTTAAGGCTAACAGAAATAACCGGATATTTTCCCATATGCTGTTTGCAGATTTCTTTCTCCCGGGAAATCTCCAACCCCTCAAACAGAGCCGGATCCGTTCCAATCTCAAAGAAGCACTTCAGCATATCCATATTCAGGCTTTTCCCAAAACGTCTGGGGCGCGTAAATAAATTAACACTTCCTCTTGTGTTTACCAGTTCCTGTATGAATCCTGTTTTGTCGACGTAATAATAATCATCTCTTTTGAAATCCTTAAAAAACTCAATTCCGATGGGAAGCTTTTTCTTTCTATCCACGCCCTCTCTCCTCCTTAAGCCAGCGATGATCAATTCCGTTATTGTCAGTATAGCAACTTTAAGGGATAAGTTCAATAAAAATGCGCAAAGAACGGCCATTGTTTCGTAAGCGTAATTCGTAGACCGGAAAAATGTTATGGATGCAAAAAGTGTAATCCTTGAGTGGATCGCAAAGGTCAGCAAAGAGGCTGAGAATGCAGGCGGCTTTTGGGGACGGGGCATTTTTAAAAATGCCCCGTCCCCAATTTAGTCTTTAAATCTTCCATTATGATGACAACGGAATTATGGATTGTATCTGCTGATGTTCCTGCGATGTGGGAGGTTATTGTCACGTTTTCAAGTTTCATGAACGGATGATCAGATGGCAGGGGTTCTTCATAAAAGACATCCAGGGATGCACCTTGCAATTTTTCATCAGCAAGTGCCTGTGCCAGTGCTTCTTCGTCAACGAGTCGTGCGCGTGCAGTATTTATTAGTGTTGCGGTTGGTTTCATCATTGCGATCTCTTCTTTTCCGATGAAGCCCTCTGTCTTTTCTGACTGGCGTAAATGTATGGTGATCACATCTGCCTCTCTGCAGAGTTGTTCTTTGGAAACTGGCTGATATCCAAGTTTTTCAATTTGTTCATCCGGAATATAGGGATCGTGTACAATTATTCTGGGTTCGAATCCTTTCAGGCGCTGTGCTACACGCTGGCCAATATTGCCGAATCCTATGATTCCGACTGTGCGTGTCTGTAGATCGTGAATGTTCCCATTGTTGGGAAAATCTTTCATCCATCTTCCATTTTTTAATGCTGCATGGCTTCTTGCTATATTTTTTGTCTCTGCCAGTATCATGCCCAGGGTGGCGTCTGCCACAGCATTGGCGCTTCTCCATGCTGCATTTGCAAGAGTGCTTCAGACGGCGAACGAAAAAGTGTAACCGAACTTCTAACTATCGCGCCGATTGTAGAACGTGCAAAAAATTTATGCAGCCAGTTTCCTGACTCTTCGCTTGCACAATTGCAGGAATTTAGCTACCACGATCTATTTCATGCATATAGCTCAAACGATCCACTGGCGATACAGATCTACACAGAAGTTGCTTATGAACTTTCACAGCTGCTGATTATTTTGATTAATATATTCTCACCACACCAGATTGTAATTGGAGATGAGCTGCCCTTTTCAAATGAATTTTTTTCGCTTCTGCATAAAGATATTGAACAGTACTTTCGTTTTTATGAAGTACCCGGAGTAGAATTAACTCCAATCGAAAAAAAACGTTCAACAACACTTGACCCCAGTCTCCGGGGAGGAAGTTCTTATATTATAGGAAATGAATTGTTTAAATTGGGGACGGGGCATTTTTAAAAATGCCCCGTCCCCAAAGCTGCCCCGATCATCCCGGCCTCTTTTCCAAGTGCTGCCATTTCAATCTCAGGGATTTCTCCCTGCTTTCCGCCGAAGCAGTCTTTCTTGATTTGTTCCTGGAGGGGTTTTAGGAGCACGCCGCCCCAGGCGGATATGCTGCCTCCAAGGATGACTAACTGGGGACGGAAGATGTTGACGATATTGACGATTCCTGTGCCAAGCTTGCGGGTGTAGTCTTCTGTTACTTTTCTGAGTGCCTGGCTGCCCTGTGCTGCACCCCGGAAGATTTCTTCCGGGGTGAGGTTCTGTCTGGTGGCTGCTTCTGCTGCTTTTTGGAGGGCAGTGAGGGACGCGTAAGCTTCCAGGCAGCCCTTGCGGCCGCAGGTGCAGTCTTTTCCGTCTTCTACAATTACCATATGTCCCAGTTCACTTCCGCCGATTCCTTTGCCCTGGTAGATCTCGCCATCCAGGATGATTCCGCCGCCTACGCCGGCGCCGATTGTAAGCATAACTACATCCTGGCATTCTTTTCCAACACCTGCCACTGTCTCTCCGAAGGCTGCACAGTCCGCATTGTTTGCAATGCTTATGGGGATGGGGAGCCAGGCTCCCATCTGCTCTTTAAGCTTTACCTGCTCCCAGTGGATGTTGTTGGAGTAACGTACTATTCCCGCCTTCCGGTCTATGGTTCCCGGTACGCCGATTCCAGCGCCAACGCACTGATCCATGGGAATTTTCTGCTGCTCCAAAAGGGCAAGTGCGGCTTCTGCTATCTTTTGAATTGCTTTTCCGGGTTCGCAGGAGGCGTCTGTGGGAATCTCTGCGGATGCTAAAAGCTTCTGATGGACATCTACAAGACCTACTCTTGTCCAGGCGCTCCCCATGTCAATTCCGATACGGACGGGAGCTGCCTTCTCCCGGATGGTAGTGACAAGGGCATCGCAGACGCCTTCTATCTGATAGGTCCCGCTCCCGGCACTCAGGAAGAAACTGTCCCCCTTCTGATAGGGAAGCGCTTCCTCTCCCATCGTAATTCTTCCTTCTCCGTCCAGGATCAGGATACTGGCAAATGATTCTTCTGACACGAGGCCTTCCATCCGTTTCATGACCCTGCCGTCCAGGTTCAGTTTGTCTACAGTAAAATAGTCGCAGTCTGCCACATGGGGGTAGCTGCTCTTATCCCTTATGATGGGAACGCGGTTGGTGACTGCCAGCGCCTTTTCAATGTGTAAATCCCGCTTTTTCCCGTCCTTTCCTACTCTTCCGTAATCATATACGCGGTAGGTTACGTTGGAATTCTGCTGGATCTCAGCAATAAGAATGTCTTTTCCGATCGCATGGATGGTTCCGGATTCAATGAACAGGACGTCCCCTTTCTGTACCGGGACTGCATTAAGCACCTCCAGAAGGGTGTCCTCCTGAATCCTTTTTTCGAATTCCTCTCTGCTGATCTCAGTTTTGAAACCATAGTAAAGATAGGCATCTCTTCCGGAATCCATGACGTACCACATCTCCGTCTTTCCGTACTGTCCCTCATTTTTCAGGGCATACCGGTTATTGGGATGCACCTGTATGGACAAATTATCTTTTGCGTCAATGAATTTCGCGAGTATGGGGAAATCCCGGAATCTCCGGCAATGGGTTCCCAGCACCTCCCTTCCTTCCTGATCAATGTATTCTTGCAGGGTTTTTCCTGCGTAACTTCCATTTGTAATCTTCGAAGGTCCGTCTGGGTGGCAGGAAAGTTCCCAGCTTTCTGCCAGTACATCGCCTTCATATTGCTTATGATATTCCTCCACCAGGCGGCGGCCTCCCCAGAGGTAATCCTTAAAGCCTGGTGCTAATTTTAATAATGCCATGATTTCTCATTCCTGCCTTCTTCCTTTTTATATCTGATTCAATGCTAGAGCGTGTTTGAAAATTGCTTTCTGCCAAATGTGCGTCACAAATTGTGGGGAATTTGCCCCAAATGAAGGAGGCGTAGTGGGCTACGCTGACTGAATGCGGGGCAAATTAGCCGCAAAGTGGGGCGTGCAGGTGGCAGGAATGAATTTTCAAACACGCTCTAGATCTGTCACTGCCTGCATCAGCTCCTGAAGCTGTGTTCTGGCATCTGCCTCGTCTGCTCCTCTTACCCCTACATAGAATTTGATCTTGGGCTCTGTGCCAGAAGGCCTTACGCAGCACCATGCATCCTGGTCAAATTCAAAATACAGGACATCTGACTTTGGAAGCCCGGTCCTGGTAACAGAACCGTCCTTCAGATTTTTCATGGTGCCTGCGGCATAATCCCGGAATACGCGGACCTTTCTTGCACCAACGGCATCCGGCACATTTCCTCGGATCTTTTCCATAATCGCCCGGATTTTTCCTGCACCCTCCTGCCCTTTTAAAGTGACAGTGCACAAATCCTCCTTATAATAGCCGTATTTCCTAAAGAGATGCTCCATCTGCTCACAGAGAGTGAGCCCCTGTTCCTTATAATAGGCCGCCGCCTCGCACAGTGCCATGACCGCGACTACTGCGTCTTTATCCCGGGCATGTGTTCCTTCCAGACATCCATAACTTTCCTCATAGCCGAAAATAAATTCGTGAGAGCCTGTCTGCTCAAACAATTTGATCTGTTCCCCGATGTATTTGAATCCGGTCAGTGTCTGAATCAGCTCCACACCGTAGGCGCGGGTGATCTGCTCTGACATCTTCCCTGAGACAATGGTTGTAACAACTGCGCTGTTTTCCGGGAGCCTTCCAAGGCTCTTCCTGCCGGACAGCAGGTACTCCAAAATGAGCATGCCGGACATATTTCCGTTAAAGCTCTGATAACTGCCGTTGCTATCCTTTGCAAAGATCCCAAGTCTGTCCGCATCCGGGTCTGTGGCAAGAACCAGGTCTGCATCCACCTTTTCTGCAAGCTTAAGCGCCAGGGAAAATGCATCTTTATCCTCCGGATTCGGGCTGGAGACTGTGGGGAAGTTTCCGTCTGGCTGCTCCTGCTCTTCTACCACATAGACCTTTTCAAAGCCAAGCTCCTTTAAAATCCTTCTTACCGGAAGGTTTCCTGTTCCGTGCAAGGGTGTATAGACAATAGTAAGCTGTTCCTTCTGCCCCTTGACGATTTCAGGGAAAAGTACCAGGCTTTTCAGGGCTTCCATATACTTATCATCCATCTCCGGGCCAATTACCTCGTACAGGCCTCTTTCCTGCGCCTCTCTGCGGCTCATGGTCTTTACGGACGCATAGTCTGTAATGGCATTCACCTCGGCAATAATCTCTTTATCCCTCGGTGCGGTAATCTGTGCACCATCCTCCCAGTATACCTTGTAGCCATTGTATTCTGCGGGATTGTGGCTTGCGGTGATCACGACCCCTGCCGTGCATCCAAGCTCCCTAAGCGCAAAAGACAGCATGGGGGTAGGTCTAAGAGACGGGAAAATGTATGCCTTAATCCCATTTGCAGCCATACACAGAGCCGTCTCTTCGGCAAATTCCCGGGACATATTCCGGGAGTCGAAGGCAATGGCAATTCCCTTTTCCTGCGAGTGCTCTTTTAGGATGTAATTAGAAAGCCCCTGGGTTGCCTTCCTTACCGTATAGATATTCATACGGTTTGTCCCGGCCCCGATAATTCCCCTGAGCCCTCCGGTTCCAAATTCCAGATCCTTATAGAACCGCTCACTGATCTTTCTATCGTCATCTGCGATCCCTCTTAGCTCTTCCTGTGTCGCCGCATCAAAATACGGATCACTGCACCAAAATTCATATAGTTTTTTCCTGTCCATTTTACTCTCCTTTTCAAATCAGATCCCAGTCTCTTTGCATCCGTTTGTACGAATCCTCGTTACGGCCTTTCAGACAGTTGTCCGTGTATCACAGTGCATCCTCACACGCATCTCCTTAAAAAATATGTGTTGACAAATGCCGTAAGCCCAAAGCCGACGATCAGATACAGTGGAACCGCATTGACCAGGACTCCTCCGCCCAGCATGAAGCAGGCAGGGGGGATGATATTGATTACTGCCATCACCAGTGTATACTGGAAATTCCGCATTGCCATAAGCATGCTTTCCCTGAGCATGGTTCTCATGCTTCCGCCCTTTTTCAGGAAAACCGGGAAAATATAGCAGAAAATCATTTCCCACAATACAAGAAGACAGCCCACACCAATCCCTACGATTCTCCACTCGCTTCCTCCCGCGCCTCCCAGGAAAGTAAGGTCAAAGATTAACAGGCAGCCCGTAAGGAGGAACACGAGCCACACCTTCACGCTTCCCTTCAGGTACTTCCTAAAGGCGCCCGAGAAGTCACGGAAGGATGAGAGGAAGGTTCCCTCTGCCATATCATCACAGCACTGATAGAGAGCCGCAATGGATGCGCCGATGGTAAGAACCGGCAGAGAACACAGAAGAAACAAAAGGTTCAGGAGAACAAGATCCGCCAGTCTCCCCATAAAGTTAAAAAATGGATTCTCTATATTCATCTTTTTCATCATCATTCATCTTCCTTTCACATAATCCATAAACGAGACACAGTTTTCTCTATGCTTCGTCTGTTCTGCAAATACCAGCAGAACCGGGTCGTCTGTGCTGTCTCTCAGAATATCCTTAAGCCAGGTATCCTTTAGATAAATTCTGTCCTCTGCAAATTCACCGTTCTGCAGAAGACAATACCCATAAAAGCTTTCCGGTATAATCATGGCGTCCGTCTCCCCTGCTGACCAGTTAAAGAAAAATTTCTCATAAGAACTCTCGTTGACGCCTTCCAGTTCCTTACCAGTATAAGAAATCTGGTAATCAGAGTCTATGTTTATTTTCTTCTGATCCAGCCCGGAAAATTCACTGAAGCCCTCCCGGATTTCCCTGTCTCTTGAAAAATCAATCTCCTGATTTACAATCACACAGGTGAATTCCTTTTTCTGATCTCCCCACCCGATGTGATAGGTCAGAAGGAGGACAAGCCCTAAAAGGATAAGTCCCAGCAGGATGTGATACCAGTAATAGTTACAAATATATTCGATCGTCTGACTTCGATCCATATCTTTTGTTTTTTCCCTGATATCCGCAATCCATTTTTTCATCATCCTCTGCCCTCCTCCCGCAAATAATAAGTACTCTCTGTCATCTGCCGTATTGTCGTCAATCGGCGCAGACGCCGCTACGCCTCGTTCCTTTGCCTTGCAGGCTGAAAATTTATCTCTTCCAGTAATGCTAAATTTTTCTCAATCAGCTCACATCTGTGCTTTACACAGTCAGGCGAACGCAGGGGATCCGCCGGGGTATGGAAAAGATAGTCCTCAAGCTTTTCCACCGACGTCTCTGCCACATGCATCCGGGTGTCGCTGGAAGCATAATAGATATATACCGTGCCATCCTCTTTTTTAATTGCTCCATTCGTAAACACGACATTAGATACATCCCCAGTGCGCTCTTTCCCGAGAGGTACTAAGAATACCCCGGACGGCTCGGCGATTACCTTTGTGGGATCTTTCAGGTCTGTCCCGAAGACATACAGCACATACCTCAGCCCTGCCGCCGTATTCCGCACGCCATGGGCAATGTGTATCCAACATTTCTCCCCTTTTATGGGAACAGCGCCCGCGCCGTTTTTTGCTTCTGTAAGGGTGTGGTAAATGCGCCTGCTGATGATGATCTCCTCGCCGATCACCGCATGCTCTATGTCATCGCAGAGCCCGAAGCCGATCCCGCCGCCGCTTCCGGTTTCGATAAAGCCATCCATGGGGCGGGTGTAAAATGCGTACTTCCCGTCCACAAATTCCGGGTGGAGCACTACATTTCTCTGTTGGGGGGAATGCAGTGTCTTCAGGTTGTCCAGGCGCTCCCACGACTTCAGATCCTTTGTCCTTACAATGCCTGCCTCCGCCACTGCCGCCGACAGATCCGGATTGTCCTTATCCTTGCTCTCAGAGCAGAACACTCCATAGATCCAGCCGTCCTCGTGCTTCGTCAGACGCATGTCATAGACATTAGTCTCCTCCGGACAGGTATCCGGCAGCACAACCGGATAATCCCAGAACCGGAAACCAAAGATCCCGTTGTCGCTCTCTGCAACGGCAAAGAAGGATTTCCTGTCCGCGCCTTCCACCCGGGCAGCCAGGTAAAACTTCCCGTTCAGTTCAATCGCCCCGGAGTTCATGACCGCATTGACCCCCAGACGCTCCATGAAAAACGGGTTTGTCTCCTCATCCAGGTCATATTTCCAGTGCAGGGGAATGTGCTCCCTGGTGAGCACCGGATACTCGTACCGGTCGAAAATGCCGTTGTAAAAGCGGCTCTTTTTATTTTCGCGCCGGATTAATTCCTCATATTTTTTCAGTTCTTCAAAATATCTGCTATGTATCATGTCCAAGCCTCCTGATTACTTCTATGCACATACGTCCATTGTGGTAGGGACATTTCCAGGGCTCTACAATGGGCTTTCGGATGGGAAGGTTGTTCTTATCCGCTGCCCAGAACCATTCGGAGCCGTCCCGCCTGTCAATAAGGTGGGCGGCAATGTAGTCCCAAAGGGATTCTGCTGCCTTCAGATATGCCGTATTCTGAAAATTTTTCTGGTAGCCGTTCACAAAGCCCACGATTCCCTCTGCCTGGACCCACCACACTCTCGTAGTGTCCGGCACGCCCTTTTCTGCCTCATTCAGAAGCGCCCCCTCGTAAAAGGCACGCTCATAAATATTTTTCGTAATCTCCTTCGTGATGGGGGACAGCTTCTCTGTGTACACGGGATCTCCCAGCACCTCAAGGCCTCTGTCAATCAGCCAGGCGGCTTCGATATCATGGCCATAGGAATAAAGATCAATTAGGGAATTCCACTCCCTGTCAAAAAATACCTCCTGTCTCCCAAGCCGCCTGTTATATACCTTGCCGGCCATAAGTCCCAGCATGAACCGGAGCCGGTCCGCCACCTTCTCATCCCCGCTTACACGGTAGAGCTCTGTGTAGGCTTCGAATACATGGAGGAGGGTGTTCATGGTCTTTTCCGCTATCACTCCGTTTTCTGACAGCTTCTCATTATCCACAGGCTTGAAATCTCTTGTAAAAGCCTCCAGGTATCCCAGGGAATCCGTGCACCGCTCCTCAATCAGTCTTTGGAGAGAAATTGCCAGCTTAAGCGCTTCCTCATCCTTTACCACTTTATAATAGGAAGAAAGTGCATAGATTGCAAATGCCTGATTATACGTATGCTTCGTATCATCCTGAATCTGTCCGTCATATGTCACGGACCAGAACACCCCGCCGCACTCCCTGTCCAGACAGTGTTCCCGAAGGAAGCGGTACGCATGAGCCGCATCCTCCTTTAAGCTCTCCTTTCCCAATAGCAGATATGCATTTGAAAAAAACCATAAGATACGGCTGTTTAGGATACACCCCTTCTCATAGAACGGATCCGTCCTGAGATCATAATCCATATATCCATAATATCCGCCGTACTCATCATCCCGGAGCCCTTCCCAAAAGGGAATTAATGTTGTCTCAAGATGATACTTAATCTCTCTTACAAAGCTTTCCATATCTCAATTGCCTTTTTCATCTCTGCTACTTTTTTCATTTCCGTTACTTTTTTCATTTCTATTACTTTTTTCATCCCTGTTACCTTTTCCCCACTTCCGTGTCCGCTTCCCTGACAACACTGTGTGCCTTAATGTATTCCACAATCTCCTGCACCGTCGTAAAGGCCAGGCCTACATAGGTATCTGCTGCACCGTAGTAGATTGCAATCCTTCCGGTAACGCTGTCGTGGATGGTGGCGCAGGGGAAAGTAACATTCGGGACAAATCCCCTCTCCTCATACCAGTCCTCTGGCGTCAGCAGGAAGTTCTCACAGCGGTACTTTACGACTGACGGATTGTCAATGTCAAGAATCGCGCCGCCGATACTGTATACATATCCGTTACAGGTCCCACCTACCCCGTGGTAGAACAGAAGCCATCCTTCTGTTGTCTCAATGGGCGCAGCGCCTCCGCCGATCTTAAGGGATTCCCACCACTCCGGGCTTTTTCCCATCACATGGCGGTGTCTGCCCCAGTATACAAGATCCGGGCTCTCTGACAGGAAGATGTCTCCAAACGGAGTATGGCCGCTGTCACTTGGTCTTGACAGCATCACATAATTACCATTGATCTTTCTCGGGAAAAGCACCGCATTTCTGTTAAATGGAATGAAGGGATTCTCCATTCTTGTAAAGACTTTGAAATCCGTTGTCCTGGCCATCCCGATGGACGCGCCATAAAAGTCCTGACACCAGATCAGATAGTAAGTGTCCTCGATCTTCACAAGCCTTGGGTCATATGCATAAACCGGCATAAAAGGGTTCCCCTCTTCATCTGTAAAGGGAATCTTCTCCTCTTCAAACTCCCAGTGTATGGCATCCCTGCTTCTTCCCAGGTAAATATACGGAATTCCGTTAGTCTGCTCTCCTCTGAATACACCAATAAACTCACCTTCACAGGGCATGACTGCACTGTTGAAGATCCGCGCTACTCCCTTTAGGGGGTTTCTTCCGATCACCGGATTGTCACGGAAGCGCCATACAGGCGCTCCGTTTAAATTATCAGGTCTGTCCTGCCAGGGCATATTCGGCACGGCAGGAGCTAATATTTTTACATTGCTCATTACATTCTCCTTAAATTGGATGTTTATCTGCAAATCTGACTGTAACTACTCAGCAGATCTGCGTAGTTACATTTAGCCTTTTACTGCTCCGTTTGCCATGCCGCTGTATACCTGTTTCTGGAATACAAGGAAGAATACCAGAATCGGGATAATGGTAATCAGAACGCCAGCACAAATGTAGTTGTACTGGTTCCCGTAAGGACCTGTAAAGGTATAAAGCGCTGTTGATATGGTCTTTAATTCCGGCAGCTGCAGATACAGGTTTGAGGAATAGTACTCATTGTACACGCTTACACCCTTAAGCACCAGTGACGTCATGATCGCAGGCTTAAGAAGCGGGAACAGAATCTTAAAGAAGACTCCAAAATACGTGCATCCGTCCATGATCGCCGATTCATCCAGGGATACCGGCAGATTCTCAAAGAACTGAAGGAAGATATAAATGGAAATAATATCCGTACCCATCAGCACGATCATGTATCCGTACAGATGATTAATCAGTCCCAGTGAATACATGATCTGATAAATCGTTACCTGCATGGCGATACCTGGAAGCAGGGAGGCAAACAGGAACAGATTCTCAATCATTCCTCTTCCCGGGAAAGTAAACCGGTTTATGACATATGCCAGCATGGAGCCTGTAAATACAGAGACTGTCAGTACAACGATCAGTACCAGCGCCGTATTTCCAAAACACCGCAGCATGTTTGCCTTTTCCATGGCAATCTTGAAGTTTTCAAAATATCCGAAGGATTCCGGAAATTCCAATACTGTAGTTGACGCGTACTCCTCATTGGTCTTAAACGAAGTCAGCACGCAGACAACAACCGGAGCCAGCGATACAATGGATGCCAGAATCAGTGACACATATTTAATAATCGAAAATATAATTAATGATGCATTCTTTTTCATTCTCATTTATGCTGCGCCTCCTCTTTTCTCCATTGCTTTACGCTGTGCCTCTGCTTTCTTCCTCTTTCTTACTGCTGCCTTTGATTCATCACTTGTCCCGTCGTCAAATGCATACTTGAAGAACAGCTTCTGACCAATGGTGCAGATAATGATCAGTACTAACAGGACAATGGCCATAGCACTTGCTGTACCGACCTTCTGATTCTCATGGGCAATCCGGTTCATGATTACGAAATATGTACCTGTACCCATTGTACCATTCGTAATAACGTAAGGCGGCTCGAATGCGCTTAAGCATCCGCTGACACACAGGATAATATTTAACACGATAATTGACTTAATACTTGGCAGAATAATATAGCGGAACTGCTGCCATCTGTTTGCCCCGTCAAGAGACGCCGCCTCATACAGGTCTGTATCTACTGACATCATGGCTCCAAGAAACAGGATAACATTCTGTCCGGTGTACCTCCACACAGATGTTGCTGCAAGGGAAATGTTATTAATGCTCTGATCCTGCAGCCACAGGGGAATATTATCAAGATTCATTCCAAGTCCCTGGAGGATCGTATCCAGTACGGCTCCTCTTGCATAAAAGAATTTGAAAATGAAACCAACCGCAATACCGCAGATCAGGTATGGGAAGAACATGGCTCCTTTGAATACGGATTCCCCTTTTACCTTGAATACCATCATAGTCGCAAAAAACAGTGCAAGCGCAAGCTGTACTACTCCGCCTGCCATATAGTAAAGGCTGTTGAAGAGAGAGCCGAAGATTTCCTTACGCTCAAATACCTCGGCATAATTTTTCAGGCCTACGAAGGTTCTCTCTCCAATATATTTCATGTTGTAAAAGCTGAACCGTATCATTTCCACAAAGGGAATGTAGGTAAATAACAGAAGAAGCAAAAGGGGGACTAACATAAACGTAAAGATTACCAGTCTCCTCTGCACCTTTCTGGTACCGATCCATTTCTTAAAGGATTTTTTCTCCATTTGTTTTCTCCTTTCCATTTATTCGTGATATAGGGAACGAAGTTTCCTATATCACGAGGAAGAAGGAGCCCCGGTTCATCAGGGCTCCTTCTTTAAAAATCAGTAGCTGTCCGGTACTGGTTATTCTGAGCAGCCCTTATTTTACTTCTACTGAGAAGCTTTCCTGAGCGCTTGTCCATTTTTCGTTCCACTCACCCATCAGGTCGTCTAATTTCTTGCTGTCATAAAGCGCTGCCTCAAGAACTTCACATACCGGATAATCACCGCTCAATACTTCTGCCGTATTGCGGATATCATCATACAGGCTCTCTTCGCCTTCCAGAGGTGCATTGTCGGAAAGGAGCTCGACACCCTCAAACTCTGCGAGAGAATCCGGAAGCGGCCTGCCTTTCACTGCCGGGATACTTCCCTCGTCATCAAACATGGAGGATTCCTCCAGGATCCATTTTACATACAGCATAGCGGCAATCTGATTGTCGGAGCCTGCCTTATTATTGATTCCGTAAGCGTAGTTTCCGCCTGATGCAGCCGCCTGTTTCCCTGCTACCGTGATCGGGAACGGAAAGTATCCGATATCATCCGGATTTTCTCCTGCATCCTTGAACTGCTGTACACACCAGGAACCAAGTACCATTGTGGCAACCTCGCCATTGTTGATCATGCCTTTTGAGGATTCCCAGTCACTGGAGGCCGGGTCTTCCTCTACAAGTTTCTGCTTAACTGCCTCATATAAGGTGTAAAATACTGCATAGGGGCCGCTCATCTCATCGTTCTTAGTGAAAGGGTCTTTTTGATGAAGCAGCTTGTTGTTCTTGTAATCAGCATCTGCATTGGAAGCGATTCCTACATAGTCGTTCCATGCTCCCATTGTCCATCCTGCTGAAAAGTTTGTGTAAAGAGGAACCGCATCTGTCTTATCCTTAATAAGCTTTAAATCAGCCAGGAATTCGTCCGGAGTTGTTGGAAGCTTTGTGATTTCGGCATCCTTCCAGATCCGCTTGTTATATGCCACGCCGCCTGCCGTACCGCCGTTCGGGATACCATAAACCGTATTGTTGTATGTCTTCTCTGTTACGAAGTTGTATTTGTCGTTGAGTGTCGCGTAGTCGCCCATTGGCGTGAAATAGGTCTCCATCTCACTCTTTTCTACAGTTGCCGGAATGAAGCAGATGTCGCCCCAGTCGCCGTTTGTCAGACGAAGTGTTACGGATTCTGCATAGTCTGTGATTGCTTCATATGTAACGGTGATATTGGGATATTTCTCATGGAACTGATCCGCATATCCCTTATATACGGTGTCTACAATGTCTGTACGGTCTGTCAGAATCTTAATGTCCGCTTTCAGGTCTTTGTAGTCGTCACCGTTAATCTTGTCAATCGTGGGAACTTCTGCTGAAGAGCCGCTGTCTCCTCCTCCCTCGCTCTTGTTACCGCAGGCTGCCAGCGATACTGTCATGGTCAGAGCCAGTGCAATACTAAGTAGTCTCTTTTTCATTGTTTTCATACCTCCGTTTTTATTTTTTAACTTTATTTAAGTTAATTTAATTCTACTCTATTTTTGTCATTTTTTCAATTACTACTTCTTTGTATTGCACAATTTCGTTTGATTAAATACATTTTTCTCTTATGTTTTTATCTATTTTGTATATATTTCTGTTATAATCTACTTAATTCACTTTTTAATCTCATTGATTAAATTAATTATTTTTACCTTTCACACTGTTTTTCCATACAATGTGGCCGGAGATCACCTCCAGTGACTTTCCTTTTGCCGGATTACGGAGCTGCTTTAACATCTTATCTATCGCCACTTTGGTCATAGCCTTTGTATTCACCTCATAGGTGGTAATCCCCATATCCGCATAGCCTGGATAGAGATAGTTGTCAAATCCAATGACAGACACATCTTCCGGTACCCTGAGCCCCCGCTTCTGCAGCTTTGATACTGTCATCCCAGCCACAAGATCACAGTTGCAGACAAATGCATCCGGGAGGCAGTTTGGGAGATCGAAGCCCACCTGTCCTGCATCGTCCCGGTCCTCAATGAGCCATTCCTCCGGAACTTTCTTTTTATGCTCCAGCATGGACTTCATAAACCCGCAGTAGCGGTCCATAATGCTGCTGGTAGCATAGATGGAGCCAATAAAGCCAATCCTTTCCAGTCCGCGTTCGAATAAAAGCTCTGTCATCTGGTACATGCCATAAAAATTATCGGCAATTACCGAGTCCTTGGCAATTTTATTATCGTAAAAATCCAGAAAAATAACCGGCATATCCAGCTTCTGCTGAAGAAACCTTACGTATCCCCTGTCAATCTCCCCGATTACAATCAGGCCTTCAATGCTGTTGTTTTCTGCAATCTGCGGAAGCCTGTGCACCCTTTTCTCTGTTTCCTTTTTCAGTACCTCTATGGTGGTATAGCATCTCTTTTCCGTGGCGGTCAGTGATAATTCCTGGTAGAGCTTCCAGTAGTAGGTAGAATACTGTGCCAGATAGTTTTCTGCAATCAGAACACCGATCCTCCGGAATTCTCCGTTCTCTGTCTCCTTTTTCTTCGCGGAAGATGGCGCCACATATCCCATTTCTTCTGCTGTCTCCACGATTCTGATCCTGAGTTCTTCACTGACTCCCTTGTGTCCGGAAAGGGCATTGTGCACCGTCACCGAGCTGACTCCCAGCCGCTCCCCGATATCCTTAAGCCTTACCTTCCCCATATCTGCCATCCTCCCGCTCTCTTATTCACAGATAAAATGATACAGCCTGCTCATGAAGTCTCCGTTCAGATCTCTCACAAGGAAGCCGCAGTACATCAGCTCCTCACCCGTATATATCTCTTCTGTCCCTTCCAGTCTGTAGCGTGACTCTTCCTTTAGTCCCTTTAGCTTAATGTTCCTGCTGTGTACATTGGGCTGTCCCAGCACCTGCACACAGGTAACCAGCGCGTGTGTCCCGTCCTTTGCCGCTGTCTCCCAGCAGTCAAAAGGATTCCTGTCACTCCAGGAAGTAATTCTATAATAATCCCCTGCCTGTATCAGCTCCTGGTATTTATGATACAGCTCCACCTGTCCCGGAATCTGTGTTCTCTCTTCATCCGATATCTTCGTAATATCCAGCTCATAGCCGAATGTTCCCGCAAGTGCAACATTTCCCCTTGTCTCAAAGGGCGTCGTCCTGCCCACAATATGATTCGGACAGTCGCTTACATGGGCGCCCATAGTGGACAAGGGATAGATCAGCTCTGTTCCTTCCTGGATACGAAGTCTCTCAATAGCATCCGTATCATCCGAGCACCAGATCTGGGGGCTGTAATAGAGCATGCCCGGATCAAACCTTGCCCCTCCGCCGGAACAGTTCTCAAGAAGCAGCTCTGGGAATTCCGTCACAAGACGCTCCTGCATCTCATACAGCCCCAGTACATACCGGTGGCACAGCTCTCCCTGGGCCTCTTTCGGAAGACAGATGCTTCCAAGATCACATAACTGGCGGTTCATATCCCACTTCACATATGTGATGGGAGCGCTTCGCAGTATCTTTGCCACACACTCATATGCATAGTCACGCACTTCTGTCCTGGAGAGGTCAAGAACATACTGCGCCCTGCTCTGTACCGGCTCTCTTCCCTGAATCTGAATCGCCCAGTCCGGATGTGCTCTGTAAAGCTCTGAATCAGGGGAAATCATCTCCGGCTCAAACCAGATGCCGAACTCCATGCCAAGCTCTCTTACCTGCTTTACCAGGTTCGGAAGACCGCCTTTAATCTTCTCCTCATTTACCGTCCAGTCTCCAAGGGAGCTGTCATCCCAGCTTCTCTTTCCAAACCAGCCGTCATCCATGACCAGCATCTCAATCCCGTTTTCCTTCGCTTCCTTCGCAATGGACAGAAGCTTCTCTGTATCAAACTCAAAGTATGTCGCTTCCCAGTTATTGATAAGTACCGGGCGTTTCCTGTATTTATAGGGGCTTCTGATGAGATGCTCCCTGTAAAAATCATGGAAGGAGCGTGTCATCTTGCCCAGGCCCTGGTCCGAATAGGTCATCACTGCCTCCGGCGCCTGGAAGCTCTCACCAGGCGTCAGTCTCCAGCAGAATTCCTCCGCATGGATTCCCATCACCATCCGGATATAATCAAACTGGGTGCGTTCTGCCTGGGCGGTAAAATTGCCGGAATACACGAAATGCATGGCATACACTTCTCCTGTTTCCTGTGTCGTCTCCGGTGTTACAAGTGCAGCGAAAGGGTGCTCCTGATGACTGGATTCTCCTTTAAAGGATGATACAAGCTGCTTCCCGTAATGGACTTTTGCTCTCTGAATATGCCGCTCCCTTGCCCACGAACCACAAAGGCTGATCATCTCAAAATCCCGGTTGTCCATATCCAGGCAGGCGCTGTATACCTTCTCAAGCCGCAGCTTCTGCTCTCCTGCATTCTCTATCTGCACACTTCTTGTGATCACATCCTCCTTCCCGAACACGGAATACAAAAGTGTCACCCTGAGCCCTAAAAGCGGGTCCATGCAGATCAGGCGCAGTGTCATTACTTCCTCTTCTGTTCCGAAGGATGCCGGGAGGCCATCCAGTGCCGGCTTCCCTGTCATAATCTCATGCTCCGCATAGAACAGCTCACTCCCGATGCTCCCCGACTCACCCCGCACATTCAGGCAGCTCTCCCGGTAATCGCCGGTTCCGCCCGCCGGGTACTCCATGGGGTAGATATCCAGGAAGGAAGCCTTCTCCCTCATATGGGCAGACGGCGTGTAGGGCGCCTCCTCCATCCGCAGCAGATACTTTCCTCCAAAATTCGCAAGCCGCTTTCCGTAGTACATGTGTCCGACATACCCTTCCTGCGAAATGCCGATCATGTAGGTTGTGCTGTCCGTGTCAAGTTTAAAAATCCTCTTCTCTCCATCATACTGAATTGCCATGGTACTCCCTCCATTTTTAAGTTTTTTTAATTTCGTCTAAATTAATTTTTAATCTCTTCAATACATATTAAACATAAAAACAGAAGAAAGTCAACATAAATTTACCCGAAAATAAGCGGACAGGAAGCATGAAGTTACTGTACACACAGGTCCGTGCATTTACTGCACAGACTGTAAGAAAGTGATTCAGGTGTGAGCAAATCCTATTCGCGGAGCGAATTTCAGATGGATTTGCGAATGTTACTGGTCACGGAGTGAACAGTAACAGCATGAATACGGGATACCAAAAAATCCGGTTGAGAAAAAGCAGATTAGAAGGTATAATGTAAAATAGATTTTATGTAATTAAAACAATTGATTGCTAAGGGAAGGAGGTATGTCCATGACGCAGACAATGCAAAGCTTGATGGAACAATACATTGTAGAAATCAAAAGGATATATGGTACACATTTGCGTAAAGTGATTTTATTTGGGTCTTATGCCAGAGGAGATTTCAAGCCGGATTCAGATATAGATATTATGATATTGCTTGATATGTCTGATATGGACTTAAAGGCATACAGCCAACAGCTTTCTTATATGACCTATGATTTTAATTTGGATAATGACCTTGATATAAAGCCTATTGTCCGGAGCGAAGATCATTTTAGAAAATGGGTAGTTAATTATCCGTTTTATGCAAATATTAATAAAGAAGGGGTGGTTTTGTATGGAGCAGCATAAAAAGGATATTGGAACAAGAAAAGACCTTGTATGGGAAGACTCTAAAGAGCCTCCCCATCAGATAAACGGAATCGCTTTTCCAATCCTTCTTACGCTGTCGCGCTCGATGAATGTCCCTGGAAGCATAAACATTCCTGTTGAGTATTCTATATTTTCCAACTTATGAAGCAGGATGTGTACTGCCCGTTTTGCCATTTCTTTTGTGTGGATCTCATAGGTTGTAATACCTGACTGTCCGAATTCTCCTGCCACATAATTATCAAAGCCGACAATTGAGATATCTTCCGGAATCCGGTAGCCGGATGCATTCAGCTTACGGATCAAGATATATGCCGCTGTGTCACAATTACAGAAGAATGCAGTCGGCATCTCCTCCGGCAGGCGGAACTTTTTGCCCGGGTCGAAGCGTCCATATTCTCTGTCACGGTCATCTATAAGCCATTCTGTCTTGGGCTTCATTCCATGGGCCATCAGTGACTTCAGATACCCCAGATAGCGGTCGTCAATACTGTCTGTTGAAAGCCTTGTTCCCACAAAGCCAATCCGGCTGTGCCCCATCTCGAACAGATAATTCGTCATCCTGTAGCCTCCCATTACATTGTTGGAAACTACGGAATCACTGGTGTCCACTGTTCCCGGCGTGTCCAGGTTCAGTAGGGGAACACCGATATTATTTGCCATGAACGTAGCATAGCCCTTCTTAAAGGCTCCCATAATTATGATTCCGTCCACTTTCTTTTCTGTCACCGTCCTGGGAAGCACCATATTCTTTTCTATGTCATAAGTAATGACCTCCAGAATCGTAAAACAATTTCTTGCCATTGCATCCTGTGACACATCCTGGTACAGCTTCCAGTAAAAGGACTGGTTTTCGCGGAGATACCGTTCCGCAACCACCACGCCAATTGTATAGCTGTCCTTCTCTGTTATGATCACTTTTGATTTCGTATACCCCATCTCATCAGCCAGTTCAATAATCCGCTGCCTTAACTCATCACTTACACCCTTCTGTCCTGAAAGTGCTTTGGAAACCGTCACTGTGCTTACGCCAAGACGCTTTCCTATGTCCGAAAGCCTCACCGCCTTTGCCATATCATCCCTTCTCTCTTTCACTCTGTTTTTGGGGACGGGGTATTTTTGAAAATACCCCGTCCCCAATTCACCAGTTCAGCCTATTCTTCGTCGTCAAGCCAGTAATCGTCATCCATGCTGTTGTAAGTATTCCCGTTATTGTTGCCGCAATTGATGCCTTTTTTTATCGGGGCAAGGAAAAATCCTTTGATCATACCTAACAGTATGCAGCATAAGATAACCAGAATCTTCTCTGTCATTGTCCAGTCTCTTCTAAAAAAATATTTGATCTCTTCCCATATATCCCGCATAGCCGCGTCCTCCTTATTATTTTTTCGCATTCCCGATCCGCGAAGCTCACACTGCCACTTGAATCATGTTTATTATAAGTTACTGTTCACTCCGTGACCAGTAACATTCGCAAATCCATCTGAAATTCG
>CAPEBR010000005.1 GCA_948602995.1 uncultured Dorea sp.
ATTTGCTCACTCCTGAATCACTTTCTTACGGTCCGTGCAGTAAATGCGCAGACCTGTGTGGACAGTAACGTTAGGTAAACTTTTTAAACTTCTCCATGAGCAGCACCTGTCGGAGAATGCAGATTATCTTGCTATTTATCCCGGCACATGATAATATAGACCTATAAATTTGAATGATATAAAGTAACCCCAGAAGCTCCATGCAATCATAATTCAGGAAGGTACGGATATATAAAAATGGGCAGATTTTTTAATGTAAATGGCGACTGCAGACCAGAGCTGCACTATATGACTAATATTCAGCCAAAGCTCCATGCAATTAAAGAAATGGTTGACCGTGGAGAATATTTTACAATAAATCGTGCACGCCAGTATGGAAAAACAACAACATTGCGGGCCCTGACCCGTTTTCTTGCGGAGGATTATCTAGTAATCCGGATGGATTTCCAAATGATGAGCCATGCAAATTTTAAAAGCGAATCTGCTTTTACAGCTGCATTTTCCGGGGAACTTTTGGATCTTGTTACTGAAATCCCCCAGAATATCCTTGAAAATCTTGTATCATTTACAAAAGACACGGAACAGCCCATCACTCTTCCATCATTGTTCAGAGTATTGAGCCAATGGTGCGGGCAATCGGAAAAGCCAATAGTATTGATCATCGATGAGGTGGACAGTGCGGCAAACAACCAGGTATTCATGGACTTCCTTGCACTGCTGCGCGGTTACTATATGAACAGGGATATAAAGCCCGCCTTCCATTCCGTAATCCTTGCAGGTGTTTATGATATTAAAAATATTAAGCTCAGATTTGAGCCAAATGAGGAGCATAAAAATAATAGTCCATGGAACATTGCCTCTGACTTTCTGATAGACATGAGCCTTTCAGCCGAAGAAATCGCAGGTATGCTTGAGGACTATGAGCATGACCATCATACAGGCATGAAGGTTGAAGAAATCTCCGGACTCCTCTATGCATACACATCTGGCTACCCTTTTTTAGTCTCTCGTCTCTGTAAACTGATGGATGAGAGGGTTGAAGGAAAGACCGGTCTTACTTATTCTGCCTGGACAAAAGAAGGCTTTTTAGCTGCCGTACGTATTTTGCTTGCAGAATCAAACACACTTTTTGACTCGCTCATTAATAAGCTAAGGAATTATCCCGAACTGGAGGAAATTCTCCGAAGCCTTTTATTTACAGGAAAAGAAATCACCTATGTCATTGGGGTGCAGCCAGTCGAAATCGCATTAATGTTTGGCTTTGTAAAAGTTTCAAAAAACAGTGTGGTAATTGCAAACAGAATATTTGAGACGTTGCTGTATAATTTCTTCCTTGCCACGCCTTCCATGCAGCAGGAGGACATGTATGATTCGTTATCCATTTCGATTCACTCTATGGTGACCGTGGACAAAAGTTTTATGAGGATGATGGGCGACGATATTTTATGCTGTTTCTGAAACCCATTATTAATGGATCTGGAAACTGCTACATCGAAGCAGAGACAAGAAACCGACAACGAACCGATCTGATTGTAGATTACCGCGGAGAACAGTTTATTATAGAAACAAAACTATGGCACGGAGCAGCAAAACACCTGGAGGGCAGGGAGCAATTATTTCATTATCTTGACCACTACCATCTAAACACAGGTTATATGCTAACATTCAATTTCAATAAGAAGAAGGAAATCGGCGTAATAGAGATTCCGTATAAAGGCAAGACCCTGGTGGAGGCAGTCGTTTAGTGCGTTAAGCCGTATCGCGCCAGCCTCAGCCGCAAAGCGGCACAATTTTGCATGCGGCTGTGCGCATCCATTTATACTGTGCGACAGGTTTATCTGGCGCACAGTATAAATTGTCTTCGACAATACCCTCTACCTGCAATGCTTCTTTCGATTGGATAGCGTATTTTTATAAAACCTGGCAGAAGTCTTCTTTCTCGAACCAACCAGTTTTTTTAATTCCCTGTTAAATTTACTCTTAGAAATCTCTTTCCTGGCCGCATTATAATATCTTGTCCGGTTATTATCCCGTATTTCTTTTCCCTTCTGTAGCTTATGGACAATCTTTCCCTTCACTATTTTACAATAATTATCAAAACTACCACCCATTACATAGGTGGATATAACGACCCCCTTCTTCTTATAATAGTAAAACTTGCTTCCATCTATATCCACCTTGCCCACTCGCTTCACCTTTCCATTTTTAAAGGTAAAGATTCTGCCAAAGCCAGCTACATGCGGCACAGAGCTGCTATTCAGTACCAGCTCCGGAACCTTGTCGTTGTCAATATAAACAATCGAAAAGCTGCAGTTTGCTGCCGGGATCTTATAATTCGGATCCCATGCAATCGTATCCTTTGACAAAAAATCCCCGTATGCCTTCAAAGCTTTTGCCTTGGCTGAAGCTGCCTCCGTTTTCATACACGGAACCATCAAAAATACCGCAAGCATACATAAAACCATCATCCACCTTTTTCTTCTCATCATTCTTCTCCATCCTTTCATTTTTACTTACTCTCATTATACCACAATGGCGAGAATTGGGGACGGGGTATTTTTAAAAATACCCCGTCCCCAACTGACCTTTAGCAGCAAAGCTGTTTTAGCATTTTCTGAAAGCACCACAGAAAATCCCGTTTTCCTATCCCTTCCAGTGTCACCAGGTCATAGGATGCAAGCACCTCGCCTTCCAGTGTATAGATTACCTTTCCCGCACAGGTTCCCTTTTTCACCGGAGCCTTGAAGCCTCCCTTAAGTTTCCGGGTGACTTCTACGCTTTCTCCATCACGCATCAGAACCTGAAGTTCTCCTGTCTTATGCTTTAACCCTACCGGAACGACAGTATTTTTTGAATAAATCTCGGATTCAGAGATGCCGCCCTTCACCGGAAGTTCTAGGTTCCCGGTCTCCTCCCACACGTCCCGGTACTCATAATTTGCAAGCCCGTATTCCATAAGGGCGCGGGTGTCTTTCCACTTATATCCCTTATTATTTGGCCAGCCGCAGGCAAGAAGCGCTACAATAAAGGTTCTGCCGTCCCGCTTAAGCGCCCCTACATAGCAGTAGCCCGCATCTCCGGTAAATCCGGTTTTTCCGGACAGCGCTCCTTCCATCATCCCTAAAAATGCATTATGATTATTGCAGGAAAAGGAGCGTTTCTTTTCCACATCTGAAAACTGAAAGCTTCCGGTTCTTGTAATCTCCAGGAATTCATCCCGTTTTGGGGAATCCATAATGCAGTATTTCATGATTCTTGCAAGGTCTGCTGCTGTTGTAGAATGTATGCCCTTCTCATCCTTTCCATCCAGTCCGTTCGGTGTAATAAAATGAGTATTCTTACACCCAAGCTCTACTGCCTTTTTATTCATAAGGACGGCAAACTGCTCCACTGACCCGGCAATTCCCTCCGCAATCACCACGGCACTGTCATTATGGGACTCCAGCATCAGGGAATAAAGAAGATCCCGGATCTTATATTTCTCCCCGGCACGCACCCCCAAATGTACTTCCGGCTGCCCTGCTGCATAATCAGAAACCTCTGTTTCCTGTTCCTCCTTCATATGCTCCAGCGCCAGGATACAAGTCATGATCTTAGTCGTACTTGCCATTGGGCGGGCCTTATCTGCTTCCTTTCCAAATAAAATACGCCCGCTGTCTGCATCCATTAATACTGCTGACCGGGCATAAAGCTCTCCTGGCCCTTTTTCTGTTTCCTGCGCCTTTGCCGGGATGCGGCACAGGCACACGGACAGGATACAAACCAGGCTGATTATACTGCTCCATCTTTTCTTCATTGCACGCACCTTAAAACTACCATATTACAACAATGTATGATGCGCCGCCTTCATTTATACATTAAGCCGCAGCTGAATCTCCTCCTCTGCCTCTTCCTTGAAGCTCTCTACCTGCTCTGGATTCATACTGGGAAGCTCGTCCACGGAATGGATGCTGAATCTTCGCAGAAATTCCTCTGTTGTTCCAAACTGGATCGGCTTTCCTGGCGCCTCCATCCTTCCCACCTCGCAGACAAGATTATATTCCACCAGCTTATTCACTGCGTGGTCAGACTTTACTCCCCTGATCTTCTCAATCTCCAGTTTTGTCACCGGCTGCTTATAGGCAATGATCGAAAGCGTCTCTAACAGAACATCCGTCAGTACATACTTTCTCGGCTGCTTTGCAACCCGGATCAGATACTCGTACATCTCCACCTTTGTACACATCTGAAAGGAATCCTCCAGTTCAATAATATGAATTCCCCGGTCATCCGCCCTGTACTTATCCTGCATCTGATGAATCAGCCGCCTGGTAGTCGCCTCATCATGCTCAATGGCTGCAGCAATCTTACCAAGCTCCACCGACTCTCCCATAGTGAAGAGAATCGCTTCTATAATACCTTCCAGTCTGTTAATTTCCACCTGCTCCATACTACCTTTCCCACTCTCGTATTCGTACACAGTCCTTAGGAACTGTAAGTAAATATACTCACGGCCGATGAAATCTGCCGTGCATTATGACCTATACCATTGATGTAATCACAATATCATCAAAAGAGTTTTCCTGAAAAATCCGGATCACACCCTCCTTCATGAGCTGCAGCACTGCCAGAAAAGTCACCACAACCTGTACCTTTGAACTCTGTCTCATAAGAAGCTCCCTGAAAAGGAAGCTTTTATGCCCCTTTGCATATTCTGTCACATATAGAAGCTTATCCGGAAGTGTAACCTCCTCCTTTTCAAGCTTTCCAAACTTGCTGCGGACCGGATCAATCTTGTCAGCCTGCCGCCTCATGACCTCTTTAAAAATCTGGTTTAATCTCACTAAGGTAAGGTCACCCAGAAGCTCATCCATATTAACGGGCTGCACATAGTCCTGAACCTCTGACGGTATTGTCGGCGGCTTAAAAATTGAGCGTTCCCCCTCGATCTGGCGGTCTTTCAGTTCATACGACATATATTTATACATCTTGTACTCCAGGAGCTGTTCCACCAGCTCCTGCCTTGGGTCTTCTTCCTCTCCCTCCTCGTTTATCTCTTTGGGAAGAAGCATCTTACACTTAATGTCAAGAAGTGTCGCCGCCATAACAAGAAATTCACTCATTATATTAAGGTCTTCCTTCTCCATCTCGTGAATATATTCCATATACTGATTCGTAATCTCCACAATCGGGATATCATAAATATCTATTTTATTTTTATCGATCAGATGCAGAAGGAGATCAAGCGGTCCTTCAAACACCTGCAGCTTTACCGGAATTCCCATAAATCTGACCCCCGTATACATTTGCCAAAGTGTAATAATCCGTAACAACAGACCTTCCTGGTTACGCAACTTTTATATTATACAGGATATTTCCGTTTTCCACAACCCTTAGAAATTATCAACAATTCCTTAAAAGTTACTATTCACGGACTAACCGTCCGCTCATAGTAACGCATCCAGCCCATTTAAAAGTCGCTTTCAGCGAGGGGCTGGATGCTGGAAACCACCATTTTATCGGCTCGGATGCCGTGCAGCGGAGTGCACGGCCCCGTGAATAGTAACTCCTAAAACTCTAACACGATCAGCTCTGCTTCGTTAAACAGCCTGACTGGAATGGTATGGCTTCCAAGCCCTCTGCTTACCACGGCTGTCTGGCTTCCCTCCCTGTAGCACCCGCCCGAATATTTGGGGAAAAGCTCAAATCCAGGTGAGATCACTCCCCGAAAACCCGGGATTCGCACAATACCTCCATGCAGATGCCCTGACAGGACAAGATCTGCCCCCCATGACAGATATGCCTTCATGTGAGAAGGATTGTGTGCTAATAGTATCTGGTAATAATCCCGGTCACAGTCTCCCACACAGTCCGCGACCGTCTCTGCATCTATCTTATCCCTGCGGATTCTTGCATAACCTGCATCAGGAATCTCAAGCCCTGTCACCCGGACCGGCATCCCTCCAATTGAGATCTCCTCAGATTCGTTTTCCAGAAGCCGGATGCCTGCCTTTTGAAGTTCTCTTTTGTATCCTTTATAGGACTGGCTGTACTCTGCCGGATTCTCCTTCATTCTCTGCTCATGGTTGCCATTTGCATAGTAAACCGGACAGATCTCTGGAAGCCTTTTTAAAAAATCCAGTGTTCTGCGGTAATCATGCCCGTTCTTTCCCACCAGCATATCGCCGCCCACCAGGATCAGATCCGGCCTTGTACGCTTAACCGCATAAAACAGTCTGTTATTTCTATATCCATATACCTGATTATGGAGATCACTTAAAAATACCATCCGGCATCTGCCTGCCCCTCTCCATTTCTTAGAAAAAATCCGGTAGCCGGTTGTCCGGAAGCTGTGAAGTTCCCGGAAAATTTCTGCTGCCACAGTCAGGAAACACTCTGTCAGAAAGAGTCCCAGAAGGCCGGACACGCCTTTCCCTGTTTTCTTATAATTTCTGCTTTTCTTATGATTTCTGCTTTTCTTCTGCATTCTATCCCTCCAGACTCTTAATAGCTGCCAGGTTAAAATTGCCTTTAACCCTGCCTCTTTCCTTTTCTGACATGTAGCCTGTAAAATTCCTGATACAGCTCCTCAATGGTATTATATACATAATCCGGCTTATATTCCGTATCTTCCAGATCCCCTGGCTTTGCTTCTCCCGTATACACAAGAGCTGTCTCCACCCCTGCATTCATTCCGCAGGCGATGTCCGTGTACAGCCTGTCTCCGACCACCAGCACCTCATCTTTTTCTGCTTCCACCTGGTCCATGCAGAGTGTGACAATTCCCTTGTCTGGCTTCCCGGCAAAGCACGGGGTTCTTCCTGTCGTTACACGCAGCATCTCACAGATTCCTCCGCAGTCCGGTATAAACCCGAAGGACACAGGGCAGCGCAGATCCGGATTGGTAGCCACATAATCAACCTCCGGCCTAAAGAGAAGCCTGCAGGCCTCCTCTATCTTCCTGTAGTCAAGCGTACGGTCAAATCCCACCACAACACATGCCGTATCCGGCTCTGCCCGGTCCACGGTCAGAAGGCCGAATCTTTTCATCTCTTCCTCAAAAGAGGGTGTTCCCACAACAAAATGCTTCCTTCCCTCATAATGCTTTTTCAGATACATGCAGGCAGCATAAGAGGCTGTCATAAACTGCTCCTCGTCTGTATCAAGGCCCCATCCTTTAAATTTTTCTACATAGTCCTTCCTGCTCTTTGTGGAATTATTGGTAATGAAAAAGGATCTGCCTCCAATCCTCTCAATCAGACCCAGAAGCTCCCTGCTTCCTTCATATAATATATCATCCACTCCCAGTGTTCCGTCAATATCAAACAGAAAATATTTCTTATTTTTCAGCATGTGCCCATCCTCCAGAATAGCGTAACAAAAAGTATATTTAAAATTATATAATTATTCCTGTTATTTTGCAATTAAATATGCTAGAATCTTATATTGGACATCAATATGAGTTACTGTTCACTCCGTGACCAGTAACATTCGCAAATCCATCTAAAATTCGCTCCGCGAATGGAATTTGCTCACTCCTGAATCACTTTCTTACGGTCTGCGCAGTAAATGCACAGACCTGTGTGAACAGTAACCAATATGATGCAAGTGTCAAAAGGTCATGCGTTTCATGTTCGCATGAAAAAGCATGATCTCTTGACACGCTAAACACCGAGAAGTAGCCATTTTTCGTAGAAAAATGAGTGGATTCGAGGTGTTTTAGGATTGTGGGAGTGCGTTAGCACGGAACAATCCGTGTATCAGAAGCGTCAAAATACCTTTTGACGCTAAATCATCAATATTAAACAAGGGAGGTTTGAACATGAATGTACCAGAAAGAATTGCTGCTCTGCGCCGCTTAATGGAGGATCGCGGATATGATATGTATCTGATTCCCACTGATGACAATCATCAGAGCGAATATGTTGGGGAACATTTTAAGGCGAGAGCATTCATCACAGGCTTTACCGGCTCCTCGGGAACTGCTGTCATTACGCAGACAGAGGCCGGGCTGTGGACAGACGGCCGCTACTTTATCCAGGCTGAGAACCAGCTTGCGGGAAGCGGCGTCACATTATTTAAAATGGGGGAAAAGGACGTACCCACCGTGGAGGAATACGTGGAAAAGACACTCCCCGAAGGCGGCATCCTGGGCTTTGACGGCCGCGTTGTCGCAATGGGGAAGGGGCAGGCTCTTGAGAAGGCCGTCGCAGCACGGAAGGGCTCTGTCAACTACTCAGAAGATCTTATTGACCTGATCTGGGAGAACCGCCCGCCCCTTTCCGAGAATCCCGCCTTTGCCCTTGGAGTGGAGTATACCGGCGAGAGCACGGAAAGCAAGCTTAAACGCATCCGCGAAGCAATGAAAGAGGAAAATGCCAGTGTACATATCCTGGCATCGCTGGATGATATCTGCTGGCTTACCAATCTGCGGGGCAATGACATTGAATTTTTCCCGCTGCTTCTCTCCTACGCAGTCATTACGCCGGATGAGATGAAGCTCTATGTGGACGGTCGCAAGCTGACAGATGAGATGAAGGAAACGCTTGCCAGGTCAGGTGTCGCCATCCACTCCTACAACGATATATACGAGGATGTAAAGGCGCTGCCAGAGGACTGCACGATTTTAGTAGATCCCGACAGATTAAACTATGCTCTTTACAATAATCTTCCAAAAGCTGCAAATATTATTGAAAAAATGAATCCATCCATTCTCATGAAGGCAGTGAAGAATGATACGGAGATAAAAAATATTATTAATGCCCATATTAAGGACGGCGTGGCAGTCACAAAATTCATGTACTGGCTTAAGAAAAATGTGGGAAAGGCCAAGATCACTGAGATCAGCTCCGCCGAAAAGCTGGAGGAATTCCGGAAGGAGCAGGAGGGCTATCTCTGGCAGAGCTTTGACCCCATCTGCGGCTTCGGCCCCCACGGCGCCATCGTACACTATGCGGCGACGCCAGAGACAAACATCCCCGTTGAACCGGACAATCTGTTCCTTACAGATACTGGCGGCGGATATATGGAGGGCTCTACAGATATTACAAGAACCTTTGCCTTTGGAAATGTCAGTGACCGTATGAAAGAAGATTTTACCATAGTGCTTCTGTGTAATCTCCGGCTGGCAAGAGCTGTATTCCTAGAGGGAACCTGCGGCTACAACCTGGATATTCTGGCAAGAATGCCTGCATGGGAACGCGGCATTGATTACAAACACGGCACTGGCCACGGCGTAGGATACCTGATGAATATCCATGAACCACCCTGCGGCTTCCGTATTAAAATTGTTGGAAAGGAGCAGGCTGCCATTGAACCAGGAATGGTCATAACAGATGAACCGGGCATCTATATCGAAGGCTCCCACGGCATCCGTACGGAAAATGAACTGCTTGTCCGCAAGGGACAGAAGACGGAATACGGACAGTTCCTCTGCTTTGAGACGATTACTTATGTGCCCATCGATCTGGACGCAGTCATTCCTGACATGCTGACCTCTGAGGATAAAGAGCAGCTGAATGCCTACCATGCAAAGGTATACGAGGTGATCGCGCCTCATTTAAATGACGATGAAAAGACCTGGCTGAAAGAATACACCAGAGCAATCTAATTGTGTTACTGTTTACGTGCACAGGCGTAAACAGTAACCATCTAATCTACTTTAATTTTAGACAGGAGACGAAAAAAAGACATCATGACAAAAGAATTTTACAGAGAAAACAGACAGATTTTATGCAGAGATGTAAAGCCGGAATCACTAATCCTCTTATTCAGCGGGCATGCCCCAAGAAAAACCGGCGATGAAGACTATCCTTTTTATGCAAACCGGAACTTTTTATATCTGACCGGAATTGAGCAGGCTGACACTGTACTGATGCTTCAGACAGGCTCTTCTGGTATCCGTGAAAAGCTTTATCTCCTTCCAGCCAATCCTTTTCTAGAGCGTTGGAACGGGAAACGGATCAAGGAAGATGAAGCGTCAGATAGATCCGGTATCTTAACGTTTGATAATGTAGAAAACTTCCAGGAGGACCTATACCGACTCCTTTATTCAGGTGATATTAAGCAGCTTTACCTTGATTTTGATCCAAATTTCCAAGGGGATAAAGGAAACGAAGCCTTCCGGCTGGCAGCAAAACTCCGGTCAGAGACTCCGCATATTGTCATGGAATCATTAAACCCTCTGCTGCGCAGGCAGCGGACAATCAAGAGGCCCTGCGAGATTGAGGCATTAAGAAAGGCGGAAGCTGTAACAAAAGCAGGAATCGAGGCGATGATGCACGCCTCAAAACCCGGAATGTACGAGTACCAGTACAAGGCTGAGTACGACTATGCACTGGCACAGCACGGCGTTACCGTCCCCGGATTTCCGTCAATCATCTCCGCCGGAAAAAATAATTTCTGCATACACTACAATGGCTATTGGGGACAGGCAAAGGACGGCGATATGATTTTAAATGATGTAGGAGCTGTCTGGGATCATGAGATTACCGATGTATCCAGGGCATGGCCCTGCAATGGAAAATTCACAGAACGTCAGAGACTTCTCTATGAATGCGCCTACCGCACCTCTGAGCATATGTTCGGACTTCTGAAGCCAGGCATTCCCATGGCTGACGTAGACCCCATGATCAGGGAGTACAATTACGGACAGCTTAAAGAAGCCGGAGTATTAAAGACCCGTGAGGAAATTAGTACTTACCTGTGGCACGGCGGCGCACACCATATCGGACTGGACGTACACGACACAGTATCTGTCAAGGGCCGTAAGACAGAGCCTGGCATGGTGTTCTGTGTAGATGTAGGCATCTACCACGAGGAATGGGGCATCGGCTTCCGCATAGAAGACAACTGCCTGATCACAGAAGATGGATGCGAGAATCTTTCCCGGGATATTCCGAAGAAGATCGCGGACATAGAAGCTTTGATGGGCAAATAATCATGTTATGAACTGAGCGCCCGGCATTTAAAAATGCCGGGCGCTCACATGGAGATGCCTATGTGGCTTACAACAGCAGATGCTTCACCATATCTCCCATCACGCTCCCGAGACTTACCTCCTTCACTGCTTCCGCAGTGAGTATATCCACCTTCCCGATCTCAGCGCCGTTCAGATAATAGGCTGCCTCTCCTACTTTTTTTCCTTTTTTTACTGGCGCCCTAACACTCTTTTTCAGGGAAACCTTCCTCTCAACCGCCGAAAGATCCGCACCTGTGGTATCCACATAGGCAAAAGGCTCCTTCTGAACCGTCTGCACCTGGGTCTTGACCCCTCTCTTTACCGGAACTGGTTTTACCTTTTCCGTCTGTTCTTCTTCATACTTCCTGCATTTTCCAAATCCGTAACCCAGAAGCGCCGTGGCATCCCTGATCCGGGCTTTTCCGTCATTTGCCGCCATGATTACTGCGATCAGCTCCATCCCGTCCTTTTCCGCTGTTGCAGACAGACAGAACTTCGCCTTGCTGGTGGATCCTGTCTTCAGCCCAGTGGCATACTGGTACTGCCGGATCAGCTTGTTTGTATTCGTAAGCCCGAATTCAGAAGTACCTTTTTTCGTGGTGTGGGTAATATTTTCCATCCAGATCATGCAGTAATCACGGATTTGAGGATATGTAGTGATCAGCTCACGGGACATAAGGGCAATGTCTCTCGCAGTCGTCTCATGCCCGTCAGTATCCAGTCCGTTGCAGTTGACAAAATGCGTATTCTCCATGCCAAGCCCCTTTGCCCTCTCATTCATCTGCGCAACGAATTCCGTCTCACTCCCACTGATAAATTCTGACATGGCAACACATGCATCGTTTGCACTTGCCACAGAGATGCATTTGATCATCGTATCTACTGTCTGTACCTCGCCAGGCTCTAAAAACACCTGGGAACCTCCCATGGATGCCGCGTATTCTGATGTGGTCACTTCATCCTCCAGCTTAATCTTTCCTTCTGCAAGGGCATCAAAGATGAGGAGCATTGTCATAACCTTCGTAACGCTTGCCGGAGGTCTCACCGAATCCGCATCCTTCTCATAAATCACCTGCCCCGTCGAAGCCTCCATCAGGATTGCCGAAGGAGCCGACACCTCAACCCCTTCTGTCCCCTTTTCTTTTGCATCTTTTTTCGCATCCGCCGCCAGAACCGGCTGTGCCCAAAGGATGACACATAGTAATAATGCCAGAAACCGTTTCATCTGAAATCTCTCCATATAGAATGTATTATTACTAATTGTAATAGTTAAACTTAGAAAATATAACCTTAATATCAAACTTGACTTGTACTCTTCTTCCCGTTACAATGGGAACGTGAACCGGTAACCTGGTTTGCCATTCATAGTTGGAGGTATCATACATGACGCACAAATTTATCTTTCATTTAAAGCCCTTTTCCTTTCTGCCTGCGCTTGCCCTAATGTATATCATTTACGGCTTTTCCGCACAGAATGGCGAGGAATCGGGAAATTTAAGCTTTGAAGTAAGCTGCCGGATCGTGGAAATGGGAAATACTGCCTTTGATCAGAGACTGAACGACCAGCAGATTCAGGAATATGCCATACAGATTTCCCACCCGGTCAGGAAACTCGCCCATATGACCGAATATTTCCTGCTGGCGCTGTCTGTGTCCTTTCCTCTCTATGTATACGGGCTCAGAGGACTTCCGCTGATGCTCGCCACAGGGCTTTTCTGTGTCGGGTTTGCCGCCGGGGACGAATACCACCAGTCCTTTGTGGACGGCAGGGGGCCATCGAAACGCGACGTGATGATTGACAGCATCGGTGTGTGTGCCGGCCTCCTCACTGTGAAAATCATCTGCCGATTCCTTCCTGCCCCGTCTCCTGATCTTCCATAACAGTCTTTTAGTCGGGGACGGGGTATTTTTAAAAATACCCCGTCCCCGACTAGCGTTTTCTACTTGATCCCCAGAACCTTATAATCCTGGTCTTCCACTGTTTTTTTCAGCACTTCATCTGACACTCCGGCCTCAAGGGTCACGACTGCAGTTCCTGCCTCGTGGCTTACCTCTGCAGCTGAAACCTCTGGAAGGGCTTCAAGTACCTTCTTTACCCGTGCCTCACAGTGTCCGCACATCATTCCCTCAATTTTCATCGTTTTTGTCATGGTCTTTTCCTCCTTTAATCTGCTATTGCTGCTATATCTATTTTGTGTATCCGTGTTTTCATCGTTATTATGCTTAATACTTGTATGATTGCGATTCTTTTGTCTGATCTTCCTGTCTTTCGAGGCATCATACATTCTGAACCAGTTAAGCCGCAGCGCGTTTGTCACGACGCAGAAGCTTGACAGGCTCATTGCCGCGGCTCCGAACATCGGGTTTAGCTTCAGGCCGAACCATGGATACCAGAGCCCTGCCGCTAAGGGAATTCCAATTACATTGTAGAAAAACGCCCAAAACAGATTTTCATGGATATTGCGCAGTGCTGCCCGGCTTAGGCGGATCGCCGCCGGTACATCTGAAAGTCTGCTTTTCATGAGCACCACATCTGCGGCGTCAATGGCGATATCGGTTCCTGCCCCGATGGCAATTCCAATGTCTGCTCTCGTAAGAGCCGGCGCATCGTTGATTCCGTCGCCTACCATGGCAACCTTCCCTTTTTCCTTAAGGGTACGGATTACCTGCTCTTTTCCGTCCGGCAGTACTCCTGCGATAACCTCATCCACTCCTGCCTGTCTTCCGATAGCTTTTGCCGTACGCTCGTTGTCTCCTGTCAGCATGACAACATGGATCCCCATGTTCTGAAGTTCTTGCACCGCCTGGGGGCTGTCCTTCTTGATCACATCCGCTACGGCGACAATACCTGTGAATTCTCCGTCACGGCTGAAAAATAACGGGGTCTTTCCCTCCTCTGCAAGCTGCTCTGCCCGGAACAAAACCTGTTCGCTGATCTCTGCCTGGCCTGCGATAAATCTTAAATTACCGCCTGCCAGCCTGTGCCTCCCTGCCTTTCCGGCAAGTCCGTTTCCAGGAAGCGCCTGAAAATCCGTAACCTCCATGTCAGGGGCATCTCCATCCCGGGCAATTCCTCTCTCCTGAGCAAGGAGAAGCACCGCCTTTGCAAAAGGATGCTCGCTCTTTCTCTCCAGCATATACGCCATGGTAAGAAGCTCCTCACAGGTTATGCCTTCTCCTGGAAGAAGATCTGTTACCCGGGGCTCGCCGTTTGTGATGGTTCCTGTCTTATCAAGGGCAACCACCTGCATCTTTCCGGTTTCCTCGAGGGAAACTGCTGTCTTAAACATAATCCCGTTTTTTGCCCCCATCCCGTTTCCAACCATAATAGCAACCGGCGTTGCAAGGCCCAGCGCACAGGGACAGCTGATCACCAGCACAGAGATCCCCCTGGCAAGAGCAAAGCCGATTCCCTGTCCGGCCAGAAGCCAGATGATGGTCGTCAGGGCTGCAATGCCAATCACTACAGGAACGAATACGCCAGACACACTGTCTGCTACTTTTGCAATGGGAGCCTTTGTAGCCGCCGCATCGCTGACCATCTGAATAATCTGGGAGATCGTCGTATCCTCCCCCACCCGGCTTGCCCGGCATTTTAAAAATCCAGAACTGTTCAGCGTGGCCGCTGACACAGGATCGCCCGGCTCCTTGTCAGCCGGAATGCTCTCTCCAGTGAGGGCAGACTCATTGACAGCGCTGCTTCCCTCCAGTACCACTCCGTCAACCGGAATATTTTCTCCAGGTCTTACTACAAAAATATCACCAATTCCCACCTGCTCTATAGAAACCTTTTCTTCCTTCCCGTTTCTCACTACCACCGCCGTCTTTGGCGCCAGCTTCATCAGGCTCTTAAGAGCATCTGTCGTCCTCCCCTTAGAGAGCGCCTCCAGCATTTTTCCCACCGTAATGAGCGTCAGGATCATTGCCGCAGACTCAAAATAAAATTCGTGCATGTACTCCATGACTCCAGGCATATCCATCTTAAGCTGGGCGTCTGTCATGGCGAACAGGGCATAGACGCTGTACACATAGGACGCCCCCGCCCCCAGGGCCACAAGCGTATCCATATTTGGTGCTTTGTGCCACAGGCTCGTAAAGCCGCTTATGAAAAATTTCTGGTTGATCACCATAATAATCGTAGTCAGAAGCAGTTGTATGAGCCCCAAAGCAACATGATTCCCCTGAAGCACAGACGGTACAGGCCATCCCCACATCATATTTCCCATGGAGACATACATAAGCGGAATCAGAAAGCATAGTGAAGCTGACAGACGCTTTTTAAGAACCGGAGTTTCCCTGTCCTTCAAAAGCTCCCCTGCATCCTCTCTGCCATCACCTGCCTTCTCTCCTTTTTTTAAGGAGGCGCCGTAACCCGCCTCTGTTACGGCGGCAATCACCTCGCCGGATCCTGCTGTTCCCTCCACGCCCATGGAATTTGTCAGAAGACTTACAGAACACGCAGTCACACCCGGCACCTTAGAGACCGCTTTCTCCACACGGGCGCTGCATGCCGCACAGCTCATGCCTGTTACTCTATACTGTTCCATCATGCTCCTCCTATTTCATCAACTTCTGCAAAGTAGCCACAAGCTCATCGATCGTATCCTCTCTGCCACAGCGGATATCTTCTGCCACACATGTACGGATATGCTCCGCCAGCAGCACCTTGTTAAAACTGTTGAGTGCCGCATTGGCCGCAGACACCTGGATCAGAATATCCGTACAGTAGGCGTCCTCCTCAACCATTCTCTTAATTCCCCGGATCTGTCCTTCCACCCTTGAAAGACGATTCAGCAGATCGCGGTACTCCTTCTCTGATCTCGCTTTCTTTTTTGCAGAAGATTCTGTATTCTCACTCATCAGTATCCCTCCTTTCCTTAGACATTATATACCCCGTCAAGGTATTTTGCAATACTTTTTTACGAATTGGGGACGGGGTATTTTTAAAAATACCCCGTCCCCAATTCAAAGGTGTTCCCCCACACATTCGTCTTCATATTCAAATATACATCTCTCAAATGCATTGATTACATGCGTATCCTCATATTTATCATACCGCTTATGTTTCCTCCCGTAGGACATATGAACATGTCCATGGAGGAAAAATCTTGGCCTGTATTTTTTCATCAGAGTGAGAAATGCCTTAAACCCCTGATGCGGAAGATCTTCTCCGTCATTAAGCTGGTATGCAGGTGCATGCGCCACAAGGATGTCGAATCCTCTTCCGAAAAAAAGCCGAAGTCCCAGCTTTCTTACGCGCGACAGCATCTGAAATTCTGTATACTGATATTTCCCGGAACTGTAGCGCATGGAACCGCCCAGCCCCAGAATCCTTACTCCATTATGCACATAAATTCTGTCATCAATACAGACGCAGCCCTCCGGAGGATTTCTGTCATATTTCTCATCATGGTTCCCGTGTACATAGAGAACGGGAATGGATGAAAGCGTTGTCAGAAAGGACAGATACTCCGGCGCCAGGTCTCCGCAGGATATAATCAGGTCAACGCCCTCAAGCTTGCTCTTTTCAAAATAATCCCACAGATACGCCGATTCCTCGTCTGCGATTGCAAGTATCTTCATAAATCCTCTAACCTTCCTTTTTTTTCACTCCCTGCTGCAGTACTGCCGGCTTTGCCTGATCCTGCAGCTCGTATTCCTTTGGAAGGGAGCCCTGGACATTCTCCGCCAGCCAGTCCATCTTCGCGATCTGGTCAGGGCTGAGCGTCACATGGGGATCTCCCTGAACCATTCCCTCCTGGGAATAAAGAATACCTGAAAATGGGTTAAACTCTCCACTGCTGATAGTCTTCTTCAGAAGGTCTACCAGACGCTTCGTTCCGATCGGAAGATTTTTGGAGCAGATGACGTCAATGACTTCTGAGGACATGCCCCACCAGTAATTAATCGCCTTCTTCTCCGGGGATTTATCATCGTACTTCCATGTCCCGTCCATAATCGTGCGTACAAGTCGCTCATAGAACTTTCCCCAGTGCCACAGCGGCATGGCAAGACTTCTGGGCCAGTCGTTCTCCAGTGTATAGATTCCGAAATACCGGGAGGAATCCTCTGGAATCACCATATCCATTCCCGAAATGCAGCTGGCTCCGGTCCGGCGGATGTTCTCATAAATATCCCGGTCCTTAAGTGATGTCCACTCCAGATACACCTCTGCCCGGGGATTAATCATCTTCGCACCAAGAGCGAATGCATTAATATTTGCAATGGATCCGTAGATTGGCAGATCCGCCACATAGGCAAGCTTATTATTGTCTGCCATGGCGCCCGCTATGGCGCCCATAAGGAACTTTGCCTCATGCATACGCGCATAATAGGTTCTGATATACCGGTGGGAGGTATTAAGCGAACAGTTCAGAATCCGCACATCCGGGTGGGCGATTGCTGCTTTCACACTGGCCTGGACAAATGCAGGCGAGGTGGTGAAAATAATATCGCACTCATTCGCAATTGCATCCTCAATCACCGCATTTGCATTTTCCTCTGTTACATTATCATAGTATACTGTACTGACCTTCTCTGGGAAGGCCTGGTCCAGATGGAGCCTTCCAAGTTCATGGGCGTATGTCCATGCGGAAGAGGATGCTGTCTTTGCATATAAAAATGCAATTTTAAGCTTTGTCATTCCAGTAGGAAGAAGCAGGTTGAGAAGAGATTTTTTCTCATTATTTGGATCCAGCTTCAGGTCAACGGCTTCCTCCTTCTTTTCCAAAAGCTTAAACTCTTCCCATGTGTCTGCAATCAGGTTCTTAAGCTCCTTTGTGGTCTTTTCGCAAATATCCGCATACCCATACAAAGCAATAAACGAAAGGAATGCATCCCCTGGAAGGACATCAAGCTCATCGTCCCCTTTCTGTGAATCGTTAATCTGATAATACTCGGCGCTAAATCTCCGGTAGACAGAACTAAAGGTCAGCTTGTCATCCTCTGACCAAGTCTCTTCAGGTTCTTTGCCCACTGCCTCCTGAAGTTTCGCAAAGCTCCCTTCTTCGGAAAACCAGATGTAATTTATATTCGAGAGCTCATAAAAATCCATAAATTCGTAATAGATCTTATTTTCTTTTTCCTCTGTGCGCTTCGGTACAATTCTTGTAACAACTCCAGGGATCGCTGCAACGTCGAAAAACTTCATGACACTGACCCGCTTATTGCCTTCCAGCACATAAAATTTATTCATATATTCATAGGCTCTAATGGGTTCCCTAATTCCTTCCTGTATATGGCTTGTGCTGAGACTTGCCCATTTTGATGCAAATTCTGTATTTTCTCTTAGAATGGGCATAAAATTACCGGCAAAGGCGCTGCTTCTTCCTCCAGTCTTCGTCCCCACAATCTGATCCGCCGGTATCTGCACAAGTCCAAGAGATACTTCGGAATAAGTTCCTCGCCCCGGCAGAATGTCGTCTAAAACCTGCACGGTTGGCTGCATTCCGTGAAGCATCCGGTACTGGTAGTCTCTTTTTCCAAGCTTGTAGGCTTTTACATAATCTTCAAATGCCATATCATTCTCCATTTCGCTATTATTATTCTCATTGAACGGTTACAAGTATACACTATTTGTGTCGAATTCGCAAATGTAACTTTCTAAGCAGCGTGAAAAGTTCTTCTCCTCCTCTGACCTCGGCCGTCGCCCTGCTTACTGCCTCCGGACATCCGCTCTCTCTGTGGTTCAGCCATATGGTATTCCAGCCAGCCTCTGCTGCTCCCACAATATCTGACCGGTAAGTGTCACCTATATACCATGTATCCTCCGGAGAAAAATTCATCCGTTTCTCCACTGCCCGAAAGGCTCCTGCATGGGGCTTATGGAATCCGATCTCCCCAGTGGGGAAAATCCAGCCATCCTCAAACCATCTCTGAAGCTTTAGTACATCTGCCTTTCGCCGCTGTCTCTCGCTGCCTCCATTGGTTAGTACTGCGATGGGAATCCTCTCCTTTCGGCAGTAATCCAGGATCTTCTCCATAAAGCCAAAGGGCTCTATTGTGGTCTGGTAATACCGGTATGCTTCCTCGAACCGGGCGCCATCTTCTCTGCTGATCTGTAATCCCGCATACTCATACGTCATCCGGATTCTTTCATAAAAGCCGTCCCCCTTTGCTATCTTCCCTTCCTTTTCTCTGTCAAGTATAATATCAGAAAAAATTCTAGATTTCAAGAACAACTCCTTACAGTCTATACTGACTCTCTCTGCAAATAATTTTTCATGGCATTTTTCAAATGGTTCCATTAGATCATAGATCGTATCATCCATATCAAAAACAAAATTCACCTTGTTAGTCTCCTTATTTTGCAACTGTTCCATTCTTCGAATCTAAAAAGCACTCTGCATTTCTATACAAATATCCATAAAAACAGGGGATTTTAAGAATCCCCTGTTTTTATCAGCTAAGTTCAATCTTCAATGCCTGCTCTGGTTTGAATTCATTTTCCAGGTCATAGATATTATGTCCTGTTGATTCCCCCAATACCTTTCCTTCCAGAGAGTAGCAGCGGATGAATCGTTTTACATCAATACTGGACCAGTGCTCCACATCCCAGCTCATGTATCCATCCGCGTCTGTCTTTTTCTCCTTCAGATGGAGATCTACCTGACGGCCGTCCCGCATGATGTCAATCAGACCCTTCGTTCCGTCAACTTCTACCTCTTCCTTTTTTACTGAATCATAAACCTTCATCTTTTATTCCCTCCTGTATGACTTCGATATTCTGATTATACCATTGAAACACCCCTTCGACAAGAGACTAATCCCAAAATTACGATTCTTGCATCATGCTCTCAGGGATTGCACAATCTGGCGCATCCCATCTGATCTTTTTCATTCCATGTACTCCATCTCTATTCCGGAATTGAACTTTGGGAATATGAGATCACCACATCATTCTTTTTCATAAACAGGAGGCCAAATGAACCCGGACCACAGTTACTTGAAATAGCAGAAGAAGCCTTCTGCAGATAAACCCTCTCAAACTTACAGTACTGCTGCACCAGTTCCTGTATATACCGAAGACTTTTTTCATCCATTCCCGCATAAGTGATAAAAAGAATACGACGGTCAATGTTTCTCACATCCAGAAGTACCTTCCGGATATATCTTTTTATAACATGGGGAAAATCCCCCATCTCCATACTGCTGACTACCATCCTGCTTTTTTTAAGCTTAATAACCGGGTGAAGAAGAAGCGCATCGCAGACAGCCTGTATTCTTCTGGGAATCCTGCCCGTATGGCACATCATGTGCGTGCTGTCAATGATAAAGGCAGAAGAAATATAGCGGCTCAGCCTCTTTACCGTCTCTACAATCTCCTCCTTCCCCGCATGATGCTCCGCAAGGTAAGCGGCATACAGCACAGAAAGCCCCATACTGCTTGACAGATGTCCGGAGTCAACGACTGTCACGTTTTCAAAGGATTTTGCAGCCTCTAATGCATTATAATATCCCTGGCTTACATTCTTCGCCATTGTGATATGAATGATGTTCTGGGCTTCCGTGAGCTTCTGGGCAAAAAATTTCTCATAATCCTCTACATCCGGCGGCCTGGAGAAACCGGTTTTTCCTTCTACCATGTACGCCAGAAGCTCATCCGCCCTGATCTCTACCTCATCCAAAAAACGGCCCTGTTCTGTACAGACATAATACGGACACACCGAAAGACGGAACTCTTTTTTGAGAGATTCCGGAAGATCGCATACGCTGTCCGTTGTAACCAGAACAGACATACGCTGTGCCTGTTCGAAAATCAGGATATCTTTCCCGATCTCAGACTGGCTGGCACCCTCGCTTAGCTTTACCAGCTCTTTTGGTAAAATGCTTAAAACGGCCGCCTCCAGAAGCGCGCCACTCACCGGCTTTGCCAGATACCCGCTAAAACCTTCCTTCCGGTAAAGAAGCTGGTTATCGCTTCCTGCGTTGGCGGTCAGCGCAATAACCGGTACATCCTGGCACAACCCGCCTGGCTGCGTGCGCAGTGCATGGAAACATTCGATTCCGTCCATCTCCGGCATCAGATGATCCATCAGAATCCCGTCATAATGCTTTGTCCGGGTCAGCTTCAGACATTCAGCGGCTCCGGATGCTGTATCAATCTGAATCCTGGTGTCTGCAAGAAGCTTGCGCGCAACCATCAGATTCATATCATTGTCATCTACTATAAGAAGGTGTGCCCCGGGCGCCTCAAAGCTCTGCCTGTACTGCTCCCCTTCATGGCCTTTTGCCCTGGAATCCAGCGTAAATGTCCCCAGCTCCTTATCATCCATAATATCCTGCTCAAGGCTAACAATAAACGTGGAACCCTTCGTATATACACTGTTCACGCTGATCTCTCCGCCCATAAGTTCTACTAGCTGGCGGACAATGCTAAGTCCCAGACCGGTTCCCTCAATATGCCGGTTCTTTTTTTCGTCCACACGCCGGAAAGCATTAAAGAGATAAGGGATATTCTCTTTTTTCACGCCCTGGCCGGTATCCTCCACGGAATACCAGACTCGCACCCTGTTAAGTCCCAGACGTTCACATCTGGCAGAAAGCGTAATGGAACCTTCCTTTGTATATTTTACGGCATTATTCAGCAGATTAATCAGAACCTGCTTGATCCGCACCTCATCACCGCAAAGCATGCTTGGAATGGATTCATCCACCTTAAGCCGGAATTCAAGCCCTTTTTCCTTTGCCTTAATCCAGATCATGTTGACAATATCTGAAAATAGCTTCCCGGTCTCATAGGATACATTGATAATTTCCATTTTCCCGGATTTTATCTTAGACAGATCAAGAATATCATTGATAAGCGTAAGGAGCATTTTGCTGGCTCCCTGGATATTTCTGGCATTCTCTGCAACATCCGCAGAGATATCACCCCGCAGTATAATTTCATTCAATCCAATGATCGTATTAATGGGGGTGCGGATCTCGTGGCTCATGCTGGTAAAAAAGTAATTTTCCGCCTCATTGAGCTCCTCAATCTCCTTCTTCTGCTGAATAGAAAGCTCATTTTCCTCTTCATAAAGACTGTTCTGAAATAAAAGCAGTATACTGGTCAGGATGCCTGTCAGGATCACACAGCGCACGGAATCAAAATGTGCCTGCGCCTCAGTATTCGGCACAACAAGCTGCGGATAAAAGTAGGCAACATAATAGCATGCGATTGTCTCCGCCATACAGAGCAGGAAAAACACCGCCTTCCTTCTTCCTTCCAAAGCAAGGCTTATATAGATAAAGCAGAGTACAAACCACTCAGGCGCACCTCCGTATGCTCCGCCTGCCGTGAAAAAGCTGATGGGAAAAAGCAGAAGAATCAGAATCACGATAGCTGTTGCGCCTGCATTAATGCAGCCCTTCTGAATGCTGACCTTCATTACCACAATTATATAAACCAGGCTAAGAGGCAGTACATACAGATTGAGGGCGTACCTGCTCATCATCAATATAAATACCAGGGCAACCATGCTGATACTTGTGACCAGGCGAAACATACGCTCCCGCAGACTAAGCTTATGGTCAAAGATCTTATCAAACCATTTTTTCAACACTTGAACTTCCTCCTTCATCCGGTAATGCTCTCACAGATTTCCTCATACATGCGAAGCAGCACCGGGTGATGCTTTTTAATATAATCTACGTCTCCCTTTTTCCCCGCCATCTCCAAAGACTTTGCATACGCGGAGAGCTCCTCAGCACCGATTGTAAGGGAGGTACTTTTCAGTGCATGAACCTTTACTGCATAATCCGGCCAGTTGCCTGATTCATAAAAGGCAATAATCTCCTCTTCGCGCTCCTCTCTCTGAGAGCAGAACATCTGAAGCATTTCCTCATAAAATTCTTCCTCCCCACAACAGTAATCCAGTCCCATTTTTACGTTAATACCAGACCTGATCAGCAGATCATAGCGGGATGTGCGGCTATGGTCAGACATGCCCTCCTCTGTCTTTAACAGATCTGCGTCCTCATCCAGGGTATGCGCCTCCATATCTGAATCCAAAGGCTCTGCACCATACTGAATGAGTTCTTTTGGCAGTACCCGGCGCAGCACCCGCTCCAGAACAGAGCGTTCTATTGGCTTCGGCACAAACTCTGTAAAACCTTCGTTCTTAAACATTTCCCTTGCACCACTGATGGTATTTGCCGTCAGAGCCACCACCGGTAATTCCAGACAGGCCCCGTTATTTATCTCCCGGATACGTTTTAATGTCTCCACGCCGTCAAAGCCCGGCATCATATGGTCAAGGAATATAATATCATAGGAAGTATACTTACACCGCTCCACTGCCATTCTGCCGCTCAGACAGGTATCCACCTCCATGCCGTAGCTTCCCAGGACGCCCTTGGCCACCACAAGGTTCATCTCCTCATCGTCAACCGCAAGCGCTCTTACTCCTGTACAGGAAAACGGTCTGCCGCCCGGCTCTCCGTCTTCCCCGAAGCCGTTCTCCTGGCTTCTTCCATTCAAAAGGTTCACAACTGAGAGTGCAAAAAATGGCTTGCGCAGGAGAAGCAGCCTGCTTTTTGGCGGCAGTATATAATTTCGTTCCACAATCACGACAACCGGCATTGTCTCTGCCAGTTCTTCGTAATAAGCTATGTTCTCCTCATATTCTGTCCGGGCCATAAACACATGCGTCAGCTTATGCTCTTTTTGAAGCTTCAGAAGCCCTTCAAAATTGTGAGCCTGATATCCCTCAATGCCAAGACCCTCTACCATGTGGAGGATCATACGGTCATAGTATTCCCGGATCTCATCACAACTGTATTTTTCCGGTCTGAAATAACAGGCAATACATATCTTATCCACATCTAAAATCTCAATTCCCGGTGCATAGTTCCCCACCTTCTGTGGAATCGTGATATGCGCCTCCAGCCCCTGGTGTCCCCTGCTGTCAAAGTGAATAAATCCGCCCATCGCATGAAGAAGCCCTCTGGCAATCGGAATCCCCAGCCCCAGGCCGCCTGCAAAACGGCTGCTCCCGGTATCCGCCTGATAGAACACATCATACATCTGTGCAAGCTGGGAGGGCGTCATGCCAATACCTGTATCATAGATGTCAATGATCAGATTGATTCCGTAATCCTCCATCCGGTATCCGGCATAGATATAGATGCCGCCTTCTTCCGTAAATTTAATGGCATTTTCCAAAAGAATTTTAAGTACATGTGAGATCTTTTCCGCATCTCCGATCAAAACGGATGGAATCTTCGGCTCCACATCAAATACCATTTCCAGATTATGCCTGCTGTTCTGCACCGCAGTCATAGTAATTACATCATTAATCACCGAGGTAATCATATATTCTTCCTTTACGGCAGTCAGTGTGCCTTCTACAATCTCCGTGTAATCCAGCATATTATTGATCTGATTTGACAGGCGCTTGCCCGCCATCTGTATGGACTGCATATCTTCCCTGACTTCCGGTGAAAGCTCCTTGCCAAGGGCAACCTCACTGATTCCGATCACCATATTGATGGGCGTCCTGAGCTCATGGGATACATTTGATAAAAACTCTGCATTCTGCCGCCCTGCCGCTTCCAGTTCTGCAAGGGTTGCTTCATGTCTCTTCCTTGCATCACGCCTTCTGTTAAGCCGGTATCTTGAAATTACGAAGGCCCCGGCCGCCACTGCCCCGCCAAGTATCAGACGGACCATTTCCAGAAATTACATTTCAAATGAAATGGTATGTAAAATAAAAAAATGATACAAAAGCTCCAGTATATACAGTCCGGCTGTCATATACAACAGTTTTTTCCGGTCCCGCAGGGAAAAAATAAGAAGCAGGATACATGCCACAACCGGGATTTCAAAAAGAACATCCCGGTGTACTCCGAAAAAGAAAAATTCAATCAGCATCAGTCCGGTGCATATATTTTCATAAAGAATTTCCGAACCATCTCTTCCAATATGAAACCACCAGATTATGAAGCAGCCGGTGACAATCAGAGGAATCACCCACAATTCCCATGACATAGCCAGTGTAACCAGAACAAGTATTACACTAAACGCGCTGGCGGTGGCAGCTAGAAGCAGATGTATGCTTGTCTGCTCCTGCTCTCTCATTTAATCTCAAACTCCTTTGCTATTCTGTCCAGCAAATCCTGCGGGAGAAACGGCTTCTTTAAGTAATTGACCGCTCCCAGCCTGATGGCGCTCAGTACATCATCCTCATATCCTGACGCTGTCAGGAATATTACAGGAATATCATCATATCTCCCTTTCATTTGCTCAAAGGTCTCAATCCCGTTCATTCCGGGCATCTCAATATCAAGAAGAACCAGATCGATCTTTTCACCTGCCAGCTTTTCAAGCGCCTTTTCTCCCGACTCTGCCAGGATTACGCCATACTGCTGCTTCTCCAGAATTATCTTTGTCCTTCTCAGATTCATCGCATCATCATCTACTACTAAAATACATTTCTGCATACTGCTGACTCCTTCCTATTCTCCTTTTATGCTCCATTCACAGCAGCCCTTTTATTCGTCCCCGGTTTCAGAGCCTTTCTCAGATTCTTTCTTAAGCTGCTCATTCATAATCTCTTTTGCATTCCTTAAAATCTCCTCCAAAGACATGTCATTATCCTTTCCATTCACATCCAGAATACCATAGCGAAAGCCGCACTGGTATCTGCCGTAAAATTCTTCCTTAAACTCCCTGCGGATTTCAGCAAGCTTCCTGTTCATCAGCTCTGACATGTTGCCGGTGAGGACTACACAGAACTCATCCCCGCCAATTCGTGCAAAGGTATCTCCGCCCCGGAAATTTTTTCTGACAATCTCTACAACATTCTGTATATAGGAATCTCCCATCTGATGTCCGAATGTTTCATTTACATATTCCAGTCCGTCAAGCTTTAGGTAACAGAGGGTTGCATCCAACTCTTCGCCGAGCACAATTTCCATATATTCCTTAAAGAAGGATCTGTTTTTAATTCCTGTCAGCGGATCCCGATTCTCCTTATTAGTAAGGTTGCGCACATTCCGCTTCTCATCCGTAATATCAACCACCACATGCACATAGGAGGAGCGGTCCTTCCATTCCATCTGAAAAGAAGTGACACGGTAAACCGTATCAAGCTCACCATTCATTTCCCATACCTTATACTGTTCATTACTATCCCATTTTATAAGCTCAGGCTGGAAAGAAAGGCGGCGTTTACAGGTCTGGCAGAAAGAAGTGTCCAATGACCCCACCTGTTTTCTTTTATTGCAGTAGATAATCTCCTTCGTATCCTTATCTACAACAAGAAGCCATTCTTTACGCTTGCTTAGCATCTCTACCAGGAGTTCATTATAGCCTTCAATCATCTCTGCCCGGCGCTCTGCCTTCACTGCCTCCTCCTGAAGCTTTGCCTCTCTCTCCTGAAGCTGTCTTGTCATTTCATTAAACGCAGTGGAAAATTCCCCCAGAAATGCTACATGCTGGGAGTAATCCCCCTTTGTCACCTGCTGAGCCTGCCAGGTAAGGTGATTCAGGTTCGCATGAAGATTTTTCAGATTCTCACACAAAAAATTATATTCCTCCGGGAATTCCACCGTGAGATTACCTTTTGACAACTCTGCTGAATAAAAAACCAACTCCCTTACCGCATTCTCCAAATACTGGAGCCCGCGCCCCAACTCCTTATAAGGTTCACTTAATTGGCCCACATCAAAATGTTCAATCCAGGAATCATAGAGAATTCCTCTCAGATATTCAAACAGCATCTCACAATTCTTACTTGTATCCATTTCTGTCCCAGCCCTCCTTACCCATCAATATCCGCCCGGAACCGGCATACTCTGTCGCCGGTCGCCCAACAGTTCACCTCTGTGGCGGTATAGTTTTTCCCTGTATAGGAAGTGAGAATTCCAGACAGGAATCCCTCGTCATAATTGCAGACTGTCTCCCCTAAAAGAGGAAGTCCCGAGCAGTCCGCATCCTCGGATACCGTAAGCACCGCCCTTCCTGTATCCTCATCGAATTTTTCAATCCGGAGTACGCCAATTTTAAATTCCTCCATGCGCTTCTGAAGCTGTGCCGTGAATTCAGACATCTCCAGAGACGAATCAAGATATTTCTGTGCAAAATAAACGCCTGCCTTGTATCCTGCATTCCGGAAAATACGAATCTGCTCTTCTTTTCCAAACCGCTCCTCCAGTTCCTCCCTTAATGAATATTCTAAAAGTCTGTAAACGGCAACCGGAATCTCCGCCCCGAGATTCTCCCTGCCGTTTTCCTGCGCCCGCATATAATCCGCGAGTTTAAACTTCTTCCTGTCTCTTAAAAAAACGTTGTTCTCCAATGTCATTTCCTCCTGCCATATATGTTTTTTCAATTAATTTTCAAATTTTACTGCCGCTGTACGCCTATACTTCCGTACACTGCTTTGTTCATTTGTCTTAGTATCACTCCTTCATAAATTTATCCGTACTTTTTTATTATACCGGATTTTCTTCCATTTGCCAATCATTGAAAATATAAAAATATTAAGATCTGCACAATAATATTATGCAGACCTTAATATTCTTCAAATATAGGACACATTCTGTTCTATTCCCACTCAACTGCCAGTTCCCTGCCTCCTACTACATCTTCAAATAATCCTGCCAGAAGTACCTCCGTCTGCTTCCGGGCATTCTCCTTAAGCGATTCCATATCCCCATTTTCCCGCACATCCTCTTCCGCCTTCTGAATCGCCTGAATGGCATCCTCCCTTTTTTCCCCGTTAAAGAGAGCAAATTTTTCATCATAATACTGGATTGAGTCTGCATCGACATGGATGTCCAGAATCTCCACTTCCGGAAGTCTCACTGTCACCTTCGAATCTGTCACAGAGGCTGTCACCTTCTCTGTATCAATCCCTGCACTCACCTGTGCACGGTAAATCATGGTAAACGCTTTTTTCGTAAGAAAAGGAATCTCTCCGTCAGAATAACGCACCAGCCCGTTATAGATCATCTTTGCCGAGGTCAGCTCACAGGCCGCCTCAATCTTATTATTGATAAAAGAACTGGTAATTTCCGGTTCCCTATCCTGTTTCCATAATACAGCCACTATAACAATGACAACAGCAATCACAATTACCGCCGCCAGGCGAATCGCTGCTTTCACTACACCCTTATCCGCTCTTTTTTCTTCCCTCTTTTCGTTCATTGTTATCTTCCTCCACTGTATCCTGCCGCTTTGTGTCTACTTCAGAGGATTATACCATAAGCCTAATTCCTGTGTCAACCAGCAGGAACGAATGTTCTTATGCTGCTGATTATAACGTGTTACTGTTCACACAGGTCTGTGCATTTACTGCACAGACCGTAAGAAAGTGATTCAGGAGTGAGCAAATTCCATTCACATTATAACCGTTCCAGCAATTGTTCCATATTCTCTCTGCGAGGAATAATGATCTCCATATCCACTTCAGGATGAATCTCCACATATGCCGTAAGCATATCCATCAAATTATCTTTCGACTTCATATAATCATCCACAATTATATCATTACTGAATCCGAGACGTTTCAAAATAAGCGCAGATACTACACCTGTACGGTCCTTGCCTGCCGTACAGAAATACATCACATTGGAGTCCGCGTTCATGATAGTTTCAATAATAGCCTCCATCTTATCATCCATCATTTGCTGATATACGATACGCAGATGTTCAAGTGAATGCGGCGTATCTCCACCGCCCGTAACCGGAAGATGAAAATATCTAAAGCCTTCTATTTCTTTAAGGCTGCATGGCTTTTTTACAGCCTCCTTATCTGATCTCAGATCCACAATCGTAATAATGTTATTCTCTAATAACCACCGGATTTCTTCACCGGTCAGGTTCTCAGGAAAATCACTTCTAATATACCGGTTTGTACCGGTCGGCAGCACCCTTGTATTTTTTGTTGATTTCAGTAAAGAACTCATACCACTAATCTCCTCATTATCAATTTGGGACGGGGCATTTTTAAAAATGCCCCGTCCCAAATTGCACTTTACTCATATTTCGAAAATATCCTGCCGAGCAGGAAGGACTGAACATACGCAAGAAGCGCAAATCCGAAGAAGGTCCATAGAATCGTCCCCACAACGAATGTTCTGGAGGTAAAGAGGGTAATGACAAAGAGCCCAATGCTGATTCCAAGAAGCATTACTGTGGAAGGGAGATGTGCGGCGCTTAAAAACAAAGCATTTTTTAACGACTGCAGCACTGTATTCTGAAATCTTCCGATGTAAGGAAATACATACTGGAAGATGAGAAGCCATATTCCAAGTATAACGCCTAACAGCAGCTTAAAACCCAAGTACACTCCTCCTTCAAGCAGACCGATAAACCGGAAGTCCACGAACATAAGTCCCGCCGCCGCTGCCAGGATCATCCACACGGCGGTTGCTTCTTTAAAGTTCATCTTAAAGGCCTTCACATAGTCCCTCATGACCGAAGGCTCCTCACCCCTTACAAGCTTCATGGCCACAGCGTAGAGAGCGCTGATTGCTGTTCCGGCTGTAATCACGGGGATACAGCTGATCACAAAGATCAGATTTAACAGGATCAGATCCCCGATTCTTGCGAGAAACCGCATAAACGGGCTGTCAATTACAAAAAATCTCATAGCATTTCCTCCATCGGTGCAATCTGGGACGGGGCATTTTTTTCCATAGCACGCAGCAAAAGCTCCAGTGGAGCTTTTGCTGCGAAAAATGCCTCGTCCCAGATTGTTATTTACGACTTAAACGGATTACGTTCCAGGATGCCTTATGAAGCATACTGGTCATGATGCCTCCATCCATCTTAGAGCGTTCCACAGTCTTAGGCAGAACATGCTGCCCGCCGGCGCAGTTCACCGCCTTAAGATCTGAATTCTCCAGTACAATATGCTCTGTAACCTTATAGCCTTCCATTCCCCGCATGTCAGTCGTAAGCTCAATATCCTCATCAAGAGTACGATTTACTGCAAAGATGGTCAGTTCTTCTTTTTCTTCATTATACACGGCAACGCTATCCACGTCTGTCACATGGTCGTGCTTAGACGTATCATGTGTGTCTGTACTGAGCATCGGCATGAGTACAACGCCTCTTCCGTACTTTGATGCATGCATGAAAGGATAGAAGATAGTCTGTTTCCACGCAGCGCCCCCGCCTGCATCCGTCATAATCGGCGCAATGACATTAACAAGCTGTGCAAGGCATGCGATCTTTACTCTGTCTGCATGTTTCAGGAGTGTAATCAGCATCAGTCCTACAAGAAGAGAATCCTCAAAGGTATAGATGTCCTCCAGCATAGGCGGCGCCACCTGCCACGGGTGATTTTCTGTAATATCATCATCGGCGGCATTGGAATGGAACCATACATTCCACTCATCAAAACTGATATTGATGTTCTTGCGCCCTCTCTTTTTTGCCTTCACATAGTCACAGGTAGCAATGACAGTACGGATAAATTCATCCATATCATCTGAGCATGCAAGAAAATCTGCACTGTCCCCGTCCCGGTTTCCATAGTACTGATGCATGGATACATAATCCACATGATCATAGGTACATTCCAGTGTCTTAGACTCCCATCTCGGGAAAGTCGGCATATCAAGCGCCGAGCTTCCACAGGATACCAGCTCAATGGACGGATCAATCAATTTCATGGCCTTAGCCGTCTCCTCTGCGAGACGTCCATATTCTTCCATAGTCTTGTGCCCCAGCTGCCATGGCCCGTCCATCTCGTTGCCCAGACACCACACCTTTACATTATGAGGATCCTTCACGCCATGACTAACGCGCAGGTCACTGTACTTTGTTCCCTTAGGATGATTGCAGTACTCTAACAGATTACATGCATCTGCGATACCTCTTGTACCAAGGTTTACAGCCATCATCATCTGAGAATTCACCTTATCTGTCCATCTGGCAAATTCATTTAATCCCACCTGGTTCGTCTCAAGACTTCTCCAGGCAAGCTCCAGCCGCCCCGGTCTTTTGTCCACTGGTCCGACGCTGTCTTCCCAAAAGAAATTGGACACAAAGTTTCCGCCCGGATACCGGATAATCGGCACATTCAGTTCTTTTACCAGGTCAATCACATCCGTCCGGAAGCCCTCCCCGTCAGAAAGAGGGTTTCCCGGCTGATACAGCCCGTCATAGACGGCACGGCCCAAATGCTCAATAAAGGAGCCATAAATCCTGTCGTCAACCTCAGAGACCTTAAAGTCTTTATCAATAATCATCTTTGCTGTTTTGCTCATATATAACCTCACTATTCTTTGTTGCTGTTCCCCAATTCACACTAACTTTCGCGAATGTCATCAGTAACTATTCTTTTACCGCACCTGCCGTCATACCTTCGATAAAATACTGCTGGAAGCATACAAACAGGATGAAAATCGGTATAATGGAGAAGAACGCGCCTACAACAAGAAGGCTGTAATTATCCCCATACGGATTAATCAACGTGTTAAGACCCAGTGTCAGTGTGTACTTATCCGAAGACCGGATTACAAGCAATGGCCACAGATAATTATTCCATGCATTCATACCATTTAAGATTGCCATTGCAGCAAACGCTGGTTTCATAATTGGTATAATCAGACGGAAAAAGATTCCGTACTCCGTAGCACCATCAATACGTCCGGCCTCCAGAAGAGACTTCGGAAGGCCCAGCAGGTACTGCCGGAAGAAAAATATGGTAGAGGCGTGCGCCACGAAAGGAAGGATGATTGCCACATAGCTGTCCATCAGTCCCCAGGTTGTCATCTGCTTATAAAGGGGAAGCATAACAACCTCCAGCGGAATGGACAGGATGAGAAGAACGATAATAAACATTACATTCTTCCCCCTGAAATCGTACGCCGCAAATCCATAGCCTACAAATGCACTCACAAGGAGCGTCGCCACCACCGTAATGACGGTCAGTATAATACTATTCATAAACCATCTCCAGTACTCATGCTGTCCGGTAAACAGCAAAGAGTAATTATCCAGGCTCATTCTGCCCCAGTCAATCCCCAGGTTCAGTCCGTACTGCAGCAGATCTCCGCCCGGCTTAAAGCTTGCGATAAAGATGGTGTAGATTGGTATAATAATCAAAACTGCCAGTATTGTAAAGAGGAGGATCAGCATTACAGTACTGAGTGTGTTTTTACTTCTCTGACTCTTCATACTATCTCTCCTCCTTATCAAATGTTCCGGTTGCCTTAAGCTGGATCAAGTTTACAATCATGACAATAATCAGCAGAATCAGACCGACCGCGCATGCATAGCCCATGGCACGCTTCTCAATTCCCTGCCGGTATAGATATCCGACAATGGTAAGGCCGATATTCTGCGGCGAGTTATTTCCTTTCCATAACATGTAGCTCTCTGTAAACATAGAAAGACCGGCGTAGATGCTGATGGTCAGTACGTATACAGTCGTTGGCTTTAAGAGCGGGAAAGAAATCTTTGTAAACTGCTGCCATTTACTTGCCCCGTCAATAGATGCCGCCTCGTAAATATCTGTGGAGATACTCTGGAGGCCTGCCAGGAAATACAGGATATTAACTCCGGTCCACCGCCAGCATGCCAGAAGAAGCAGGGCAAAAAAGCTGGTCCATTCACCCTTAAGCCATTTAATAGGCTCAAGTCCGAACATTCCGATCATCTGGTTTGCCAGTGACGTCTCCATCTCTCCAAACATCAGACGGAAAATCGTACCGGCAACAACGACAGAAGTAAGTGCCGGAATAAAATAGATGGATTTAAATAATCCCGGCTTTTTCATCAGCTTGCTGTTTAACAATGTTGCAAAAAGCATAGGGAACGGAATCAGCAGAAGCAGTGTCCCCACCATATATTTTGCACTGTTATATACAGCCTTTAAAAATATCTTATCAGACAGAAGTCTTTGATAATTTTCAAATCCAACCCACTCATCTTTTAATACATCCTGAAAGCTTAAAAGGACGCCATTTCCTATAGGAAACATCCAGAAAAGAACCACTGTAAGTGCAAACGGAAGTACAAATACATACGGGGCTATTTTCTGTGAATAGAACAATTTCTTCATACTCTCACATCTCTTTTCTTGTAATAAATAAGGGCTGCGGCCCAATAAACACACAGCCCTTTACGGTTTACCTGGTTCTTACTTACTCGCCGAACTCATTCTTCAGAGTTGCCTGTGACTCTTCAAGCGCTTCCTTCACATCCATACCGTTTTCATAGATGTTGTTCAGTGTCACATTACAGAATTCGTTGTTAATGGACGGGAACTTCTCACTGGTCAGTGAATCAAGTGCCATAATACCATCCTGAATCTCAAGCAGTGTGTCAAACGGATATGTATTAAAGAATTTTACGAACTGGTTTTCCGGGTTCTGTGTCAGTTCTGTATCGGTCCATACTGCTGTATTTACCGGGTCAAAACCTAATACATTCCATACTTCCTCATTTGCTCCCTCAGACAGCTTGATGTATGCAAATACTTCTGCCGCAAGGTCTGCGTTCTCGCTGCTTGCTACTACTGCAGTACCAGTACCGCCGCCGCCGATGGACTTCACTTCATCGCCTTCATTCCATACCGGCGTCGGAGCGATTGCTACTTTTCCGGAAAGGTCTGTCATGTAGCTTGTGAATCTGGACGTCTGCCAGAACGGCATAATCTGTACTGCGTAATCCCCGTTGTTGTAGGACGGATATGCTTCCTCATTATCCGGCTGTCCTCCCGGTACGGTTGCGAATGCGCCTGTATCCTGCATTCCCTTGATGTACTCAAGAACCTCTACCATCTTGTCATTGGTGATATCAATGTTGCCGTCAGCGTCAAGATAGTCTCCACCCTTCTGTCTTAACATCAGGTTGATCATCCACTGTGCTGTTGTCTCCACACATGCAAAGGTCTTTCCGGTCTTCTCATGGTATTTTACTCCTGCTTCCTTGAAGTCATCCCATGTCTTGATAGTAGTGTAGTCTACTTCTGCTTCCTTAAGCGCCTCTGTATTGTAGAATGCAACCATAGCGCCAACGTGTGTCGGGAATCCGTAATATGCACCGTCTTTTCCATAAATCTTAAGACGTGACTCAATGATATTGCTAAGATACGGCTCAATCTGAGGCGTCAGATCTTTAAGACCGATCTGTCCTGTCATGAACGCCGGGAACTTGCCAAGCTCAATATCGACAACATCCGGTGCGCCTTCTCCTGATTCCAGGGCAAGTGACAGCTTGTTGTGCATATCATCATACTGCATGTTGCTAAGCACCAGCTTTACCTTCTTGTCCGGATGCTCTTCATTCCATCTCTCCGCCATATCTGTATAGAACTGCTGATGAAGCTCGATGAATGTCCATACCTCTAACTCGGTAGCTTCTCCTTCTACCTCCATCTCGTTCTTTCCGGCAGAGCCTGAACCCTCTGACTTCTCAGAGTCGCCTCCCTCGCTTCCGGCGCTGCAGCCAAGCAGCATAGATGCTGTCATTGCAATACATAACAGCGTTGCTAAAAGTTTCTTTTTCATGTTGAATCCTCCTTCTTTTTGTTTTTCTATCTTCCAGGGGAACATACCCCTCAAAGACCAGGGTTATAGTAGTTCCTTCATCCACACCTGCATCTCGCCCGGCTTTCGGTTGCCCCAGGCGTGGTAAGGAACCGCACGGAGTGTTACCTCCTCAAGCTGATTCTCTCTGTCGCCATAAAGTGCGCCGTCTTCCCAAAGCGTATCCTTAAGACGCTTTCCGGTAAATGTAACTGTTGTCACTCCGCCTAACAGATTCTCCTCATAAGCCTCCACAAGCTTCCCCTTCGCATCGGCAAATACCCCAGACAGATTCTCTCCGTTGTCCGTCTCCTCCAGACAGTACACCAGGGGACCCTTAACAATGGCAATCCGTCCTGCATCTGCACGCACCTTCGGGTTGGCACGTACAAAACGCGCCGGGACTGAAAACCTGACGACAAGCTCAGTCCTTCCCGCCGGAAGGTTTCTGATATATAGATATCCCTTTTCCACCGGACAATCCGCAGTATATGCACTGCCCGATATGGTATACTCCTTTACATAAGACGGAATCCGAAGCGCAAGGTTTGATCCCGCCCCGTCCTTTTCTGTCTCAAAAACAAGCTTAATCCTTCCTGTATTTGTCAGGTCGCTCTCTACTGTCAGATTGACGTCAGAACCCTGAAGCTTTACATCCACGCTGCCGGATATGTAGAGATTCACATACAGCGTATCCTCTGATGTGAAATACAGATACTGCCCCAGCGACGCGAGGGTTCTTGCAATATTCGGCGGGCAGCATGCTACGCCGAACCATTTCTGGCGTACCGCTTTTACATGCTCCATGGATGTGCGCTTCATGCAGTTGTCCGGCCACACCTCCAGCGGATTCACATAAAAGAAGCTCTTCCCGTCCATGGCTATTCCCGAAAGCACCGTATTATAGAGCGCCTTCTCCACCGTATCCATATAGGATGCATCCTTCGTAATCTGTGCCATCCTTCTTCCAAAAAGCGCCAGCCCTATGGATGCGCATGTCTCGGAATAATTTCTGTCATTAGGAAGGTCGTAATCTGTCGTAAACCTTTCCAAAAACCCCGAGGAACCAATCCCCCCGGTTATGTACATTCTGCGCTTTGTCATATCCTCCCAAAGTGTTTCGCAGGCCTGAAACAGCTCCTGATCCTGATACAGGTATGCCAGATCCGCCATGGCGCAGTACATATACACCGCACGCACTGCATGTCCTTCTGCGGTAGTCTGCTCCCGCACCGGAAGATGAGACTGGGAATAGCTTACATCATAATCGTCAAACTCCGGCGAGAGCTGCCGGTATCCCGGTTTTCTTTCTTCCTCCAGGAAATAGTTCTCTCCTGTGCCTCTGGCATCAATAAAATATTTTGCAGTCTTCAGATATTTCTGGTCCCCCGTCACCTCATAGAGCCTGACAAGGGCAAGCTCTATCTCCTGATGACCCGGATATCCATGACGCCTTCCTTCTTCACTGCCGAAGATCTGACAGATAAGATCTGCAAAACGCTTCATAATCTCCAAAAACTCTGTCTTCCCAGTAGCTTTATAGTATGCTGTTGCAGCTTCGATCATATGTCCTGCTGTGTAGAGCTCATGACCCTCTCTCAGATTCTTCCAGCGTAGCTCTGGCGCCTTAATCGTAAAGTATGTATTCAGATACCCATCCTCGCCCTGTGCCCGGCCTATGAGATTAATCGCTCCATCAGCCAGCTTTTCGAGCTCCTTGTCAGGAGACGCCTCCAGGGCGTAAGCAACTGCTTCAAGCCACTTTGCCACATCCGTGTCCTGGAAAACTGCTCCTTCAAAGTTTCCTTCCGCCTCATTTGCCGCAACTTTAAAATTATGTATACAATGGCTCGTTTCCACTCCCTCTATCCGGTCATTCAGAATATCCCACTGGTAAGGAATCAATACATCCTTTACCAGCCCGGTATATCTGTCCCAAAACGAATCCTTTATCTTAATCTGACGTAAAGGTATTGTTTCCAGCCGTTTCTTTTCCATGCTGCACCACCTTCCGGTTAATCGTTTAATATGTATTTTTGAAAAAATGTGCTCTTATTTTCAAACAGATGCTCTTTCCAATTTTATTTTTTGCTTAACATGTTATTTTCTGTTCCTTATTATCTTTATATCACATTGTTTGCACAATTGCAAGTAAAAATTAAACGTTTAATGTTGTGCAGCTTGCACAACACCCCCATAAAGCCGGCATTTTGAAGACTTTTTCTTCGCCCAAAGTGTCTGTATTTTTTTCAATATGTGAAAAACTGTCGATGGCAGCTTTCTCCGTTAAAGTTTTCCGCCTATACGGCTGCTCAGCTCTTCTGAATGGCTGAAACAGATTTTCTGATAAGCGGATAACATTTCACTTTACGGATATTGTCCTGAAGCCCCAGCTCTTCCCTGCGGAGCATTCTGATGATAATCTCACTGGCCTCATACCCTATATCATGAAGAGGCAGCGTAATTGTTGAAAGAGGGGGTTTATAATATCCTGACAACTCCCTGTTATCATACCCGACCACCGAAATGTCCCGGCCCGGCTTAAGATTAAGCTCTTCAAGGCGGTCATACACCCCACCGGCCATCAGGTCATTCATGCAGAAAATGGCCGTCACATTCTTCTTAAGAAGCAGATCTGTCCCAGCATACCCGCTGTCCCTGAACCAGTCCCCGGTACAGATGTACTCTGGATTATAGAAGATCCGGTTCTCAAAGAGGGCCCTCTGATATCCAAGCAGACGATCCTGCATATGGGGGCTGTCCCGTTTTCCGGTAATCACGCCGATCTTTCTGTGCCCCTGGTCTATCATATGCTGCACAATCTGATATGCGCCGTCCTCATCGTCCACCACGACCGAAGGCACCTTTGCGCTCCTCGTATACCCGTATGCCATCACCGCCGGAACCGGAAGGGTTTCCGGAATACACCTAAGCGTCCTCTCATGGGCCGCTACATAGATAATCCCCTCCACCTGCTTTGCAATCAGCTCCCCAATCTCATCCCTCACAATGGGATAAAAATCATCTCTGTGGTAATATGTATCGTTATATTTTTTATATAAACGCAGATTAATCAGGAGAATCTGGTACTTCTCCTCCTCACAGTGTTCTGTAATGCCGTCTACAATATCCGGAATACTGAATATCGTCATATCCTCCACAATGACGCCGATGCTCCGCGAGTTCTTTGTCTTCAGGTTCCTCGCAATCGTATTCGGATGATAATTCAGCTCTTTTACCTTCTCCATAACCCTCTTTCTCGTCTCATCACTCGCACCCGGCTTATGATTCAGAATGTTCGACACAGTTGCAACCGACACGCCGCACTCGCGTGCAATTTCCTTAATTGTAGCCATCTTTTTTTCTCCATCCTGTTGTCTTTAACCGCATAAGGGCTTAAAACAAACTTAATATTTATATCTTATTCCATTCTACTTTCACTTGTCAACCGGGGATTTGTATGTTACCATATTTATCACTCTTAGTTGTTACTGTTCACTCCGTGACCAGTAACTCTTAGTTTTCATTTATTTAAACAGATGCCAAAGGAGAATATTATGATATCAGATTATAAGAAACCAATGCATCAACTTCCTGAGGCAGGTTTTTTATGCAGAGAATGTCAGACTTCTGCATACCTGCGGTCTTACACGGTGACATGGGAACCCCCGGCGGAGGGATTTTTTTACCTCGAATACAGCTACAACCATACCCACTGGTACCGGTTAAACGGCGGATGCCGCATTGAGGCCGCAGCCCTGCCCCAGGAGGTTCTTTCCCATAAGGAAGAGCTTGTTTCCCCGTGCCATCCGGCCATTACCCTTCCGCTTTCCGTCATGAGAACCCTTCAGGCGCAGTACGGCGCTCCTGAGCCGGTTGTCCTTTCCTCCAGGGAAGAAATTGAGCTTCCAGCGGCTTCCGGCAGGCTTCCAGAGAAAATTACAGTCACCTATACAAATGGTATGACAGAGGAACGTCCTCTTATATGGAAACCTGACGAAACCTGGGCGGCCGGAAAGGGCAGTAAGAAAAACCCCCGCATGACAGGCTTTATACAGACGCCGGTCTGCGCGGCGCCACTGGTCAGCCACCGGGCGGATCCATATATATACAAGCATTCTGACGGAAAATATTATTTCATAGGCTCACACACAGATGCCGGACATAACCTTGACGGAAGATACCAGTATCTGTATCTGATTCTGCGCTGTGCAGACACCCTGGAGGGACTGACGGATAATTCCGGGCGGTACACGGAGAAGATTATTTACAAAAAAGCTCCGTTAGAGGGAGCAGACGGCTTTCTGAAAAGTCCGCATCTGTGGGCCCCGGAGATTCATTTTATAAACGGAGGCTGGTATGTGTATTATACTGCCAGTATCTCTGACACGTCATCCTGGCGGATCCGCCCGCACTGCCTTGCGTGCACTGGGCCGGATCCCATGAAGGACGACTGGGTGGAGAAAGGACCGGTCAGGACTACTGTAGAGGGAGATATTGCCTTCACAGATTTTTCCCTGGACCACACCTACCTCTGCCACAACGGGCAGGACTATCTCCTATGGGCGCAGAAGACAGATAATATATCTGATATCTTCATCTCCAGGCTTGAAAATCCCTGGACCATCTGCACTCCGGCGGTAAAGCTTACCCGTCCGGAATACAGCTGGGAACTGCACGGATTCCCGGTCGATGAAGGCCCGGCGGTGTTAAAGCATGGCGGTAAAATCTTTGTAACCTTTTCCGCCAGCGGGACAGACGCCATGTACTGTATGGGACTTTTGTACGCAGAGGAAACAGCGGACCTTCTGAATGCCGCCTCCTGGACAAAATGCCCTTACCCCGTATTCCAGAGCAGTCCCGCTACCGGATACTACGGCCCCGGCCACAATAGCTTTACGCGCTCAGATGATGACAGCGAGGATCTGATCATCTATCACTGCCGCCAGGAGGAACGCTATCTTGGTGAAAATGATTACCAGCCCCTTTATGATGCGGGGCGGAATGCATATATCGGAAAAGTCTTCTGGAATCCGGACGGAATGCCCTCCTTCTCCATACCGGGGGCTTCTATTGCGGCAAGAGCAGAAGATCTGAAAGTAAGATGATAATGGGGACGGGGCATTTTTAAAAATGCCCCGTCCCCATCTGTCTGCTACTCAATTTCCACTAAGGGAATCTGCCTGAGATCCCAGGAGCCGTCCCTGTGGAGCGTAATTAGTTCTGCCCCTCTCTGCTCTGTGTCATCCTCAATGCCTGGCATGGCAAGGTAATCAATGCTCATGCCGTAGGTCAGCCGGATCCCTCTGTACTCCAGGGACATATTGTTATAATGGTCATGCCCGCAGAAGACTGCCTTCGTGCTCCCAAGTTCCACCATACGGTCAAACAGACTGCTCGGGTAATCGGAGCAGCACACCTTGTCGATCATTTTCTCCCCGTTTTCCCCGAAAAAATATGTCACTTCACTGCTGCCCTCTACATAGAGCTCATAGGCTGTGCGGTACTCCTTTAGAGGGATATGGAAAAACACCATGGAATTCACGGTATGTCCCTCCTCCCTGTTCATCCGTTCCACCTCTTCTGCGTACCAGTCCACCTGGTCGTCGTGAATATAATCATACACATTAATCCCCTCTCCTGTATAGCTGTTGGAATCTATGAGGAAAAGGGCGGTATTAAGCGTCCCGTCACTGTTTCTCACCTTGATCAGCTGGTTATTCCTCCCCGTAATGGCAGGCTGCACATAAGGATATAAAAGGGTTCCGGATGTCTTAAAGGAAAGCGATTTGTACAGGTCATTCAAATCTGACTTTGACATAACAGCCATGCCTTCTGTATCATGATTTCCGTAAGTAAAGCACCAGGGGATTCCGATATTTCTCATAAATGCCGCAAACTGCCCCACCGGAGCCGAGTTATTCAGAGACAGGGACATAATCCCCATGGGAAAAGTAAGATCTCCAGTCACCACCACAAGATCCGGCCTCGTATGCTCAATCTCCGCATAGCAGGCCCTGAGCGCCTTCATATCCTTCTGGTAGGAATTGAGACTACCGCCGAGATGGATGTCCGTCAGATGAAGGATCCTGAAATCGTCTGTGGAGGATGTGATAGTGTACACCCCGGTTCTTTCATCATAGACAACCGGATCTCCATGGTCGCCGACAATTGGAATCGAGTTAATATAGGGCTGGGTATACCAGGTATCCCTGGTTAAAAACTGATATCCCGAAATGCACACAGCCATCAGAAGAAATACCGCAATCCTGTGCCTGTTTATGACGATATTGGCGGTGATAATCTTTTTTCGAAGCTTTAAATTGTAAAGCAGGATCAGGCCTGCAAAAAACGCCCCTGTCACAAGCATAACATTAACCGGACGGGAAATATGGTCAATAAAAAGATACACTGTCAGAAGAACGGCCAGCCAGTAAACACCTGAAAAGAGAGCCACTCCCTTCAGGTGTCTTTGGCAGATCCCTTTTTCCGGATGGCCGCATCTTTTCCGCAGGACTCCAGACAGGAACAGATTTTTCACACAGAGAAAAAGCGGAGCCTGAATGACCAGCATATTTGCAAAGATATTTTCTGCAATTTCCGCCGGCTTGGAATTTCCCTGGAAAGCAAAGATAACCTCCGCTGCCAGGAAAAAGGAACATGCCGCAAAGAAAAGAGCTGTCCCGTTTATGAGCCTTTTTGTATATCTCTCTGACATGGTGCGAAAATACCGGACTGCCTCCTCATCGCAGTCCTCCGCCGCCCATGCCCTTTCCTCCTCCACAACTTTCCTGTACAGGATAATGATGCCGGCAGATATCACCGCCAGGGAGAGAATCATCAGTACAGCATACCAGGGAGCTGTGAACAGGTCATAAATCAGCCACACAAGCTGGTTGAAGCCTGCCGCCGCGAGAAATGCAATGCCATAGACTCTCCGGCTCTGTACACGAAGCTCCTTCTTCAGTTCCTTCAAAGCGTTTGTCCTCCCTCTTTCCTGATAAACTTAAGCCATTCCTTAATCTCTTTTTCTTTTCCGTTATCGCCGGGTTCATAGAAGACTTCCCCTCTGATCTCCTCCGGCAGATACTGCTGCTGCACATAGTGGTTCGGATAATCATGGGCATATTTATACCCCGCGCCATGGCCAAGCTTTCCGGCTCCTTTATAGTGGGCGTCCTGAAGATGGGCAGGAACAGTTGTTCTCCTGCTCTTTACATTCCCCATGGCGGAACTAATGGCATTTACCGCCGAATTGCTCTTGGGAGCAGACGCCACATAAAGTACCGCCTGGGAGAGGATGATCTGCGCCTCCGGCATCCCGATCCGCTCCACCGCCTGAGCCGCAGATACCGCCACCGTCAGCGCCATAGGATCTGCGTTCCCCACATCCTCGGCGGCGCAGATCATAATCCGCCTGGAGATAAATTTGACATCCTCCCCCGCGTAGAGCATCTTTGCCAGATAATATACCGCCGCATCCGGGTCAGAGCCCCGCATGCTCTTGATGAATGCGGAAATCGTATCATAGTGGTTGTCCCCGGTCTTATCGTAGCGGACCACCCGCTTCTGAATACACTCTGATGCGACATCAAGAGTAATATGAATTTTCCCGTCAGCGCTGCGCTCTGTCGTAAGAACTCCCAGTTCGAGGGCATTCAGGGCATTTCTTGCATCACCGCCTGAAATATCCGAAAGGAACTCCAGGGCGTCCTCCTCGATCACCGCCTGATAGCTTCCCATTCCCTTTTCCACATCACTGACCGCACGTTTAAGAAGCGTCTTAATGTCCTCCTGATCAAGTGGATGCAGTTCAAAGATGCTGGAGCGGGATATGAGCGCCCCGTTCACTTCAAAATAAGGATTCTCTGTGGTTGCCCCGATCAGAATGACCGTCCCGTCTTCCACAAAGGGAAGAAGATAGTCCTGCTGTCCCTTGTTAAATCTATGGATCTCGTCCACAAATAAAATGGTTCTCTTCTGATACATGCCGAGCGTGTCTTTTGCCTTCTTTACGACTTCCTCCATATCCTTTTTTCCCGCCACTGTGGCGTTAATCTGGGTAAACTTTGCACTGGTGGTATGGGCGATTACCTTAGCGAGTGTGGTCTTCCCTGTTCCGGGAGGCCCGTAAAATATGACTGAGCTTAGCTTGTCCGCCTTGATTGCGCGGTAGAGAAGCTTTCCCTTCCCGATAATATGCTGCTGCCCCACTACCTCTTCAAGCGTGGCTGGCCTGAGTCTTGACGCAAGCGGAGATTCCCGCTCCATGTTTTTTTCTCTTGCATATTCAAACAGATCCATGTCCTTTTTCCTCCTTACTGGTAACTGTCCACTACCTTCACAGGTCTGCGCAGCAGATGCGCAGACCTGCTGAATCATTACACTTATTTGTCCTTTATCATATCCCTGACTGCCTCTCCTGCAATGAGCAGCCCCGCCACAGGCGGCACGAAGGAGATGCTTCCCGGAAGGGGACGCGCCTGCCTTTCCTCCCTGCCTGCGCCCCCTGTGGATGCACTGACGGGAACCTCTTTGGAATACAGCACCTTCAGGTGCTCTATCCCCCTTTTTTTCAATTCCCGCCGCATGACGCGGCAGAGGGGGCACACGGAAGTCTCACTCAGGTCTGCAATCTCAAAAAGCTCCCCGTAAAGCTTATTGCCTGTTCCCATACAGCTGATCACCGGCACGCCGTACTCCTCTGCCTTCTGTACAATGGCCAGCTTCGCCGTCACCGTATCTACAGCATCAATCACATAATCCGGCCTTTCTGTAAAGATCTCATCTATATTGTCCGGGAGTACAAAAGTTTCGTGTGTCATTACCGCCACCTCCGGGCTGATATCTGCGATAATCCGTTTCATTACCGCCGTCTTATACTCTCCCACCGTACTGTGGAACGCCACACACTGGCGGTTTATATTCGAAAGGGAAACAGTATCCGGATCCACCAGTATCAGCTTTCCGATGCTGCACCTTGCCAGCGCTTCGACGCAGTGGGAGCCCACTCCTCCCAACCCGAACACAAGAACTGAAGCGCTCTTAAGCCTTCGTATTCCCTCTTCCCCGATCAGAAGCTCTGTTCTTGAAAATTCATGCTCCATCATCCTGTCCACTTCCTCTCCTTTGTATTTCCAGTATAACGAACCATTCAGAATGTCTGTACCTGCACAGACCGCAGGAAACCAGGCAGTTGCATTTAGTCCAGAATCATCTCATCGACTGTCACGAATTCAAACCCTTCCTTTGTAAGGATGTCAATAATCCTGAGGGCGGCATCTACTGAGGAATCGTAGCAGTCGTGCAATAGAATAATATCACCTTCTGAGGCTTCCGTCACTACTTTATTTACAATTTCATCTACATTTTCCGTTGTCCAGTCAAGAGGATCCACGGACCACATGACTGGCAGAACCTCCATTGCAAGCTCCAGATCCTTCTGCCATACGCCAAAAGGTGGTCTTACATATTTTACATGCTCCCCGGTAACCTCACAGATCACCCGGTCTGTCTCATTAATCTCGGAGGCAGCTTCCTCATCCGATAGTTTTGTAATGTCCACATGGTGGTAGGTGTGATTTCCGATTACATGCCCCTCATCATAAATGCGCTTTACCAGCTCCTTATTTTCTGCCGCATATTCCCCAATCAGAAAAAAGGTTGCTTTCACCTTTCTCTCCTTCAGCCCGTCTAAAAGCCTTCCCGTACAGGCAGCGCTTGGCCCGTCGTCAAAGGTAATGGCTATTTTCGGCAGCTCCATGCCATAACCGGATTCTGAAGCCTCTGCTTTCCCGGCTGTCTCCTTTTCCTTTTGACCCTGTCCCGGTTTTTCTGCAGATACGCCTTGAAAAGGCATGCCGCCAAAGACTGCATACCCCGCAAAAAAGCTTATCATCATAAAAATTCCACATAATATCTTCACTTCATGAAGCCATTTCCGCCCATTCAATAATCTGACCCGCCATACTATTATTTTTTAATATATATGAAAAGCTTCATGTAAGTATGTTTATCATTGAAATATAATGACCTCCATGCTATAATACCTCTTGCACTTTGAGAAAGTCAAAACTATATTTTTTACATAATCATACAGGAGGAAAACATATGACAGAACAAAAAGAAAATAAGATGGGCGTCATGCCCGTCCCCAGACTATTAATTACCATGTCGCTTCCTATGATGCTGTCCATGCTGGTGCAGGCACTTTATAATATCGTTGACAGCATGTTTGTTGCAAAATTAAGCGAAGAAGCCCTGACTGCGGTCTCTCTTGCATTCCCGGTACAGACTCTGATGATCTCCATATCTTCTGGTACAGGTGTCGGCATCAACGCATTGCTGTCAAGAAGCCTGGGAGAAAAAAACTTCCAGAGTGCAGACCGAGCGGCAAATAACGGACTTTTTCTTGCAATTGTAAGCTGCATTGTCTTTGCTGTACTTGGAGGATTCGGTTCCAGGCTTTTTTTCACCCTGCAGACTGATAACCCCGAAATTGTAAAATACGGGACGCAGTATCTGTCCATCATTACGATTTTCTGTGCGGGTATTTTCTTACAGATTACTTTTGAACGGCTGATGCAGTCTACAGGCAAGACCTTTTATAACATGGTTACACAGGGACTGGGGGCAATCATTAATATCATTCTTGACCCGATTATGATTTTCGGATTATTCGGCTTCCCGAGACTGGAAGTTGCCGGGGCAGCCATTGCCACCATAACCGGACAGATCATTGCTGTCTGTCTCTCCATATTTTTTAATCAGACACGTAATAAGGAAATCCATGTAAGCATACGGCATTTCAAACCTCATAAGGGAACAATCCTTACCATATACAAAGTCGGGCTTCCCTCTATTGTTATGCAGTCCATCGGCTCTGTCATGACCTTCGGAATGAATAAGATCCTGCTCATGTTCTCTTCCACCGCAGCTGCGGTATTTGGCGTATACTTTAAGCTTCAAAGCTTTATCTTCATGCCCGTATTCGGACTGAACAACGGGATGACGCCGATTATTGCCTATAATTACGGCGCAAGGAAGAAAAAGAGGATTACCGATACAATTCGTCTCAGCATGGCAATCTCTGTATCCATTATGGTCGTCGGTCTTTTGTTGTTCCAGTCCGGCGCAGGCTTCCTTCTTAAGAACCTGTTTGATGCCTCGGACAATATGCTTTCCATCGGGATACCGGCTCTGCGGATCATAAGCATCCATTTCCCGGTTGCAGGCTTCTGTATTATTGCAGGAAGTGTCTTTCAGGCACTTGGAAACGGTGTGTACAGCCTGATTACCTCTGCCACAAGACAGCTGATTGTACTGCTTCCGGTTGCTTTTGCATTCGCTTCCCTGTTTGGCCTGTCTGCCGTATGGTGGGCATTCCCGATCGCAGAGGCTGCATCCCTGATCCTCTCAGCCATACTTCTGAAAAGGATTTACAGATTACAGGTAAAACCTCTTGATAATTAATGTTAGTATACATAAATCTTGTGATACAGGGGAACGAGGCTCCCTATATCATAAAAAAAGGGAACTCACGCCATTGATCCGATGGCGTGAGTTCCCCTTCTTTAGAGCGTGTCTGAAAATTCATTCCTACAATCTGCCGCCCCACACTTTTTTATTTCTTTACACTAAATCCGAATCTCCCCAACTCTTTCCCAAGGGTAAAATATTCTCCATGTGAATATGCAAGAAGCCCCGAAGCATTCAGTTCAAACTTTCCGTCCTTCTTCATATATCTTTCGTCCGCCTGTACTGCCAGAACCTCTGCAAGAAACATATGGTGCGACCCCAGTTCCTTTATCTCGCACACCTTACATTCAAGATTTACCGGGCTTTCCTGGATCACCGGTGCATACTGAAGCTTCTGTGCCTTTCCCCTGGTCAGTCCTGTCTCTTTCCATTTGTCCACGTCTCTTCCGGAGCGGACCCCGCACCAGTCTGTGGCACGGGCAAGCTTCTCTGTCGTAAGATTCACGGCAAATTCTCCGCTTTCCTTAAGCATGTGATAAGAATACCTCTCGGGCCTTACCGAGATATAGATCATGGCAGGATTCGTACACACAGTTCCTGTCCATGCAACCGTAATGATATTGTCATTTCCTGCAAGGTCTGCTGTACTTACCATAACTGCCGGCAGCGGATAAAGCATATTACCCGGCTTCCATAACTGTTTTCCCATAGGATCTCCTTTCCTGTCTTTGTTTTTATCCTCTATTGCTGCAGTGTCGCCACAAGGGCAGGAATCAGCTGCTTCTTCCTTGACACAACACCCTTTAACACTATCTTCTCTGCATTTTCAGGGATGTCAAAGGCATCTGCAATGTGTGCCCTCGCCCCGGCGCCGCAGCAGAGAAGCTCTGTGGATTCATCCAGAATATCTGTCAGCATAAAATAAATCATATGAAGCTTGTTCTCTGTCAGAACTTTCGGAAGATGCTCCGAAAGCGTTTCTTTAATCTCCTCCAGCTCCTCCTTATTCATGGAATTAATCTGTCCAACCCCGAATACCGTATCATTTACTGTAAACTGCTTAAAATCCTGGAAGCATATCTCCTCTGCGCTCTTTCCCTTCAGGCTGCTTCCTGCATTAAACATCTCCTTTGCCATTTCCTCCAGGTCGATCTCTGCCATCTTTGCAAGCTTTCTGGCTGTCTTTTCATCAAGCGGCGTGCATGTGGGGGAGCGGAATAAAAGGGTATCGGAAATGATTGCCGCACAGAGAAGCCCGGCAATCTTCTTCGGGATCTTGACATCCGCCTCCTCATACATCTGAAAGACAATGGTAGCCGTACAGCCCACCGGCTGGTTTCTGAAAAAGACCGGTCCCATGGTCTCAATATTGCCCAGTCTGTGGTGGTCAATAATCTCTACGATCTCTGCCTCCTCGATTCCATCCACTGCCTGGGACTTCTCATTGTGATCCACCAGAATGACCTTCTTCTTACTGGAATTCATGAAACGGCGTCTGGAGATAAATCCTTTAAACCGCCCGTGCCGGTCCAGTATGGGGAAATCCCGGTATTTTTTCTTGGTCATAACCTCTTTAATATCGTCCACGTAGTCATTCATCTGAAATGTAGTAAGGGGACCCTTTGTCATAAAATATTTTACAGGAATGCTCTGATTAATCAGGCGGACTGCCGTAAATGTATCATAGGGGGTCTGAATCACAACTATGCTCTGCTCCTCCGCCCTCTTTAAGAGCTCATCCGGAACCTCGGCGCCATGGCATACAACAAGGCATCCCGCATCAATATCCACAGCACATGCCTGGGCATCATACCGGTTTCCTACAATCACCAGGTCATCCTTATGAATAAACTCCTCCATAACATCTGAGCTGGACGCCCCGATCGTAACCTTCCCCTTTGAAAATTGTCCATGCTCATTTCCTACAAGCATGGTTCCGTTAAGCGTCTTTAAGATGTTCCTGTACTGAGTCTTTGCCTCGGACAAGATATGATTATCATGGACATCCATGTAGGACATGGCAATATCTCCTGTGGTAATCACACCCAGGAGCTCTCCGTCTTTTACTACCGGGATAGTCTTTACCTGGTGCTCCCCCATCTTGCCCCAGACTTCCTTGATTGAAACATTCGGATCCACTCCTTCAATCTTATGTATGTCAATATCCTTTATCTGCAGTTTAACATTAGACAAAAGGGACGGGGGATCCGTCTTAAACCGCTTCAATACGTAAGAGGTCTCCTCATTGATCTGGCCGGCTCTTCTCGCCTCATATACATTTCCTGTTATCTTATGCTTCAGTGCGGCATATGCAATGGCGGAACAGATGGAATCCGTATCCGGATTCTTATGCCCCACAACATACACTTTGCCGGACGCATGCTGCCCCACCGGAGGGGTCTGAACGGCGTTCTGTGCTTTTTCTGCTTTTTTTCCCATAATCTCTCACCTCAAAATTCAGTTCCTGTGTCCGCCGGAAAGCTTCCACGGACCACTCTTTAAATTTAGATTGCCATCTTTTTATACTTTCGTCAACCTTAATTTCAAAAAACTCTATATTTTTCTTGGAATAGGAGGTACTTTTATGATATACTAGCTTACGTGGACGGAAGGCTCAAACATTCAGCTGACTCCGTATACCAATCAGTTTAGGATTAGGAAGGGATTTACTATGAGTGAAGAATTATTACGAGAAGAGACACAGGCGGAGGCTTCTGCCGAAGAGGTGACAATGGCAGATTTGGAAGAGCATTTTGACGATGCGAATCCATGGAATGTTGTTCAGTCCTATTGGGAGAAGAAAACAGTTCTTCCTGTTAAGGTGGAAGGAATCGTGAACGGCGGGGCGATCGCCATGGTAGAGGGGCTCCGGGGATTTATCCCGGCTTCAAAGCTGTCCCTGTCTTACATTGAGGATTTAGAGACATATCTCCTCAAAGACATTGAGGTGCAGGTGATTGACGTTGACCAGGCAAATGGCCGTCTCGTCCTGTCTGCACGCGAGATTCTGAAAGAAAAAGAGAGAAGGGCACTTGCGGAAAAGATCGCAAACGTTCAGATTGGAAGTGTAACAACGGGTAAGGTTGAGTCACTTCAGAATTATGGTGCATTTATTCGTCTGGAGGACGGGCTTTCTGGCCTGGTTCATGTGTCGCAGATCAGTCAGAAGCGTGTAAAGGCTCCTAAGGATGTGCTTAAGATCGGGGACGAGGTATCTGTTAAGATTATTGGCGTGAAGGACGGGAAGATCAGTCTGAGCATGAAGGCGCTTGAAGAGGTGCCGGAAGAGCCTGTTGAGAAGATTGAGTATCCGAAGTCTGAGCGCGTGGGAACCAGTCTTGGGGATCTCTTTAAGAATATTAAGCTGTAGAGGCTGTGGGGAAATGAGGACGCAGGGATGAACACCCCTGTATTCCATTCAAACGGGGCAAAGCTACGGTGAACTAACTGTTAACTGCAACCAAGGCGTTCGGGAATGCCCTCACGCCTAAGTTTCCATAAACAGTGGATTTCACCTCCGCAAAGGACGCCCTTGATTGTTTTCATTGGAATACAGGGGTGTCCGTCCCTGCTGTTTTTTGGCTGCACTACTCTCGTTGTCTCTATGGGTGTGGAAATGAGAAATCATCAGTTGTCGTTCTAGTAGCGTGTTTGAAAATTCATTCCCACAATCTGCCGCCCCACTTTACACCAGATTTTATGCTGAATTTAGTCAATGTAGCCCGCTACACCTCCTAAATCCAGCATAAAATCTGATGCAAACTGGGACGACATCTTGCAGAAAGCAATTTTCAAACACGCTCTAGTTGTTAAGGGATGAGACGTTCAGTTTCTTTTATCCACAGTGTCATAGCGGCATCGCTTGGCATGCGCCAGTCTCCTCTGGGGGAGAGGGCTACGGTTCCTACCTTGGGTCCATCGGGGAGGCAGGAGCGTTTGAATTGCTGGGTGAAGAACCTTCGGCAGAAGGTGTGAAGCCAGCGGGCGATGGTGGTATCGTCGTATTCCCCGGCGAAGGCGAGACGGGCGATCCGGTAGATTTTTTCCGGGGGATAGCCGAAACGCAGCATGTAGTACAGGTAGAAATCATGGAGCTCGTAGGGACCTACCAGATCTTCTGTCTTTTGTGCAATCTCACCGTCTTTTGGAGGGAGAAGCTCCGGGCTTACGGGGGTGTCCAGCACGTCATAGAGCGTCTCGCGCAGGCTCTTGTCTTCACAGGTGTCTGCGTAGTAATGCACCAGGTGTTTTACCAGGGTTTTGGGAACGGAAACATTTACCCCGTACATGGACATGTGGTCCCCGTTATAGGTTGCCCAGCCGAGCGCCAATTCTGACATGTCGCCGGTTCCGATCACAAGACCGCCGGTCTGATTGGCGATGTCCATCAGTACCTGGGTGCGCTCCCTGGCCTGGGCGTTTTCGTATGTCACACTGTGGTTTTCCGGGTCGTGCCCGATGTCTTTAAAGTGCTGCAGTACGGCATCGCCGATGGGCACCTCTCTTAACTCTGCGCCAAGCTTTTCCGACATCCTGCAGGCGTTCTGATAGGTGCGGTCCGTGGTTCCGAAGCAGGGCATTGTGACTGCGGTGATCTGATTTCTCTGGAGTCCCAGGAGATCAAAGGCCTTTGTCGTTACAAGGAGGGCGAGGGTTGAGTCAAGGCCTCCGGATATGCCGACTACTGCGCTTTTTGATCCTGTGTGGGACAGGCGCTTTTTCAGGCCCATGGCCTGGACCATGAGGATTTCCTCACAACGTTTTTTCCGCTCTGCGTCCTCTGCGGGCACGAAGGGCCTGGAGGGGACGCTTCTTGTGAGGGCTGTCTCTTCATTTTTTATGGAGAAGGATATCCTTGGAAGCGTCCTCTCTTTTGCCGCCTGGAAGGTGGTGTTTTTTTGGCGTTCGCTGTTTATCCTCTGTATGTCAATCTCGGAGTAGATCACTCCGTTCTCAAATCTTTTTCCCTCTGCCAGTATGGCGCCGTTCTCGGCGATCAGGTTATGCCCTCCGAAGACAAGGTCTGTAGTGGACTCTCCCTCGCCGGCATTTGCGTAGATATAGCCGCAAATGAGCCTTGCGGACTGCCCGGAGATCAGGCTGCTTCTGTAGGCGGCTTTTCCGATAGTCTCATCGCTTGCGGAGCAGTTGACAATGATTACCGCCCCCTCTCTCGCTGCCTGGATGCTAGGAGGAACCGGGGACCACACGTCCTCGCAGATTTCAGCGGATACTATGAGGGAGGCAGGCTCCCTGGCTTCAAAGAGAAGCTTCGGTCCAAAGGGAATTCTTTCCCCGTCAAAAAGGATTTCCACCGCCTCATCAGGCCCCGGCCTGAACTGGCGCATCTCATAGAACTCTCCGTAATTGGGAAGAAAACTTTTTGTTGTAAGTCCAAGGATCCGTCCGCCGCTGCATGCGGCGGCAACGTTATAGAGTTCTCCTCCGACTGCAAGGGGAACTCCAACAAAGACCAGCCCGTCCTTTCCTGCTGTATGCTCTGCCACGGTATGGAGCGACTTTTTCGCCTGGGTAAGGAGAAGTTCCTGTGTAAACAGATCCCCACATGTATATCCCGTGATGCACAGCTCGGGGAAGACTATGATCTTCGCCCCGTTTTCGGTTGTCTCATCTATTTTTTTTAGGATCTGTTCTGTGTTGAATTCCACGTCTGCCACCCGGATATCCGGCGTTACTGCCGCGGTCTTAATAAATCCATGTTTCATAATCCTATATCCTCCGTGTTCTCAATAATAATATCCAGCATCTGTCTTCTGTGTTACAACATCAGGCTTTGCAGTAAATGTAAAGCACTGTGTGAACAGCAGCGGATTATTTGCTGCGTCTGATAATGCGCTTCAAGTCTTCTATCGTATACTGGTATGCCGTATTGCAGAAGTGGCATTTGACTTCAATATCTTTTCCGTCATCAATCATTTCCTGGATATCTTTTCTGCCAATGCTCACAACCGCCTGCTCTACCCGCTCTTTAGAGCAGTTGCAGTAAAATCTGGTATCCATCGTGTCCGTGATCTCAAGACCGATATTTCCCAAAAGCTCCTCTAAAAGCTGTTCGGGCGTATAGCCTTTATCCAAAAGAGCGGTGACGGATGTGACATTTTTCAGGTTTTCTTCAAGCTGCCGGATCATTTTCTCCTGCGCAAAGGGCATCAGCTGGATGATAAATCCTCCTGAGCATTTTACTGTGTTATCTTTTTCCATCAGTACCCCAAGCCCTACCGTTGAAGGCACCTGCTCTGAATTGGCGAAGTAATAAGTCAGATCTTCTGCAATCTCGCTACTTACCAGTACTGTCTGTCCCGAATAGGGCTCTTTCAGCCCCATGTCCTTAATTACCTGCAGAAGACCGACTCCTACTGCCCCTCCTACATCCAGTTTTCCGTTCTTCGGCGGAAGCATCACATCCGGATTCAGCACATAGCCCTTCACGTTTGCATGGCTGTCTGCCGTAACTGTGATCCCTCCGAGAGGTCCGCCGGAACGGATCTGGAGTGTCAGCATATCCGTATCATTTTTCATCATGCTTCCCATCATGACGCCTGCACTAAGCAGGCGGCCCAGCGCGGCCGTCGCGACCGGACTGGTGCCGTGCCGCCTCCTCGCCTCTTCCACAAGCCCTCCTGTCGTAGCCGCAAAGGCCCTGGCTTGTCCGTCCGCCGCTGTTGCTCTTACAATATAGTCTTTCATCCTGATCATCATTCCTTTCCCTGTTCTCTCGCCACAACGCAGATTCTCTCACTTCTTTCCCCCGGAGGCTGTCTCGTATACGCATCATAGGCAGTTACATACAAAAGACCTGATTCCTCAATATACTGTCGCATCTCCTCCAGCGTATAAGCTCTCTGGAAATGGGTCTCCTGATATTTCCGGTACAGCTCCGATTCCTCCTCACGGATAAAGAGAGTCAGCTCATATTCATTTATCCGCTCTTTGTCGTCATAATAATTATCCCAGATAAAGCTACAGTCCTCCCGGTCCTCTGCAATCACCTGCACGCCTAAGATTTTCCGGTATTTATACTCCGTATTGAAATCAAACAGAAAGATCCCACCCGGATCCAGGTAATTATTCACGAGCCGGAACACCTCCGTAAGCCCCCCATCCTCCAGGATGTAATTCACGGAATCACAGACACTGATCACTGCCCGCACTGTCCCATACAGCTCAAACTCCCTCATATCCTGGTTCAGATATAAGATGTCGTGTCCGCTCTTTTCCTTCTTCTTCCATGCCAGCTCCAGCATTTCAATTGAATGATCTACCCCGATCATATCATAGCCATATCCTGCCATACACTCCGTCATACTGCCTGTGCCGCATCCAAGTTCCAGGAGAAGACCATCCTCAATCCCATATTCCCTAAGAATTCCCTGCAGGTAACCGGCCCATTCCTCATAGGGAACATTATCCATAAAAATATCATATACCCCGGCAAAACCAGTATACGCCTCCATTCTTATCCTCCTTGTCTCTGGGGACGGGGTATTTTTAAAAATACCCCGTCCCCAATTTGCACTCTTTTCAAAATACAACCATCAGAAGCATCTTGAATCTCTCCTGTCCGTAAACAGCATGGGGCTTCCTCGCAGGCATAATAATTGTCTGCCCTGCCTCAAGAAAATATTCTGTCCCGTCAATCGTGAATTTACCTGTGCCCTCAAGTACCGTCACCATGGCATCACCGCCTGACTCATGGGTACTTATTTCCTCATCCTTCTCAAAAGCAAACAGCGTCACACTGACCGCCTGGTTCTGAACAAGCGTCTTACTTACAACCTGTCCCTCCTGGTAGGCAACCTGTTCCTTTAATTCTAGGATTTCCTCTTTTCCAATATTTTTATATCCCGCCATTTTCATGACTCCTTTCTTTTTCTCTCTCTATCTTACCACATCTTGAACGAATTGGGGACGGGGTATTTTTAAAAATACCCCGTCCCCAATTGCCTATTCGTTACTGTTCACAGTAACATTCGCAAATCCATTTAAAATTCGCTTTGCGAATGGGATTTGCTCACACCTGAATCATTTTCTTACGGACTTTGCAGTAAATGCAAAGTCCTGTGTGAACAGTAACGCCTATTCTTCAATTCCTTTTGTCTCAATAATGAATTTTGTACTTCCTGCTGCCCCGTCCTTGATTCCGGCGAAGGAACTGTACTTCTTTCCTAATTTTTTCATGGCATCGATTCTGTCTGTTACATTTTTAATGTCTCCGTTGAAAACTTTTGTAAGCTCGTCGATTCCGGTTGTTTTGAATTCATTCATTCCGTCTGCCAGGGTAGTACTTCCTCCTGCCAGCTCGCTGACGCCCGCCGCAAACTGGGAACCGCCGTCTTTCAGCTTCTGGGTTCCGGTCTGAAGGACGCTCCCTGCGTCATTCAGCTTTGCAGCGCCCTGCTGAAGGGCATATGCACCGTTGTAGAGATCACTGGTTCCCTGAACCAGTGCGCCGCTTCCGTCATTTAACTGGCCAAGTCCGCCCTGAAGCTTAACGGTTCCATCCTTTAGCTGGCTGATTCCTCCCGCCAGACTGTCTGCGCCTCCTGCCAGGGCATCCACATTCTGCTTGATTACGCCCATTTTTCCTTCAATCTCTCCCTGCACCTGGGCTGCGGTCTGCTCAAGGGCTCCGTTAAGCTGCGGTCCCAGGCCGGAGAGACCTTCGGTCAGAATACCGGCATAGGTCTGGGTAAGGCCTGCCACATAAGCATCCCTCGTTGTCCCGAGCTGCTCAAATACTTCGTCCGGAATATTAGCTACGGCTCCCGCTGCCATCTGGGACGCCATAGGCGCAATCGCACCACTTAACTGGGCGTCTACATCTGGAAGAGCTATATTCATCTGACTCTGACTAAGTGCAGAGCTTAATTCTTTTAATCCTCCGCTTAACTGTGCTGCCCCGTTTACTGCCGCGTCATAGTTTCCTACCAGGGCGTCTGCCCCTTCCTTTGCGGAAGCGATGCCTGCCTGCGCTGCTACAGCGCCCTGCTTTAAGGCGTCTGCTCCCTGGGTGAGCTGCTCGCTTCCTGCCGCCAGCTCCCTGACTCCTCCCACATAGGAATTCACGCCCTCTGCCACCTGGTTTACACCGTCATTCAGCTCTCCTGTCTTGCTGTCTAACGTCTTCACTCCGTCCGCCAGTTCGTTTGATCCGTCCGATAACTTCTTTGCCGCATCATCAAGATCATTAATGGAGGATTCGAAACTGTCAAAATCATTTACCTTATCAAAGCCCAGCTTGTCGATCATATCCGCAGTCACCACCGTTACGGTAGAGCCCACACTGGCATTTCTGACATCCGCAGTAATCGTTACACTCTCTGGAATATCCACATCCAGCTTCTCAAGCTTAAGGTTCTCCTTAAGCCCCGGAAAGGCCAGCCCTGCCACAATATCCTTATCTGCATCCGAAACGATCTTTCCATTGTCAATGGTCACATTCTTATACTCCTCTGTAGGAAGCATCAGTGCCGTCACAACGGTAAAGGGGGTGTACATTTTTACCTTTTTCTTCTTTATGGAAACCGTCTTCATGGAGTTGTTGATATAATCAATGCGGATCTCCACCTTCCCGCTCTTTCCCTTCAGCTCTTCTGCGGAAATGCTTTTTCCGTCCAGCTTGTAAGACAGCTTCACCTCCACCGGGAGAGCCTTGCTGGTTGTGCCCTGATAGTAGATATCCTCTCCCTCAGCGTTCCATGCAATCTCCCCATCAGATCCTCTTGAAAATGTCTCGTCTCCTTTGATGTTCTCAATATCCTGAAGCTCCGATGTATCTTCCACCTCCCCGCTGCCCGGATTTTTCAGCCATTCGGTGACCACTGTCTCCTCAACATTACCAGATGCATCTGCCTTTACATATACAGACTCATCCTTAAAAAATTCTCCTTCATCCTTTTTTGTACTATCGCCCAGGACCTCCTCGGCTGCCTCCTTTAGCTGCTGCGTCTCATCTTCTGCACGCACTGCCGTCATCTCCGGGTGGCTGTAATCATAGATTCCAACCGCTCCCGCTCCTATTACAATCGCCATAGAACCTGCCAGTAACTTTTTTACGATCTGATTTTTCATAGATATTCTTCCTTTCTTTTTTATTTTCCGCCTTTGGGCCAGATTATCAAAAGAAGCTAAAGTCTTCTCTTTTATTTTCAAAATCCCTGCTGTGCATCTATACAGCAGATTTTCTATAATGATGACGCATCTTTTTCGCCTTTTCCTTCTTCGGCAGGAAATTCCTGCTCGTCTTTACGATCACCTTGTCAAATACCATGAACATGGACGGAAGGATAAAGATTACGACAAACATACTGACAATCGCGCCCCTTGCCATCAGGATACATAAGGAGCTGATCATGTCAATGTTTGAGTAAAGTCCCACTCCAATGGTCGCGGCAAAGAAGCTTAGTGCACTTACAATAACCGACTGGGCCGACACTTTATGGGCCGTAGTAATTGCTTCATATTTTCCCGCTCCCATACTCCGCTCCCGCCTGTACCGGGTCGTCATCAGGATTGCATAATCCACCGTAGCACCAAGCTGGATCGTCCCGATTACAATAGAAGCCACAAAGGGAAGCTTCGTGCCCGTATAGTAGGGGATCCCCATGTTCACAAATATAGCAAACTCAATAATACCCACCAGGATGACCGGCAGTGTCACGGACTTAAATAAAATCAGTATGATAATAAATATAATCCCTATGGAAACAACACTGACTGTCTTAAAATCCGTATCCGTAATGTCAATCAGGTCCTTTGTAAGAGGCGCTTCTCCTACAAGCATAGCCTCCTGGTCATACTGCTGTACAATATCATGGATCTGTGTAATCTGATCATTTACCTCATCCGTCGCAACCTCATATTCCGAATTAATCATAAGCATCTGATAGTTGTCATTTTTCAGCATCCCGGCTGTGGAATCCGGAAGCATCCCCGCCGGAATCCCGGGACCCACTACCGAATTCAGCCCCAGAGCCCATTTCACACCGTCTACCTTTTCCACTTTTTTAATCATCCGGCTTACATTCGAGGCGGAAACGTCACTCTTAAGCAGGAGGACATGGGTGGTGTTCATATTGTAGTCCCTGTTGAGCTTCCCGTTTGCCTGGATACTGGGCAGGTCTTTTGGAAGGGAATCGTCCAGTTTATAGTAAACCCCTGTATGGTTGTTTCCGAATATAGCCGGCCCCAGAAGCACCAGGAAGATCACCACATACACTACATAATGCTTCGTCACCTTGTCGGAAATCCTCCCGATATCCGGAAGCAGCGGCTTATGCCTGGTCTTCTCAATCACTTTATCACAGCAGAGAATCATAGATGGCAGGATCGTTACGCAGGCAGTCACGCCGAAGACCACGCCTTTTGCCATTACAATTCCAATATCAAGCCCCAGGGTAAAGCTCATGAAGCACAGGGCGATAAATCCGGCCACTGTTGTAATAGAACTCCCTATTACAGAAGAAAATGTCTGTGATATGGCGTGTGCCATGGCCCGCTTCTTATCACCTGGATACCGCTCCTGCTGCTCCTCATAGCTGTGCATCAGGAAGATGGAATAATCCATGGTAACACCAAGCTGCAGTACCGCCGCGAGAGCCTTCGTAATATAGGAGATCTCTCCCATAAAAATATTGCTTCCCAGATTATATATAATTGCCATCCCAATGCTTAAAAGAAACAGTATCGGAATAAAGAAGGAATCCATCGTAAGCCCCAGCACAAGCGTGGAGAGAGCCACCGCAATCAGAACATAGATCGGAGTCTCATGCTCTGACAGCTCCTTCGTATCCAGCACGATACCAGACATTCCGCTTAGAAAGCACTGTTTATCTGCAATGCGCCTGATCTCCTTTACCGCCTCAAGCGTGCCGTCTGCTGACGTAGTATCATCAAAGAATACTGCCATCATTGTCCCTGTATCGGAATTGAACACTTTTCTAAGCCGGTCCGGAAGCATACTTTCTGGAACGGAAATGTCCATCAGGGAATCATACCAGAGCACCTTCTCTACATGCCCGACCTCCTCCACCTGGCTCTTAAGCTTTACTACATCCTTATTCTCCATGCCGTCCACCACCAGCATGGAAAACGCGCCTACTCCGAAATCCTCCACCATGATGTCCTGCCCTTCCATTGTCTCAATGTCCTGGGGAAGATACGTGAGTACATCGTAATTAATTCTGGTATTGATATACCCAAACGCAGCGGGAATCAGCAGCAATACGCTGATGATCAGAATCAATACCCTGTGCTTTACCACCTTTTTCCCGAAATTTACCATCTGCTTCTCCTACCTTTCATTCTGGCATTTTTTATTATGACCATCGGTCATTTCTTACAATAAGCACTATACACCAAAAATGACCAATAGTCAATACAAATTATGACTTTTGGTCATTTTTTTACAAATATACTTGTCACGACATCAAAATATGGTTATAATGCAAGAAAGAGCGTTATGATTAACGTCTCAGAATGGAACACGGACGACACATGATGCGCACAGCCGCATAAGGAGGTATGCTGCTTTGCGGCTGCGGCTTTTGCGATACTCACGGCAGATTTCACCGGCCGTGAGTATAACTATAAAAAAGGAAGATGATGATATGGGTAAAATTGATGAAAATAAAAAAAGAAAAAAAGAGGCGCTGTTCAACACCGCCTATGAACTATTTACAACAAAAGGCATCAACTCCACCGCCATCTCCGATATTGTGGAAAAGGCTGGAGTTGCAAAGGGCACCTTTTATCTGTATTTTAAGGATAAATATGATATTAAGAACAAGCTTGTAGTCCATAAGGCAAAGGAGCTTTTTGATGCCGCCTGGGATGCCCTCTCCAAAGCCGGCATCCACGGGCTTGAGGATCAGCTTATTTTTATCATTGACCATGTCATCAACACACTTGAGAAAAATAAGCCCCTTCTGAACTTCATTTCCAAAAATCTCGTAATGGGAGCCCTGCGCTCCACACTGTTTACCGGTGAAAAGAATGACAATGAGATCTATGAGCGCTTCCTGGAACTGGTGGCATACGATGATTATAATTACGGGGATGTGGATGTCATGCTCTTTACAATCGTGGAACTGGCAGGCTCCGCTGCCTACAACTCTGTCATGTACCAGGAGCCTCTGCCATTTGAGGAATACCGGCCCTTCCTGTACCGCGCTGTCCGGCTAATCATAAAAAGCCACCGGGAACCGTAACTGGTTCTGGAAGTTATTCTAGAGCGTGTTTGAAAATTGCTTTCTGCAAGATGTCGTCCCAGTTTGCATCAGATTTTATGCTGGATTTAGGAGGTGTAGCGGGCTACATTGACTAAATTCAGCATAAAATCTGGTGTAAAGTGGGGCGGCAGATTGTGGGAATGAATTTTCAAACACGCTCTAGAACTCTCTTCTGCCTATAATCCGTACAGAGACAGCATAGGAAGCAATGAGAACGACCGCACAGATCACGCCAAGCCCCCATGGTGTGGACAGGACATCTTTCACAAAAGAAGATTCCATCATGTCTGAGAGACTAATGCCAGCCTTCTTGCAGATCTGTATAACCCCATAGCCAACCACAAAGCCTGTTCCGTATATGCTCAGAAAAACGACCCTGCTCTTCTCCGAGCCGAATTTCAACTGGACGGGCATTGACACCGACAGCGTACCCGTAATGAGCATAATACCGGGGATCACAGCATCGCGAAGTTCCTCCCACGGATAGATTCCACCCTTAGCCACCGTTGCCGCAGCTACAAAAATAACGCTAAATGTCAGTCCAAGAAAGCTCGACAGAATTCCGAATACATATTTACTCTGCACGTATTCCTTCCGGGAAAAGGGCAGCGTCATAAGATAACACATACCGTTTTCATATTCATCATAACCCATGGTTGTCATGGACAGTATGGAAAACATCATCGCAACATAGATAATCGCAAACGATTTGTTATCCTGGACGATCGTAAACAGCACCAGCATGAGCGCTACAACCCCGAAAAACTGCTTCTGGCTTTTTAGTAAATTGACATCCTTTATTAATAATGCTTTCATTTTCTTTCACCTCGAATCATCATCATAATCAGCTCATCAATCGTTCCCCTCTCAATCACAAGCTCCGGATAGTTTTCCTGGTAAAACTGTCTCTGGTCTGTCAGGCAGCTGTACCCGAACCCCTCCTTCTTATGCCGCAGGATATAGGATTTATCCAGTACATGGTACTGCTCGTCCGTAGCCTTTAAAACTGCATAATCGCTGAGCAGCACATCCGTCTCCTCATGGAGAATGATCTTCCCGTCGTCAATCATGTAAATATCATCGCAGAACCCCTCCAGGTCACTGGATATGTGGGAGCTGATGAGGATGCTGCGCCCCTCTGTCTCCATATATTCCCGCAAAAGTTCAAGGAGCTCATCTCTCGCCACGACGTCAAGCCCTGCCGTCGGCTCATCAAGAAGCAGAAGGGCGGCTCCGTGTGATATGGCGGCCAGCACCTGGAGCTTGCGCTTCATACCGGTGGAAAAATCCTTGATTCTCTTATCCTGCGGCAGACGGAACCTTCTGCATCTTTCAAGAAATTCTTCTCTTTGAAAACCGGTATACAACTGTTCCAGCACCGGAACCAGAGCCTTCACCGTCAGATATCCGCTGAATCCCGAATCCGCCAGCACCACCCCGATCCTCTGCTTATCCTTCTTATCAAGCTCACCCGGAGACTTTCCGAACACCCGGAGACTTCCGCCGTCCGTCTGAATAAGCCCCAGTACTGCCTTGAATGCAGTGCTCTTTCCTGCTCCGTTCTTCCCCACCAGCCCGGTGACGCACCCTTCCTTTACCTCAAGGGAGCAGTCGAGTTCGAAGCCGTCATACTGTTTCTTTACATTTTCCAATTTCAACATTCTGCTAGTCCTCCAAAACAATAGAAAATAAGTCTGTAATCTCCTGATCACTCATCCCGCAGCTTCTGCCTTTCCGGATGGCCTTTTCCAGATCCGCTTCCACTTCCTTCTTCTTCTCCTCCAGCAGAAGGTTCTGGTTAAAAGCTGCCACAAAGCTTCCCTTCCCGTGTACCGTAACAATGAATCCTTCCGCTTCCAGGGCATCATATGCTTTCTTCACAGTCAGTGCACTGACCTTCAGTTCCCTGGCCAGGGTGCGAACCGACGGGAGCATCTCTTCCTCCTTTAATTCCCCGCGCATAATGCCGCCTCTTACCTGGGTCACAATCTGGTCATAGATTGGCTGCATGGAAGAATTGTTGATAATCAGCCTCATCTCACCCCTCCTTCTCTATAAACAGTATATAACAGTACATAACTGTTGTCAAGAAAAAAGTCGGGGACGGAGGCAAAGCTTGTTTTAGAGAGGGAAAGTCCGGACCTGATCCTTCTGGATCTTATGCTTCCGGGAATCTCCGGAGAGGAGCTTCTTGGTGAAATCCGGAAAGGGCGGCACGGGGATGTGCCGGTGCTGGTTCTTTCCGCGAAGAACTCCCTGGGAGATAAGGTGGCTCTTCTGAAAAACGGCGCGGATGATTATATTACGAAGCCCTTTGAGCCAGAAGAGGTTGCTGCAAGGGTGGAAGCAGGATTAAGGCGTTGCGGGAAGGATGCCCCAGAAAAGGACTGCCTGGTTCACAGAGAGATGAGGCTTTATCCTGACCGGAGAAAGGCGCTTCTTCTGGGAGAGGAACTTTCCCTCACTGTGCATGAATTTGATATACTCTGCCTTCTGATGAAGAATCCGGAGAGGGTTTATTCAAGGGAGGCTTTATATGAAGCCGTATGGCAGGGGGGATATTATGGAGAAAATAACACAACATGGGTCATAAGCGCAGAGCTGCTGCTTCCTAAGACAGGGCCTGTCCATCTGACCCACCTGCTGTCCGAGATTCCCGCCATATACCTGATCTCTGTGGCCTGCCTGGTCTGTGCCCTTGTCTGTATCAGTTATTTTGAAAAAACCATTACGGGAATTCTTGTGTGTGGTCTGATCTGGTTTTTGATTCCCAAGATCTTTCTGATTGGGGGGATGCGTTCTGAAGCATTGTATCAGGCTGCCCTGTGGCTGCCATCCAACCTGTTCGCTGTAGTAAACGGCCTGTATGTGAATACCCGTGAATGCATCACCGCGTGGGATACTATGGGCGGAATGCTGCGCTGTATCGCCTCAGGCGGAATCGGAACCCTGGTCTTCGTCCTGTCCGGCATCCTGCTTTTAAAGAAAAAGGACTTATCCTGACCAGCGCAGCATGAAGAAGGAGGCATTCCTATGATTAAGACAGCTCTGCTGATGATACTCATTGTCCTATGCGGATATATAGTATTCCGATATGTTTCACTCATCCATGGTATCCGGGAAATTGTCCGGGAGCTGCAGGAAATACAGAAAGACCTTACCCAGAATCAGATGCTGCACCTGCCCATGCCGGACCGGCATCTGAGCGGCCTTCTGTATACCTTTAATTGTGCACTGAAATCACTCCAGGCGGAACGCCTCGAATACGAGAAAAGAGAAAAAGATTTTCAGAAACAGATTGAGAATATCAGCCACGATCTGCGCACGCCTCTGACTGTAATTCTCGGCTATCTGAAGCTATTCAGAAAATCCCCTGCCGCGCAGTATTCTGACTGCCCGGAATTAGATGAAACCCTGGAGATTGTAGAGCATAAAGCCGAATCCATGAAGCAGCTGGTAGAAGAATTCTATGATTATTCCCGCGTAAACGCCGGTGATTTTGTCCTCAAGGCTGAGCCGGTTGACATCTCCCGGCTTCTCCGGGAATCCCTTATGGGAAATTTTGCTCTTCTAGAACAGGCGCACCTGACGGTAGAGGCAGTCATCCCGGAACACCCTGTATGGGTGTCCGGCGGAGAATCCCCTGTAGACCGAATTCTCTTTAACCTGTTTCAGAATGCAGGCAGATATGCACATTCCTGGCTTCGGATCGCCGTAGAGGAAGAACCGGCTGCTGTCTTTGTTCTGTTTTCCAACGACACGCTGCTCCTCTCCAGGGAAGATATTCCCCGGCTGTTCGACCGTTTTTATATGCAGGATGCCTCCCGCAGCCAGAGCGGCACTGGCCTGGGGCTGACTGTGGCAAAAGCCCTGGCAGAGGAAATGCACGGCTCCCTTCAGGCGTATGTCATGGAAAGTCAGGAGGCCGGGGAGAAGGATGCGCTGACGGTCTGCTTTAAACTACGCCTGCCCATCCAGGATACACCCCCGCAGAGTAGACAGGTGCACGATAAGGAGGCAACAGACGAACAAATTGCGAGTGCATAATTCAGGCTTCCCGAATAGCAAGAAAAATATTCCTTGCGCCCATTGCAATCCCAAGTGACACAACACCTGAAAATAAAACAACAGCATACTCAGACCCTTTACAGATTTCAAACAAAATACCATATAATGCGTTGCCAAGGGGCTGCGCACACATAGAAACCGTAAGAAGAACAGCAATCACCTTGCCGATTATATTTTGCGGTGTTTCTTTCTGAACAAAGGACATCATCTGCACCGTAAAAATTGTAGAAAACACCATGACGCCAAAACAACATATGGTTATAATGACATAATTCATCATTCCGGATGAAAACAGTATCAATGCTGCTCCGATTGGGAACACACATGCTGAGCAGGCAATGATCAGCTTACCCGACTGATGGATTTCCAGCCTGTCTGAGAAAACACCTGCACAGATGCCGCCAGAAAGTCCTCCTGCCGCCAGTGCCCCCTCTGCAAAGCCATAAAGCCTGTTTGCCTGTGAAGCCTCCAGATTCAGCACCTCCGTTACCAGATACGGCAATCCAACAATAATCATTGCAGACAGGAAGAAATTAATCCCGCAGACTACAAGAAGGACTTTTCCGATAACCGGCTTCTCTCTCCGGATAAAGCGTACGCTCTCTGTAAAATCAGTTCTGGCCGTCTTCCATATCCCTCCGTCCGAAGGCTGCTTCTGAAATGGAATCCTGATAAAAATCTCCATAACCGCCGACAGACTAAAGCATATCATGCAGACCCACAGCACAGGTTCCAATCCATATGCACTATATAAAATGCCGCCGAGCACAGGGCCTGTCAGGGACGAAAAAGAGCTTATTGTATTAATGACCGAATTTGCCGCCATAAAATGAGCCTGGTCTGTCAGTGCAGGGATACTTGCCTGCACGGATGGCTGGTATGCCCCGGCAATGCCGTACAGAAGCATCAGTGTAACCGTCAGAAGGAGAATGAGATTCCCTCCATTCATGAGCAGGGAAAACACAAATATAACTCCCGCCGTAAAAAAATCCAGTATTACCATAACATTCCTTTTATTTACCCTGTCTGCGACAATACCGCCTATGGGAGACAGCAGGACTGCCGGAATAAACGCACACGCTGTTACAGTTCCATAAAGTGCAGAGGAGCCTGTCAGATTCAATAAATATAAAGGCAATGCAAATCTGACCGCCGCGTTTCCAAACAGTGAAATAATCTGCCCGATGACAACTAACGTAAAATCCTTTGAAAACAGTTTCGTATTCTTCACATCTTCCTTATCAATATATTTCATAATTTCTCCTTTCAAATACCAAACGTCGGTATGTAAATATTTGAAAAAAATTGCCCATTTAAAAGGGCAGATTTTTATTTACTCTTCTGATAGATTGAGGTCAGCTCCTGCAGTCTTTCTAATATATCGTCATCTACAACATCCAGTCCCAGCCCCTGCATCATCTGACGGAATACCATAAACTTACAGTAAGATTCTTCCTCGGAGCTGTCAAAGATCATAGGATTCATCCAGACATTCGCTGCCAGTAAAATCAGTTCAGCCAATTGCTCCGGATAGTCCGTTTTAATAGAACCGTCTGAAATTCCCTGCCTGATAATCGGAAGAATATAATTAGGCGCCGCCTCGTCTATGGTATCATGCAAAAGACTGAAGAGAAGCTTCGGGTTCTTATGAAAATCCGGAGCCACGGTAAAAATATCGTTCTGTACAGGCCGTCTGACTGACTCTCTGAAAATCGTTTTCAGCTTTTCCTGTCCGCTAATGTCAGAACGGTCACGGATATCCGCAAGCATCTGATTTGATTCAGCCGTTATTCTGTCTGTAACCGCGACTAATATATCTTCCTTAGACTTAAAATGGTGATAGATGGCACCTTTACTAAGACCGCCCAACTGATCAATGATGTCCTGAATGGATGTATGCTCATATCCCTTCTCCATAAACAGGCGGAAAGCCGTATCCAGAATCAGATTCACGGTTTCCTCGGGGTGCTTATTTCTTGCCACTGTTTCATCCCTCCCTTCCACATAGCTGCTGTCCACTCAGTGAACAGGACTCTTTACATACTTTTAGTATGTATAATATTATCATACTAAAAGTATGTTTGTCAATCGTAATCTGTCCTTCGTATTCTTTCAATCACACATGTATGTTTCCGCTTCCCCACCGGTGCGTTTTTATCATAATTAATACCCACCAGTAAAATTTCACCGCTTATTTCCAGGATTCAGATACACTCCCATAACACATCCCTCCCCGCAGGATCCAGCGCAAGCTCCAGGCATTTCCAGCTTTCATTCAGAATGTCATAGCTCTCCCACTGTCCTGTGTCCTGAAAACCCACTGATTTATAACAGAGATATGCCGGTTCATTATTCTCAAACACTCCGAGGGTGATCCTTCCAACTTTTAAAATGCCGAATGCATATTGTACGGCGAGCTTCAGCATCTGCCTGCCATAACCCCTGCCCCGCTTTGAATCATCCACAATGATAAAGCCAAAACGGAGAAGCTTCTTCTCTTCATCAAGAAACCTCATGAATAACTGTCCGGTTATTCCCGTTTCGTCAAATGCTGCCATAACGAAAAAATCATCTCTGTATGCAAAGGAATCATAGCAGGCATTCAGCTCATCCGCAGTAACCGGATAATGCTTAAGCCTCCCTGCACACCATTTATAAAATGCCGTTTCATCCTTTATCCAGGAAACAACTGCCTCCCCGTCACAGGGTTTATAAGGTCTTAGTCTTAACATCCTTTACTCCTCCCTCTCAAATGATATCCTTTTCGGACTTCAGATCAATACCGGAACTGTCACCGTGTCTTGCTGCGAGCGAAATAGGCGCAACATCTTTTATCTCAAAGGTTACAAAATCATTGCCGAATTGAACCAGCTACATCAGCCATTGAGTATCACCTCCATTTACTGTGAACGGAGTGAACAGTAACTATAAAAGGGGGAAAATTAAAAATGCCCCGTCCCCAACCTTGAAAGGCCATCCAATACATGGTATGATGCAAGTGTCAAAAAACAGTACCATCAAAGCTAAGAGGTGATTCCATATGAAAATTTCAACAAAGGGCCGCTATGCCCTCCGGATGCTTTTAGACCTTGCAGAACATCAGAACTGCGGTTATATTGCTCTTAAAGATGTCGCAAAACGGCAGAATATTTCAAAAAAATATCTAGAACAGATTATCCCGGTATTTAATAAAACCGGATTTCTGAAAACAAACCGGGGCTCCCAGGGCGGCTACCAGCTTGCAAAAACGCCTGATAAATATACGGTCGGAGACGTCTTAAGACTGACAGAGGGAAACCTGTCTCCTGTTGCATGCGCAGAGCAGGATCCCATAGAGTGCGACCGCAGTACTGAGTGTCCCATGCTCCCTGTATGGCAGGGTCTCACACGGGTTATCAATGAATACCTGGACGGAATAACACTGCAGGATATCATTGAGCAGCAGAAAGAGCGGTATATGTATGATTATATGATCTAAAATACACTACACATCAGAGAAGGGCAAAATTAAAAATGCCCCGTCCCCAACTGTGTTATTCGTCAAACATCGGTGTAGAGAGATACCGCTCTCCTGTATCCGGAAGGAGCGCCACGATGACCTTTCCTTTATTTTCCGGCCGCTTTGCAAGCTCTGATGCTGCGTACACAGCGGCTCCTGAGGAAATTCCTACAAGAATCCCTTCCTTTCTGGCAAGGTATCTTCCGGTTTCAAAGGCATCCTCATTCTTAACAGCAATCACCTCGTCATAAACACTGGTGTTCAATGTGTCCGGTACAAATCCGGCACCAATCCCCTGAATTTTGTGTGGTCCCGGTGTCCCTTTTGAAAGAACCGGAGAACCTGCAGGCTCCACAGCCACAACCTTTACCTCCGGGTTCCGGCTCTTCAGATATTCACCCACACCGGATACTGTGCCGCCTGTACCTACACCTGCTACAAAAATATCCACCTTTCCGTCTGTGTCCTCCCAAATCTCCGGACCTGTCGTACTCCTGTGGGTCGCGGGGTTTGCCGCATTGGTAAACTGACTTGGAATAAAGCTGTCCGGCATCTCGTCTGCAAGCTCCTGCGCCCTGGCAATCGCTCCCTTCATCCCTTTTGTTCCGTCTGTAAGCACAAGCTCTGCGCCATATGCCTTTAGCAGGTTACGTCTTTCAATACTCATTGTCTCCGGCATGGTGAGAATGATCCGATACCCTCTCGCAGCCGCCACCGATGCGAGACCAATCCCCGTGTTGCCGCTAGTCGGCTCAATAATCACAGAGCCCGGCTTTAGAATTCCTTTATCTTCCGCTTCGTCAATCATGGCTTTTGCAATCCTGTCCTTGACACTCCCGGCGGGATTAAAATACTCCAGCTTTCCGTAAATCTGGGCATCCAGCTTCTCTCCTGCAATGTAATTCGTGAGTTTCAAAAGCGGAGTTCCTCCAATCAGATCTGTAATTCTTTCATATATTTTCATAAAAATCCCCCTTTCTTAATACCTAGTATTTATATATGTTTTATATACTTTATGTGTTTTTATATTATCAGTACGCTTTGTATTTGTCAATGCCATTTTTCAAAAATCTCGGCACACCTGTTCAGTATGGATATAATGAAACAAACGTCAAAAGGAGCATGTGCTCCATGCCTGCATGAAACGCGCCGGAGGTAATACGCAATATTATGCTGGACTGCTACGGCCTGGATGTTTCCCGCACTCTGCCTGCCCAGTATTCTGACTGCAAATACATCAATCTGCTGCCCCGGTCACATGGGCGTCCCCACCTCAATCAGGTTCCCGTCAGGATCATAAAACCGGATCACCTTTTGTCCCCAGCTGTGTGTCATAAGCCTGTTGACATACCTGACCTGCGGATACAGATTTTCAAGTTTCTGAATGAATTCCTCCAGGTCCTCCTCCTCAAAATACAGCTCACAGGAGTGATTCTCCGGGATGATCTCCTTCCCAAGAAACTCTTTCCATATTTTTTCATCCTGAAGGACAAGTCCTTCTGTCAGAATCATATTGCCGTCATGATCCAGTATCAGATCAAGACCAAACAGATCATGATAGAACTTTCTTGATTTTTCAATATCCTTTACAACAATCAATACATTTTTCAACTTCATTTTTTTCACCTGCCAAATCTAATTTCATATATATTGAAGAATCCATTGGGCTGTCATTATACCGGCCTGTTTCGCAAAACCCGTACTTTTTGTACAGATGAAGCGCTCCCTTCAAAAATGGGAGGGTATCTAACAGCATATAAGAATAGCCTGCTTTTTTCGCTTCTGTGATAATCTTGTGCACCAGCCGGTCTCCGATCTGCTTCCCCCGGAACTGCTGCCTTACATAGAGACGTTTCATTTCACAATTCTGATCGTCAATCCTTCTCAGCGCTATACAGCCTGCCGTCTCTCCATTATAACGGGCCAGATACAGCCTGCCATATGGAAGGCCATACTTGGCTTCCAGGTGCTTTAGCTCCTCATCATAACACTGGACATCCAGGTATTTCTGAAATGAACTGTCACCTTCAATCAGCATATCCGTATATTCCGAAAACAACGCACCTGTCTCCTGCGAAAACCCATAGGCAGGAATGATTTCCAGATCATCACTTTCCGGCAAAATGCCTAAAGCCTCCTTTAAAAACCGAATGAGCCTTTTCTGGTACGCTCTCTCCACAATATCCTCCTCCGACATATCATACTTTCTATCTCCTTCACAGACAAAATATGTCAGGTCCTTCCTGTTGAGTGAAAGAGAATCTAACGGCCAGCCTGCATGCCTCTTTTCTGACGGCGTGTCAACCATATAAAAAGCATTCTCTTTTCTGCTCTCACTGTTTTCCATAAAAGATGAAACAAGTCCTCTGTTATTCACTGCAATCCCATCCAGGTAATAAGCCGTCACCCTTCCCCCAAGGGAATGAACCAGCCCGGAATAATACTCTATCATTTCCTCATCATCCAGCCGCCTGCTGCCCCGGGGCTCCCTGATGTGCAGGCCAGGCTGCCGGTAGTCATCCAGAGGCATATCTTCAAAATACAGTCCGGAATCATTGCAGATGACAAAATCACAGAAGCTTCCGTAATACTTTGCCTTTATGACCGCATTCTCCTCAGGCGTTTTTCCTGTCTCTTCCGGTTCCGTGTAAATTCCCAGGTCACTGAGAGTACAGAATTCTATGTCGCAGCCGTCCAGGAGCTCTTCGAAACGATTCACCTTGGACGGATTGGTTGTACCTATCAAAACTTTCATGATCTTCTCCTATCACGGACTGAAACGTCAGCATTTTTCTCCGTTTGAGATAATATGCCAAAGCGGTTAATACTGTCGTCTTTCCATACTGCCTGGCACGGTTTATGACAAAATACTTTTCCCATAACTCTCCTGTTCCCACTCAAAATCCGGCGTCATTGGCTTAGGCACTGCAGATTCCAGCGCCTTATTCCGGTAAGCCTCTGCCGCGATCATCCCGTCCAGCACTCTGCATGCCTGCCCGTAGTAATATCTCACCGCAGTATCCAGGGCATTCCTCCGTTTTCCTTCCAGCAGATCCCGGCTAAGCGCCACTTCCCTGAAATATGCCCGCCTCTTTCCATCCGCAACAATATAATTTTCCTGGCTGTCAAGATTCACCACCAGCTGCGGGGAAGTGCCAATGATAAAACGGTTTCCTTCTATCTGTATCCTGATCTTTTCTGCTTCCATAAAACAAACCACCTTACCAGTACTTTTCTCTCTTCCAAATCTTCCTGCCCTGCTGAAATTGCCTCAAATATTCCAGCTTCTGCCGGATTGTCCTGGAAATTGCCTCTGCCCTCTCAAACGGATTAAATATAGTATACCACAAATAGTCTGCAATGCACCAAAGAATTCGGTGAGGGGCGATTTTTGGTTACTTTTCACGGGCTCCTTTAGTTTCCGGGAAATATGCCGATAACCAAAATATAAGCATACACAGAGAGGAGGCCTGAACCAATGTCAGGAAGGCAGGTAAAGCTTGCCCATGCAGAAAAAGGCAGCATTCTGTACCACTACACAAAGAGCAACGGAATCAACGGCATTATTAACCACAACTGCTTCTGGGCAACAAAAAGCGATTTTTTAAATGACCCCAACGAATTTTCCCATATCCAGGGAATCATAGATGACGTATGCCGGGAACAGATTAAGGATCCCTGGCTTAAGGAGATATTCCTTGCAGATTCTATTTACTCAGACCAGGAGAAGGGCAGGGAATACTTCGTTCTCTCCTTTTCCAAATGCCGGGACAGCATTACCATGTGGTCAGAATTCGGAAGCAAAACCGGTTATAATATTGGCTTCCAAAGTGATGAGATTATCGCAAGAATCGAAGAGGCCGCAGAGATCGCTTATCACGGCCTTGTCGTATACAGTACGAAAAAACAGCACCAGCTGATCCGGCGGAATCTGTGCAATTACCTGCCGAATCTTCTGAGAATGCCCCTGCAGGATATTTTAGAAAATGGAAGGAATAACCGCCAGGAACGCAATTATGTGAAGGCATGCAGAAAGTTTCAGAAAATGGCTGAGGTGTATGCCATGTTTTTTAAGCACGAAGGCTTTGCAGAGGAACAGGAATACCGGTTTATTTTTAAAAAGAGGAAGGACACCGCTGTATATTTCCGTCCCAAGGACGGCTTTATGCTCCCCTATATTGAAATTCCGCTAAGTGACCGGAACCTGCCCATTGAAGAGATTATGGTAGCGCCGCAGAATCATATTGACCTGGCAAAAAACGGAATGGAATATATGCTGCGTACAAAGGGGTATACGGCAAAGGTAGCTCTCTCTAATATAAAGCTGAGATACTGACCAGTGGAAGGTTTTTGTTGAACCAGGCGAAGAAAAGTGACAGGAGGGACGTACTTATGCAAGTAAAATTTTATGAGCAGGTGGAGGACAGCCTGTTAAAATTTGCAGTGATTGTTTCAAAATCATGTGGCATGCTCTATTTTGCCGATATTAAACGCTTTGAAAAAGAGCTCCACAGCGAGATGGAAAAAGTCCGGCTGTTTGACGGATTGCCAGATGCATTGACGTACCCGCAGATACAGCCTCTGTTAATTGCAGAGGTTCAAAGAAGAGAGGAAAACCATGAAACTGATATTATAAAACACACAAAGGAAAGTAGGTTACTGGTCACGGAGTGAACAGTAACCATTTCATTACATCCAGAGAGCATTTCAATACAAAAGCCTTGAAATTCTTTTTTTAGTGAGGTAAACTGATGATAGCAACATCAGCTAACTATTTTGTGGATTGGAGGAATATATCATGCAGCCTATTTCTGGAATAAATTCTGGCGCGGCGCAAACGACTGTACCGATTACTGGTGTGGATGAACCGAAAAAAGTCCGGCGGCCCGAAAATGAAACCCTGGAGCACCGCCAAAGGCCTGTGATGGATGAATATGTTCCGGAGGAAAAACCGGAACCGTCAGGGCATTACCGGCTGGGTAAGGACGGGAATGGCAGGCCCAAAATCTATTTCGATGACCCGGAGCGGGCAGAGGATGCCTCGAATGCTTCCGACGCCTCTGATCGGGGCAAGGGTGCAGAAGAGCCGGAAAAAAGCAGCTCTGACAAAAAGGCGAAAAGCTGCACCTGCAATACTGATAAAGTTGACCGCGAGATCGAAAAACTGAAAAAACAGAAACAAGAGTTGGAGAAACAGATCAACAGGGAAACAGATGAAACTAAAGTGGGGGATTTGAAAGCAAAATTGGCACAGGTTGAAAGAGAATTGAGTCAGAAGGACAATGACACCTATAGACGCCAGCATGCTACATATACATTCTCCTAATGGATGCCTTATGACATCTAAAGGTATCGTTTTTCAATATTTTACGCCCTCTTCCTCCTGGCTCTCCACCATATGGTTATACCTGCAAGCATTGCAGCGGCAGCGCCCGCTGCAAAGGGCGCAGGCCCAAGGATGGTAAACAGACTGAACCTTCGCCGTCCGGTTCTTTTGGGAGCGGTTTCCTTCTTAATCTCTTTTTCCGGTTTTCCCATGAAACGCCCGGTATCAATCTTCTTTTCTGCCAGCGCGGCGATTATCCTCTGTCCCTCCTGGTCCGGATGCAGGCCGTCATCCTGGAGATGGTCACAGATATCCGACGTAAAAAGATCAATTACATGGTAATCATACTCCCGGGCATACCGGTACATGATCTCATTCATATTCAGGATAATGTCCTCTAAGATCTCGTTAATGGTTCCTGGAAGCTCAAACATCCCCACAGGATTATAGATATTCGTCACGATCATCTGGGAAGTATCCTTCCTGTGCTGCGCAAATGTCCTCATGGCAGCCACCCATTGTTCCTCGAAGGTATGATAATCCCAGTTATTCAGCACATCCAGGATCCGCATGATAAGCAGCGGATTTCCCTCCACTCCTTCCATAAGCGTATCCATTGCATCATAGGCGCTTATGAATCTGCGCTCTGTTCCCAGAACCTCCTGCGCCGCCTCTTTAAGTTCAGTCATCAGGTCATTTGCCCCAATTGTAAGAGTAATAATATCTGCCCTCTCCATGTCCTTTGCCGCTTCATCCGTACCGAGGAGCTCAGAATTAAGCCGCCGTGAATCCAGCCCGTTTCTGGCATGCTTCGCACATTCCGAAGGAATCCCGGTCTTCCTGGACACCTCTTCTGCCAGAAGCTCCGGATAGCTTCTAAGTTCCTCCTTCTTCCGCCCCGAATATCCTTTTGTTATGCTGTCGCCGTAAGCTGCACAGAAAACCTTTTCCTCTGCCTGGACCATAAAAACCGGCATACAGGCCAGTATCAGGAACAGGCAGGCCAAAACGCTTCTGCAGATTCTGATATTCCTTTTCACACTCATAAAATCACCTGACAGTCATATACTTTCATGTGGACATAAGCCTGGATCTACGCATTCCTGAGCCGCGACTCGTAACTTTGGATGCAAAATATCCTCTACACTCTCTGCAATATACATAGCGCCTGCTTTTTCAAGCTCTTCCCGGGTCCCAAAACCATATAGTACGCCAAGACAGTCTATTCCGGCTTCTCTTGCCCCAATCACATCATGCTCACGGTCACCCACCATAAGAACTGTTGCCTTATCATTTATCCCACACTCCCGGAGGGCATAGCGGATGACTTCTGTTTTTGTTCCCCTGCCGCCGTCAAGTTCCATCCCCGCCACATAATCAAAGTAGGGAGTCAGGGCGAAATAATCAATAATCTTTCTTGCAAAGGGCTCTGGCTTTGAAGTGGCTACTACAAGTCTTTTCCCACTTTTCTTAAGCTTCCCTGCCACTTCTTCAAATCCGTCGTATACACTGTTTTCAAATATTCCCTTATCTGTGTAATATTCTCTGTAATATTTCACCGCTTCCTGGGACTGTTCTCTGGAGAATCCGTAGAGTTCCTGGAAAGAAACTGTAAGAGGCGGACCGATGAACTTGCACAGCTTCAGGTAATCGTTCTCCTCAATACCGTATTTTTTTAGTGCGTAGACAACAGAATTCGTAATGCCTGGTGCAGAATCCGTAATTGTTCCGTCCAGATCAAAGAAAATTGTATCGTATACCTTCATTGCAGCTCCTTCTCCTCAAATCCTTTACTGTTCACTTCGTGATCAGTAATATCCTTCATTCATTCTATCATCAGTCTCTGTTATAAAGTATTGCTGACCTGCTATTTTTGTGCTTACATTATAACAATTCATACCTTAAGTGTAAAGTGTGAATTCTGGCTTTCTACATTCATCTTAAATCCTGCATAAGTTGCAGCAAAATAGAGGCCGTAAATTCCAAAAAACAACAGGAAGGAAATTCCAAAGTATTGAAAAATAGATGTGGAAATTCCTGTGTAGAAGATAAATTTTCCGCTGATAAATATAGCGACTGTTCCTGCTATCCCTGCTGCAAAAACTGCCGGGCAGAGGTAGTATAAGAATAACTGCTTTGCGACTGCTGCCGCCACCTCGTTTTTACGGAGTCCGATTTTACGGAGTATGTCGTAGCGGAACTTATATTTTGCCGAGTCACTGAGCTGTTGCACAGACAGTACGGTAAGAGCCACGCACACAAATACAAATCCCAGGTAAAAGCACGGGAATACAATAGCTGACAGCATGTACTTCACCTCCGGAATCAGATTATCCCTTACCAGATTGACCGCAGCATAAACGATAATCTGATCAGTACCCAAACAGGAATTTGGCATCATTTCCTCATCCTCTTCTATTTCATCATCCAGATCTCCCGCTATATCAAGATGACCGTAAACCTCATCATCTCTTCCGATATCGTCCAGCCTGTCTGCCAGTCCGGCCGGCGCCCTGCCTTTAATATCTGCCGCAAGCTCTTTATAATATGGCCTGAGATTCCCGGCGCTTTCGTCCGGCACCACAATAACGTAATCTCCGCCGTTGTGTCCGTCCTGGGAAAAAGACTCCATATGGTAGCCTGCGAATTTCAGCTCACCCGCATCTCCTTCCACGGTAAGATGCCCTGCAAAATCCCCGGTCTCCCCATATACTCTGTTTTTTATGTGAAGTGCATACTCATCTGCCTTTAAAGATATCTCCTGATAACCCAGCATTTTCCGCAGATAATTATAATCTGAAAGCTTCATATAGGTGTCAGAGCGACAGTAGGAGCCGTCATCTGTATTCCGGATCTTTTCAAGATCAGCCTCTGCATCTTCTTTTCCGCCTTTTCTGTACATTGTTCCAAAGTATCTTAAGTGAGTACGAAGCCATACATTTACCTGGTCCGTCCCATTTTCATAGATATAATAGGGGTAAATATCCTTTACCTCTGTGTACTCGTTTAAAATCTGAATCTCCTCCGAAAAATCATATTCCACATCCGGACTGTTTACCTGTACATCAAACGGGAACTTGTCTTCTAATGCCTTGCTCTGGTAGTCACTGAACATCATTGCCACCGTGCAGCCTAAAAAGGCAATGGTAAAGAGGGATGTCAGTGTCCCCATGGTAAACCACATGGTCCTGATCTTAGAGGAAAGCTGCCGGAGTAAAAACAGATTCTGCCCCTTATAAATCAGCGCTCCTCCCCGCCTGATATAGCAGACGATAAAGGATGAGAGCCCGATGTAGAAAAGATAAATAACCAGGATAAGCCCAATAAGGAAGCCGATTACTGTTCCGCCGTTCCATCCGCCAAACAGAACACCGCCGAAAAGCAGCCATACTCCAAAGAAAACCAAAAATACCAGGGACAGGGGAAGGAGCCACTGCTTCACACGCTCGTGGGATTCCTTCACTTCTTCATTTTTATTTCCTGCATCCATAAGGTCCCGGATATTCATTTTCTTAAATCTTCGTTTGCACCTGAAAAGCGCCAGAACGTAGCAGCCCCCATAGCAGCATACTGTCATCAGAATACACCAACGGCTGAACTGAAGCTTCAGGTGATAATTTTCCTGGAGCATGGTGTAGAGCACTGCCATAATCATCTGCTGCAGAAGCACTCCCATGGCCATTCCTGCAATAAATGACCCCATTCCCATAATCACATTTTCCCGCATGTAGAGGCGCGCGATCTCCTTCTTCTTCATTCCGAGAAGCAGATAGGTCCCGAATTCGCGGCTCCTCTTTTCCAGCATGAACCGTACCATATAGTTAATGAGCCAAGCAACAATTATTACAATGAAAAATGTGGCAAGTCCGATCATTGCCGCCATGATTCCCGCCATATCAATCCGCCTGCGGATATCCGGAGAGAATAAAATGCTGTTAAAGGCAAACATCAGCGCCGTAACTAGCATCATGGTAATCACATACACAAGATAATCCTTTGCGGAACGCTTAACATTTCTGACTGCAAGTTTACCGAGCATCGGAAAGCTCACCTCCTGTCAGGGACAGAACGTCTAGAATCTCATTTAGAAATACCCTCCGTTCTTTCCCTCCCCGTACAAGCTCATGGAAAATCCTTCCATCCTTTAAAAACAGGATCCGGCTGCAGTAGCTTGCGGAAAAGGCATCATGAGTTACCATGAGGATCGTTGCGTTTAAAGAATCATTCATGTCTGTAAAGGTCTCAAGAAGTGTCTGCGCCGAGCGGGAATCTAGCGCCCCTGTCGGCTCATCCGCCAGAAGAAGCCGGGGGTTGTTTACAAGAGCCCTTGCGCAGGCACACCGCTGTTTCTGTCCCCCTGACACCTGATAGGGAAACTTATTCTTAATCTCCTCAATACCAAGAAGCCGCATAATCTCGCCGCATTTTCGCTGAATCTCTGCTTTTCCTTCCTTCCGTATGGTAAGGGCAAGCACGATATTCTCCTCCATGGTCAGCGTATCCAGAAGATTATAGTCCTGGAAGACAAATCCCAGGTTCTCCTTCCTGAAATCCGACAGTTTCTCATCCTTTAGCTCTGTAATATCAGTGTCTCCATAAAAGATATGTCCTGCCGTCACCCGGTCAATGGTGGCAAGCATGTTGAGAAGCGTTGTCTTTCCTGAACCTGACGCTCCCATCACGCCAACGAATTCGCCGCGCTCTACCGTGAAGCTAACACGGTCTATGGCTTTTGTTACATTGGAATCATTTCCGTAATATTTTTCTACATCGCACACACGGATATTGTCATACATACATTTCACTCCCGTCTTTTATGATCTTTTCGTTATACTCACGGCAGATGAAACCTGCCGTGAGTATAACTATATCATATTTTTCTGACGGTTTGTATTTTAGAAGGTTACAGGAAGGTTACAGAGTTGTAAGATATAGTCGTGAGTATCACTCCAGCTGCTGCAGCAAAAACCAGGTCTGCACATAAATGTGCAGACCTGGTTTTCTGTTACTTTGATTTTTCTTTTTCCCAGACTCCAACAAACTTATTTATTTCACTTATATTAGTAAGAAGCGGAATCCCTGTTCCCTCAGGAGGTCTTTTGGGCAAATTAAGACCATCCCACGTACCGCCAGTTAAACTGTCAGCCTTCTGCATATCCCCATCTTTTTCATTCGTAAAACAATTAGATTCTGCCGTATCAACACCTCCTCACAGGGAATGGAACTCACTCTTTCCCTGAAATCTGTACTTTCTCTGATTTTCTCCCTATTATCTGGATGGTGTAAATGTATATGAATTACTGCCTGTTATCTTTTTGCCATTGTTGTCAAGCAATTCATATGTGACACCTGTTGTATCGTCCTGCCAGGATGCAATTGTTAAGGTGTGCTCGTTTCCAGGATTTTTAATATCCTGGTCAAGTGTGAGATAAATTGCAGTATTGTCATTCTTTACTGCTTCAAAGTCAGTCACAGCATACTTTGTATCATCATTCAATTGTGTAAATATAAATTCGCCGGTCTGCACAGTCGATAATCTCACCTGATTTGTGAACTTCACCTTTAATCTGTTAGTTCCTACTCTTTCCACAGCATACACCTTATTGGCGAGATCATCTGATGCGAGTCCAAATTGAGGCGTATTTTCGTCATTATAAGTCAGAGTAGTATCTGCCGTCGTATCATTGTTTATAGTAAACGTAATCACACTTCTTCCCGCCATCCCAGGCGCCCTCAGCGGAATAGCCAGAATTCCTTTATCATCTGTCCTTGCACTTCTTTCCCCATCTGTTTTGTTCAGTTCTGTAATCATATAAGAAACAGATATTCCAGCATAAGGATTCCCCAGCATATCCTTTACCTGTACATATACAGTTGTAGCTGTATCCTTATATAAATTCGTTCCATCCGGGGTAAGAATCTGATGCTCTATACCATTATTACTCCAGTTCATAGTGAATTTTAAACCAAGCTCTGAAATCGTATCTGTAGCTCCGGTACCAACATTCGATATCTCATGCTTTTTTTCTTCCTCATCGTAATATGTAATACGGACATCTGCACCGAGATTTGCCATGTCAATGGTACCTGTCACTTCCATGGCTCCTATTCTGCTGGATGTAATCTTAGCAACATTTTTTGACTGGCTGCTGATTTCTCCTACTCCAGTCATTGTATAGGATATAGGTACATTTGTAATCTTATCGAATATTCCTGCACCAATACAATCGCTTGTCTCATCCTGAAAATCTCTATAGTCAAAGTTCTTAGAACGTGCAACTACCTGGTAGCCAAGATCCCATGTATTTCCAGTCTGGCTGTCTCTTTGACGTGTAATATCTTTGACAGCTCCTCTGAAGGTTGTCGTTCTCGCCGGGAAATCTGTTGTATTTGCACTGTCCATGAATGAAACGCCGAGATCAACCCAAAAAACATCCGCTTTCGGCAATTCTGATTTTGTTCCAACACTAAGTTTTACAATTGATCCTTCTGATTTTGCATAAACACCCTTTACGAAGTCAATGTTTTCACCCTTCAGGATAAGTTCAGCACGTCCATCTGAATCCGTCCTGTCTCCTGCTGATATTACAGTGACTTGATTTATCATATTACCATTTTCATCTATCTCTCCGCCAATCTTATCTCCGGCTGAAAGTTCGACATCTTTCCCTTCACGATCATCCTGGTACAGGAAATCGACATTTGCTCCTTCAACTGTTTTTATTGTACCATTCGTACCAAATAGCTGGGCTGTCAGCTTCACATTCTGCCCTTCAATAGCATAAAACTCTTCATTTGGATCTTCTTCTACTGAAGTATTATCATTTACCCATTGTACGGAAGAATAGAGAACCCCACCGCCAATACTGTTTAATTCTTTGTCTGAAATTCCAGGGATGTCCAAAGTTGCTTTTATATTTGTAACTCCTACTGTTTTGGAATCAATTACCGCAACATTACCACCTTCTTCTGGAGTAATTGTACCAACACCCTTCTCACATGTCTCTTCCCTTGTTGCCCTGATAGCATGAATATTTTTGGAATTATTGGCTTTATCAGGAGCAAGTATATTTACATTGCTGCCATTATTTACAGTAGGATAAAGATACCATGCTACCACCTTGTTATTGGTATCAGATACTTCAATATATGCATTTCCTGTCCTGGGGTACGATGGAATATAGCATTTGTATGTGTAATTACCGTTCAGGTATGCTGAATCATCCGGAATATACTTTCTGACTGCACTAAGAGTCATGGAAGATGGTTCATATCCGATTTCAGAAGAGGCTTCCTCCCATTTCACTACATCCTTCATTGTAATATAGTTCGCCTCATTGGCAGTCCCTGATGCATACTTTCCCACCAGACGTTTTAATACATAGCCTTCATTAGATGCATCCACCAGACCCTGGGATACAAGTGAAACCTGCAGATATCCCTCTTTGTTCTGAAGCTTGTCAATCTGTACATTTGGAGAGGCCTGGCTGTTATTCGTAACATCCATGGCTTTTGAATACATTAAATTACCATTCAAATCATACAGGTCTATATACATTACAGAGTATCTTGACAATCTTATTTTATCAAAGCATAATGTCATGTATTCCAAACCTGCCGGAATTTCCTGTACAATTGTGGTGGTTGTTTCATTCAGCTCATCATTATAGACCGTATATTTCCCAGAATCACTTCCAACATCCTTAGACCATTCTCCGGCTCTTGCATTTTCATTTGTGGCTGGTAATGCGAGATAAGGCTCTACGGACAGATATACTTTTCTACTATCAGCATTTGTAGAATATTGCTGGCTGGTTACGTATTCCTCTGACAGACTCCTTCCTTCTTCATAAATTGTCCGGGTTGTATAAACACCATCATCAAATTCACTTGCATTGTCTGAAGGTTCAATGTCCGGATAAACCCGGCCGTGATTGTTTTCTACAGCCAAAGCTCCATACCCATCCTTTGTATCCTCCCGGATTTCCATTGCTGCAAAGGATACTGGAATAGATGTCTCTGCATTCGTTGCCGATTCTTTTGCTGTCAGAGTATAGCTCTGCCATATTCCCGAAAATGCATTCGCGTTACTATAATCTTGCGTCGGACCAACCGCAAAAGTTGCAATACCATTTGCATCGGTGGTAACTGCGCCAGAATTAATTCCTTTTAGCTCAAATCCTCTCGGACTATTTCCATAATCAGCACTCAGGGACAATGTAACCGTTGCATTTCCTACCCCCATGCCATCTTTTCCGACCGACACGCGCACATTCATCTCTTTACCAACAATAACTGTGTTATTATACTGCTTGCCCTCTCCGTCTTTATATGGATTCGTAACCTCCAGGGTAATACCATTTGCAATCTGCGAATCTGACTTTACGGTGATTTTACATTCGGATGATTTTACATTGCTTCCATCTTCTGCAATTGCATAGACGCTTGTACTTCCAACTTTATGCCCGGTTACCACGCCGTCAACAGATACGGATGCGATTGTCTCATCTTCTGACATCCACTTTACAGCCTTATTTGTGGCATTTTCCGGCAAAATGGCCGTTTTAAGCGCAACTGTACCGCTGATCGTAACCTCCGCTGATTCCGTATTCAGCTGAATCTCTTTTACCGGTACATTCACAACCGTCACATTTACACTTGCTGTTTTCCCATTTGCAGACTTTACAGTAATCGTTGCTGTACCGGCGCCCATGCCAATGACTGCGCCTGCATTATTAACTGCTGCAACTGCACTGTTACTTGAAGAATACGTAAGTGTCTTATTCGTAGCATTAGCAGGCGCTACAGCTGCGTTCACCTGCGCACTCTCGCCAACATTAATCGTGGACGGTACAATTGTTGCAGTTACGCCAGTAACCGCAATCTCACGATTTGCACCGCCATTATTGGAAGACGATTTTTTCTTAACCACTATGGTAACGTTCTTTTTGACCTTTTTCTTGTTCTTTCCAGTAACTGTTACTGTAATCTTTGACTTTCCTGCAGATTTTGCAGTAATCTTTCCTTTTTTATCGACTGTAGCAACCTTCTTCTTGCTTGTTTTAAATACAATGCTCTTTTTAGCTGCTTTCGGTGTAACTGTTACCTTCAATTTCTTTTTCTGTCCAACTGCCATAGTATATTTTTTATTTGTAACAGTGGATGAACCAATTTTAAGCTTAACGCTTTTTACCTTTTTTGCTGATGCTGCCTCTGCCTGGACAGATGGGATCGCTGCAGATGTTAATACCATAGCAATCACTACGACAAAGGTCAGCATCCTTTTCATGATTGACTTTTTCATCTTATTTTTTCCTTTCTGAATTATTCCTGCAGTAATGATTATTGTCCCTCGCCAGGGACAGTGACCTAAAATCCCGGGGGAATGTTCATAGCCTTCACAGCGGTCTGCTGAATCGTTACAAATCAGGCCCTTTTGTATGCCTCCTTCCCATATCTGAACAATTCGTCCTTTCTTTAAGCCTATATGATTCTGACATGCTTCGTGGAGGACCAGGCTGAATATACCTTACCTGATCCACCCTTAGACCATGCGCGAACCCGAATATGATATTTCCCTTTCGACAGCTTTTTAAATCCTGCCGATATCTTTTTTCCTGAAAACTTCTTTGACTTTGCTTTGGAAAAATTTTTCTTTTTCGAATATTGAACCTGATATCCGGATACTCCTTTTTTCTTTAACCACTTTACCGTTATACTCTTTTTACTCTTTTTCACAATCTTCGTGATTTTAGGCTGTGAAATACGTATCGTCTGCTTCTCGTTGCTGAATGCGCCCTCATCTTTATTCAAACAGGCTTTCACTGCGTAGGTATACTTCTTTCCATCCGCTGCCTTTTTATCCGTATAGGATGCTGCTGATCTGTTTAATGCTGCAATTCTGGCATACTTGCCATTTCCGTTTCTTCGGTACAGAGAATATCCTGTACAGTCTTTCACACCTGACCACTGAATCTTAATTCCAGATTTTACATTGCTTACTGTTTGTAAAACAGGCCTTCCCAACTGTCTGGACGCTGTGTTTGCAGCGTTATTTTCATCTTGGTCAGTTCCACTTCCTGTAACTCCTCCCACTATTCCATTCTGAAACAAACTCTTAAGATTCGGACATCCCCAGCCGTACAGAGTGTCTTTTCCTGTATCCCCCAAATCAAGGCAATATTTTTTCAATTCATTGTAGACACCTTCAACAGTAAGATCTGGTTTAAGCATCTTCATATACGCTGCTGCTGCCGTAATATGCGGCGCCGCCATAGATGTTCCGTCCATATCCACTGTAGTGCCTCCATTACAGGCACTGACAATACCGCTTCCAGGAGCCGTAAAATCTATCACGTTTCCGCGGTTAGAATAGGTGGCAAGCTTTCCTGATTTTCCAAGTGCACTTACTGTCAGAGTCTGTGGATTGCATGCAGGATATGTATACTTTGCATCTACAGAATCATTGCCTGCGGCTACACAAATAGGAATTCCCTTGTTATATGCGGCCTGTATTGCGGTATCGTATGCTGTCATTGGTCTTCCGCTTGTGTCAAACATACCCATACTAATGTTTACTACATTGGCGTTATTTTCTACTGCATATTGGATTGCAGTGCGCAAAAAGCTCGTGGTAGACAGACCCAGACTATTGCCAACCTTCAGAGACATAATCTGAACGTTACCAGGTGTGGCATCAACAATGGTTCCGCTAACATGGGTTCCATGCCCGTGCTCATCTTTCACATTCCCATTTCCAGCTGCAATATTGTAACTGTCTGATGTAATTACCCGGTCTTTAAACATAAAGTTAAATTCATCAATTCCGGTATCAATGACAGCTACTTTTACAGCAGAAAGGTCTGTTCTGTCTTTTGCCTGATTCTTCAAGACATCCATTCCCATATATCCCACACCCCAGGAATAATAGCTGTCTTCGCTGTCTATATCGCATATTGCTTTATCTATGCAAAAGACTTCATCTACAAAACAAAATCCCTCTCCATACTGTGCCGTAAGATGCTCATAAGCATTCTTTGTATCCTCTTCAGTGGCAAACTGAAGATATGTTTCATTCATTTTCTCATTATAATATACTGTCTCAGCACCATAAAACTCTTGAAGATCCCCACTCTCCACAATTAATCTCTTTGTCTGATAGGGAGCCGTGACTTCTAGTTCATCACCTTTTTCTTCTATTTCGAAAATTGCATCATCATCCTGTCCATCCAGAAATTCCCCAACCGATTCACTGGAATTGTCAAGTGTCTTCTGTACAAAAAAGTCCTCCTCCCAATTATCATTTACTATATCGCTTATTTCCAAACAGTCGTTAACTTGAACAATTCTGGCATCTTCAGATGCTCTTACCTCAACTTTCGCTACTGGCAAAAGCATAGACAGTATAACGAAATATGCAGTCACTTTTTTCCTGTTTTTCATTACATCAAATCCCTTCCTGTTTTTCATATTTCCGTACTATATCCAAATAAAAACTATAGTTATTTAATACACATAATTATAGTTAACTATAGTTATGATGTCAATAGTCAAATAAGTTATTGCATCTGTTTATGCATGAACGAAGCGGCGGATCAGTTGGAAGGAGTAAACATAAAGTAAGGACAATAAGGAAATACCAAGAAAATAATCTCTGTTTTTTAAGAAATATTATGTTGTGTCACAAAGGGTAGATATGATAAAGTAAATCCATAAAATTCTATCAAAGGATTTGCCAGAAAATTTGAATCTATAGATCTAGAAATCTAGACAGTCGGAGTAATCATTGGGGAGTTTCACCCTGTTTTATCAGTTTACGCGAATCACAAAAGCAGATATTTCCGGATAACGGCATGTTTCCAAAAATAGTAACCATTACTATTTCGATAATCCGAAAATCTGTAAAGAGACAGTTGTATGTTCAAGGGAAAAATTTATATAATGGAGGAAAACAAATGAATCAAACAGGAAATTGGGAATGGAAGAAGCTGAGAAAGACTAAAACACCGGAAGTGATTTCGGACGAGTTGGAATAAGAAGCTTCGGTAATTAACCAGATATGTAAGGCGGCAACGACCTGTGGCCGGGAATACGATACAGAACAAATTTTCGAGAAGCTGAAAGATTAAAAACATATTGTGGCACTATACTATCGGGGCCATTGATTCAAAATAGCCCCACATCACTTTCCCTGGCATAATAATCTCCCACCGGAAACTCCAGCAAGATCCTCGTGCCCTCTCCTTCCACAGATTCTGCCCCAATCTCTATCCCAAGCTTCCCGCAAAGTACCTTACAGAGATATAGCCCCATCCCTGTTGACCGTTCATTTTTCCTCCCGTTGCTTCCGGTAAAGCCCTTCTCAAAGACACGCATCGCCTCTTCTTCCTTAATTCCGATTCCATTATCCTCTGCCACAAGCCGGACTCCATGTCCGTACCTTTCTGTATAAATGCACAGATGTGCCCCTTCTTCCCTTTTATATTTCACACTATTAAGAACAATCTGATTCAGAATAAAGGCAATCCATTTCTCATCTGTATACACCTCATCCTCACATCGCACCTCTGCCGTCATCCCGCTTTGTATAAGCAAATATTTATTCTTTAACAGCACCTCAGAAGCCAGATTGTGCAGGCTGGTCTTTTTGATTATGTAATCCTTATACACCTCATCCGAGCGCGCATAGTAAAGAGCCATTTCCACAAGTGCCCATGTCTTCTGATTCAGTCCGCCGATCCGTCTCTCATGCTCTCCCCTGTAATTTTCACAGATCAGGGAAATTCCGGTAATGGGTGCTTTGATCTCATGTACCCAGCTCTCAATAAATTCCCGGTATTCCTTCCTCTCCTCCTCAATATCCCGGATTTTCTCAATAGCAGATTTATTGGATGCCCGGATCATGTCCCGGTAAATCAAATCCTCCAGACACACCGGATCTGGCATCACCTCTCCCAGAAGATACCGCTGATCTACCTGTTCCAGTATTTTTTCCATCTGGCTGAAATATCTCTTCTTCTTCCAATAGGATGCGCCAAACACTACTGTAAGGAGAATCGCCCAGCATAACAAAAGCAGAAAAATATAATCCCCTGGATACCCGGTAGCATATAAAAACCCGCCCGCCAGAAGCATGCAGCATATATGGAGAAGTAAAAACAGACATCTGTCCTTCACATATTCCCTGACTGTCATATCCGATACCCCATTCCCCGTTTTGTCTCAATAAATTCCTGCACGCCAATCCGCCCAAGCTTCCCCCGTATCCGGGTCATATTCACACTCAGCGCATTATCATCAATAAACACCTGCTGATCCCACAGAGCCTCCACAAGCTCCACGCGGGAGACAATCTCTCCCTTTTTCATAAACAGGTAATGAAGGATCTTCAGCTCATTCCGCGACATATCCATCTCACGGCATTCATATCTCACACAGCCTCTGGCCAGGTCAAGCTCCACACCCTTATGGCTGAGCACAGCCTCCTCCCTCCCCGTATTCCTTTTTGTACGCTTCAGCACAGCAGCAATTCTGGCAAGCAGCACCGGAGGATGAAAAGGCTTGGTGATATAGTCATCCCCGCCTCTTAAGATTCCATTCAGCTCATCCGTGAAATCTGTCCTTCCTGTCACAAAGATCACCGGTACTTCTGATGACAGCCGGAGCCTCGAGCAGATCTCAAATCCCGATTCCCCCGGAAGATTCAGATCCAGCAGCACTAGATCCGGATCCCTCTCCAGTATAAAAGGGACGATTCCCTCAAAATTCCCCGGGGCGCTCACCTGATACAATGAATTTTCTAATAATTGCCTGAGCTCCTGACGGATGACCGGGTCATCCTCAATGATCATAATATGCATATTCCTCCACCTGCCAATTGGGGACGGGGTATTTTTAAAAATACCCCGTCCCCAGAAACTTTTTTATTTCTCCAACAGTGACTTCCCTGTCATTTCTTTTGGCTGTTCCATGCCCATCAGTTCTATGAGGGTTGGCGCGATATCCGCCAGGCATCCGCCTTCTCTTAAGCGGTATGCCGGATCAGCATTTACAAGGATAAATGGTACTGGATTGGTCGTATGCGCAGTAAAGGGCTCGCCTGTCTCCTCATCGATGAGCTGCTCGGCATTGCCATGGTCGGCGCAGATGAACATCTGTCCGTTTACTTCCTTTACAGCTTCGACTGCTTTGCCTACACACTCGTCTACAGCCTCAATGGCCTTGATTGCTGCAGCCTCGACGCCAGTATGTCCTACCATGTCCGGATTTGCAAAGTTAATGATAATGACATCATAATCTCCGGACCTGATGGCGCAGGTCAGCTTGCCGCACACTTCATAGGCGCTCATCTCTGGCTTCAGGTCATAGGTTGCTACCTTGGGGGAGTTGACGAGAATCCTGTCCTCGCCCTCACCAGGCTCTTCCACACCGCCGTTGAAGAAGAAGGTAACATGTGCGTACTTCTCTGTCTCGGCAATACGTGCCTGCTTCTTTCCATTTGCTGCAAGGAACTCGCCGAAGGTGTTTGTAATCTCCTCTTTTACGAATGCCACTAATTTATTTTCGATGGTTACGTCATACTCTGTGAAGCAGACATAGGTGGTTTTGATTCTTTCACCCCGGTCAAAGCCTGTAAATCCGTCATCGCAGAAGGTTCTTGTAATCTCTCTTGCACGATCCGGGCGGAAATTATAAAAGATGATGGAATCGTTCTCCTGAATCGTTGCTACCGGCGCTCCATCCTTCATAATGACTGTAGGCAGCACGAACTCGTCTGTGATCTCCTTGTCATAGGACGCCTGGATCCCTTCCGGTCCGCTGGCTGCCTGCTCTCCCTCTCCGTAAACCATGGCACGGTAGGCCTTCTCCACACGCTCCCAGCGATTGTCCCGGTCCATTGCATAGTAACGGCCCATAACGGTTGCTACCTCACCGACACCGATTTCCTGCATCTTCGCAGTCAGTTCCTCTACATATTCCTTTCCAGAAGCCGGAGGCGTATCACGCCCGTCCAGGAAGCAGTGTACATAAACCTTCTCGATTCCCTGTCTCTTTGCCAGCTCCAGAAGACCATAGATATGTGTATTATGGCTATGCACGCCCCCGTCCGATACAAGGCCGTACATATGAAGAGCGCTGTGATTCTTCTTCACATTCTCACATGCTGCAAGAAGAGCAGGATTTTCAAAGAAATCCCCGTCCTGGATTGATTTCGTAATCTTAGTAAGATCCTGATACACAATACGACCTGCACCCATGTTGAGATGCCCGACCTCTGAATTACCCATCTGCCCGTCCGGAAGTCCTACTGCCATACCGCTTGCATTGCCCATGACAAATGGATATTCTGCCATCAGCTGATCCATAACCGGAGTCTTTCCCTCCTTCACTGCATTACCCTCTGTCTTCTCATTCAGTCCATAACCATCCAAGATCATAAGTACTGTTGGTTTCTTGTTCATTGTAAATAACACTCCTTCACCTGATTTTGTCGTAATTGCTTATTTCATTAAATTTCTATCTGGCAGCAGATCCATTCAATTCCTCTCTGCTGCCGCAAAACAGTCTCTCAAGCCATACATCTGCCAGCCTAATCCACTGGGCACATTCCTTCTGTACGCCATGTCCGTTCTCACGCTCCACAATGGGACTGGCAAGGCTCAAGCCATGCTCTCCCTCTGGAAATATATGAAGCTCAAAGGGAATTCCCTCTTTCCTAAGTGCCATTGCAAGCAGAATGGAATTCTCCACAGGTACTGTGCCATCCTCTACTGTATGCCACAGAAAGCAGGGCGGCATTGCCTTTGTCACCATCTTTTCAACTGATACCCCATCTGCTTTTCCTGGAAGCTCATCCCCCAGAAGATTCTCAAAGCTTCCCATATGGGCATGTACGGCGTCCGCAGTGATCACAGGGTAGCTGAGCATAATTCCAGACGGTTTTAAGTCCTCTGCCCCTGTCCCAAGTGTTTCGGTCATCAGATTCTGATTCCAGAAAGCGCCATAACAGGCAGCCAGGTGTCCTCCTGCCGAGGAGCCCTGCACCACAAGCCGTTCCATATCAATGTTCCACTCACCGGCATGCTTACGGAGTTCCAGAACCGCCTGTCCCAGTTCCAGAACCTGTACCGGAAACCGTCGGGGCGCTGTGGAATAACGCAGCACTCCCGCATGATATCCCCTGCTTAAAAAATGGAGCGCCAAAGGTTCCCCCTCCCGGTAGCTGGTACGCTCGTACCCTCCTCCCGGACAGATCAGGATAAATGGCCGCTTCTTTACCTTAAGGCTTCCGTCATGGGGCGTATCCTGAATATAAGTCTGAAGTCTTGCGTAATCCGCAGACCCTTCTGCATGAAGCGGTATTTCTTTATAAATCATAGACGCTGTCCTCCCGGTATTTTTCAAATACTCTGCACTCTTAGCTACTGTTTTTACTTTACTGTTATGATTTCATATTCCCTGCTTCCAAGCCCGATCTTTTCTGCATGGGCAAGACAGGTCTTGTACTCGGAATTCACTGTCGTATTTTCAAAATGATCATGGCAGTCACAGAAGTCTTCCCGCTCCATATTGTCTGTAAGCTGACTGTTCGGAAGGGGCTCTGCCTTCAGGCAGGCATCTGCACATGCCTGGTCAAGCGCCAGTGGATCAAAGGACGCAAACATACCGATATCAGGCAGGATCGGTGCATCGTTCTCTGCATGGCAGTCACAGTTCGGTGATACATCAACGATTAATGAGATATGGAAATTCGGCCTGCCGTAAAGTACTGCCTTTGTATATTCTGCCATCCTGCAGTTCAGCACCTTCGTAGCCGCACTGTCCTCAAAAGAAATTGCGTCAAAATTACATGCCCCGATACATCTTCCGCAGCCTGCACAGTGGTCTGTATCCACAGTCATCTTCCTGGTCTCCTGGTCAAATACCAGGCCGTCGTTGGCACATTCCCTCATGCACAGGCGGCATCCGCGGCATACCTCCGGATTGATCGTCGGCTTTCCGTTATTATGCTGTTCCTTTTTGCCTGCGCGAGATCCACAGCCCATACCAATATTCTTAATCGTACCTCCGAATCCTGTCATCTCATGTCCCTTAAAATGGGTCAGGCTGATAAAGACATCCGCATCCATGATGGCATGTCCGATCTTTGCCTTTTCTATATATTCCCCGCCTTCGACAGGCACCTCAACATCATCCGTTCCCTTCAGGCCGTCGCCGATCAGAATGGGACATCCCACGGTCATGGGGGTAAATCCATTCTCCCATGCACAGTACAGATGCTCCAGGGCATTCTTGCGGCTGCCTGGATAGAGTGTATTACAATCTGTCAGAAATGGTCTGCCTCCCAGCTCCTTTACCACATCTGCCACTGCCTTCGCATAATTCGGGCGAAGATAGCTGATATTCCCAAGCTCTCCAAAATGCATCTTAATGGCAGTGAACTTATTGTCCATATCAATCTCGCTAATTCCCGCAGCCCTGATCAGCTTTTTGAGCTTGGTGGGAAGCCCTTCACCTGGCTTTGCCCTAAAATCCGAATAATAAACTTTTGATTTTCCCATCTTTCCCTCCACACTTTTTGTCTATGTTCCTTTATTTCCCGCCCATCCACATCACCTGGTTTCCTCCTGATCTTTTTGCCTCTTTCAGCATATTCTCTGCAATTTCAAAATATGCGTCAAAGGAATCATCCGGCTTCGGAATAACGGTAACACCGCCGATACTTACGGTAACCCATCTGGAAACGGAATCCCAGTGAGGAATATGAAGCTTCTCCACTGCACGGCAGATCTTCTTCTGATACTCTGAAACACTGCTTCCTGCTCCTCCCAGCACAACGGCTGCAAACCGGTCTTTCTCATACCGTGCAAACAGATCTGTACCGCGTTTCAGACAGGAGGAAATAGTCTGCGCCACAGAAATTAAGACCTTGTCACCTGCCGGATATCCATAGCGCTCATTATATGTCCTGAACTTATCAATATCGAATATACAGACTGAGATGGGTACTTCAAGACGTACAGCCTCCTGCCATTTCAGGCCACGGTTCAGCCCGAACTTCTGCCTGCTTGCCACACCGGTCAGTGAGTCAGCCATGGCTGACTTCTCCTTCTCGTTCTTTCTGTACTGATACAGACTGACATATGTTCGGGTTCTTGCTTTCACAATCAGTGGATAGAGTGGTCTTGTTATGAAATCTGCCGCCCCTAATGCAAGCCCCCTCTCTCCCCTTCGCACATCCGCCCCGTCCATGAGCAAAATCACCGGAGTATGGCATGGCATAATTCTTCCCTGAAGCTCCTTAAGCAGAGAAAAATCTTCCATTGAGGGAAAGGCATCCTCTAGAAAAATCAAGGAATACTCTCCTGTTTCCGCCCTGGAAAGCCCCTCCCTGGCAGTACTTACCGCAGTAACCTCATACTCCTCCAGGATCACTTTGAGAAATTCAATCTCCTCCTGATTTTCTTCAATAATTAGTATCTTTTGCATCTCCATTCCCTTTCCTGATATATACTGCGCGCCAGATAAATCTGCCGCGCAGCATAATATGATGCGTACAGCCGCATAAGGAAGTATGACGCTTTGCGGCTGCGGCTGCGCGCGATACTCACGGCCGATTTCATCGGCCGTGAGTATAACTTCATTTCCAGAATCATTGTAACACACCCCTCAAAAAGTGTAAACCCAATCCCATTGAACATATAATCCAATAGGATTGGGTGTTACTGTTCACACAGGTCTGTGCATTTACTGCACAGACCGTAAGAAAGTGATTCAGGAGTGAGCAAATCCCATCCATGGAGTGGATTTCAGATGGATTTGCGAATGTTACTGGTCACGGAGTGAACAGTAACATTGGGTAGTTATTGTTATTTATAATTTACGATCTTGCCAAAATCAGCTTTGAGGGAAGCGCCCCCTACGAGGCCTCCGTCAATGTCTGCCTGTGCAAATAACTCTGCCGCATTTCCTGCGTTTACAGAACCGCCGTACTGGATCCGGATCTCTGCCGCTGTAGCATCGTCATAAATCTCAGCGATACATGCTCGGATTCCTGCGCAGACTTCCTCAGCCTGCTCTGTAGTAGCCGTTTTGCCAGTCCCGATCGCCCAGATCGGCTCATAAGCAATCACCGCCTTCTTTGCCTGGTCTGCTGTCACATTCTGGAAACCAACCTTAACCTGCTGCCGGATGAAATCCATCGTTACGCCCTGCTCTCTCTGCTCTAAAGTCTCGCCGCAGCACATGATCGGCGTAAGGCCATGCTCAAATGCCTTTAAAACCTTTTTGTTAACAGTCTCATTTGTCTCTGCAAAATACTCTCTTCTCTCAGAGTGTCCAAGAACCACATATTTTACGCCTGCATCTGTAAGCATTGCCGGAGAAATCTCTCCTGTATATGCCCCGCTCTCCTCGAAATACATATTCTCAGCTCCAACCTCAATATTGGAACCCTTGCAAGCCTCTGCAACTGGAATAATGTCGATTGCCGGAACGCAGAATACTACATCTACATCCTCGCTTGCAACTAACGGTTTTAATTCCTCAACCAATGCAACTGCCTCACTTGGAGTTTTATTCATCTTCCAGTTACCTGCTACAATTTTTCTTCTTGCCATTTTTGTATCTCCTTCATATTTATATAATCATTTATGTCAGATGGGTGTGTCCACCCCGCCATACTTTTTATTTGTCATTTGCAGCTGCTACACCCGGAAGCTCTTTCCCCTCCAGGAATTCAAGGGAAGCGCCGCCGCCTGTGGAAATATGCGTCATCTGATCGCCGTAGCCAAGCTGGTTTACTGCTGCTGCGGAATCACCGCCTCCGATAATCGTCACTGCCTCTGTATCCGCAAGTGCCTTTGCAACAGCCTCTGTGCCGTGTGCAAATTTCGGCATCTCGAAACATCCCATCGGTCCGTTCCATACAACTGTCTTTGCGTCCTTTACAGCCTCGCAGAAGATCTTCTCTGTCTCAGGTCCGATATCCAGCCCCTGCCAGCCTGCCGGAATCTCTCCTGCAGGTACAACCCTGGAATCAGCATCATTCGAGAAGTCATCTGCAATCACAGTATCTACAGGAAGAAGCAGCTTTACACCTTTTTCCTCTGCCTTCTTCAGCATATTCAGCGCATAGTCGCAGTAATCTGCCTCAAGAAGAGACTCACCTACGCTTCCGCCCTGTGCCTTGCTGAAGGTATAAGACATACCGCCGCCAATAATAAGGGTATCGACCTTGTCAAGAAGATTCTCAATAACAGAGATCTTACTGGAAACCTTTGCACCGCCAAGGATGGCTACAAACGGTCTCTCAGGGTTATTCACTGCATTTCCGAGGAAATCGATTTCCTTCTGCATTAAATATCCTACTAAAGCGGTATCAACAAACTGTGTCACGCCTACATTGGAACAGTGTGCACGGTGAGCTGTTCCAAAAGCGTCATTTACAAATACATCACACAGGGAAGCCAGGTCTTTGCTTAAGGCCTCTCCGTTCTTTGTCTCCTCTGCTCTGTAACGTGTGTTTTCAAGAAGAATCACATCACCGTCCTGCATTGCTTCAACTGCTGCCTTTGCATTCGCTCCCACAACCTCCGGATCTGCTGCAAACTTCACTTCCTGTCCCAGTAATTCAGACAGGCGTGCTGCAACCGGTGCAAGAGATAACTCCGGCTTCGGCTCTCCCTTTGGCTTTCCAAGGTGAGAACAGAGAATCACCCTTCCTCCGTCTGCTACAAGCTTCTTGATCGTTGGAAGCGCTGCTACAAGACGGTTCTCATCTGTAATCTTTCCGTCAATAAGCGGAACATTAAAGTCACATCTGCAGAGAACCTTTAATCCTTTTACATTAATATCATCAACTGATTTCTTATTAAGCATAAAAATATCTCCTTATTTTTGTGTTAAAAACGGATCCGGTCCAAAAAGACCGGACCCGCTGTGAGTCAATTGGAATAACCAGGTACTAGCCAAGCTCTGAAAAATACTTGATTGTTCTTACCATCTGGCTTGTGTAGGAATTCTCATTGTCATACCAGGATACAACCTGAACCTCTGTTGTGCCGTCGCCAACAGGAAGAGCCATTGTCTGTGTTGCATCAAAGAGAGAACCATATCTCATACCAACGATGTCGCTGGATACGATCTCATCTGTATTGTATCCGAAGGACTCGTTGGAAGCAGCCTTCATAGCCTCGTTGATCTGATCAACTGTAACTTCACCTTCTACTACTGCTGTTAAGATTGTGGTAGAACCTGTCGGTGTCGGAATTCTCTGAGCAGCTCCGATTAATTTCCCATTAAGCTCTGGAATAACAAGACCGATCGCCTTAGCAGCGCCTGTGCTGTTCGGTACAATATTAACTGCTGCAGCACGGGATCTTCTCAGGTCACCCTTTCTCTGCGGTCCGTCAAGTGTCATCTGATCACCGGTATAAGCGTGGATTGTACACATAATACCAGACTTGATCGTTGCAAGATCATTCAGAGCCTTAGCCATAGGCGCCAGACAGTTTGTTGTACAGGAAGCTGCGGAAATAACTGTATCCTCTGCTGTAAGCTTGTCATGATTTACATTGTAAACGATAGTCGGAAGGTCATTGCCTGCCGGTGCGGAGATAACAACTTTTCTTGCACCTGCCTTAACATGTGCGGAAGCTTTCTCTTTGGATGTGTAGAAGCCTGTACACTCCAAAACAACATCTACGCCAATTTCTCCCCATGGAAGCTCCTCTGCGTTTGCCTTTGCATAGATCTTGATCTCTTTTCCGTCAACAATGATGGAATCCTCTGTGGACTCTACCTTGTCGCATAATGCATATCTGCCCTGAGATGAGTCATACTTTAACAGGTGAGCAAGCATCTTCGGAGATGTTAAGTCGTTGATTGCAACTACTTCATATCCTTCTGCTCCAAACATCTGTCTGAATGCGAGACGTCCGATACGTCCGAATCCATTAATCGCTACTTTTACTGCCATGATTAATTCCTCCTAAAGTTTTCTTATTAACTGGCTACGCAGTCGTTATATTGTGAATTCTCTAACTTTGTTAAAGAATCATCAACCAAATGTTATTGTACTAAAAATCATACAAAAATTCAAGTCTCTTTTCCATTTTTATGAAGGATATAACCATTTTTATGCAAGCCGCTTAAAAAATGGCTGTCTTTCTCGGAATTCTGCATAATACCGAAAACCGCTTTCCTTCAAAATATCCTCTGCTTTATGAAAATCGTATGCAATATGCTCCGGTTTATGTCCGTCGGCTCCCACTGTAATAATCTCTCCGCCCAGTTCCTTGTACCGCCTCAGCACGTCCGGATGCGGATGGGCGAACGGAAGGCCGTATTTCAGTCCCGCCATATTAAGCTCCAGACCCTTTCCTTTTGCAATCAGCGTCCGGAGAATCTCATCAATAAGTTCCGAATATTTTTTATAGGAATACTGTGCTTCCTTCTCTTTTCCATAGCGCACAACATAATCCAAATGTCCCAGAACGTCAAAGGAACTGTCAGTCTGTACATCCAGAAGTGTCTCCTCGAAGGTCATCCGGTATACCTCTTTATCTGTGCAGGCCTTGAAAAAACGTCCGGCCGCAATGTCACTCCTCTGAATAGAATGAACAGAACCAATTACCAGGTCAAAAGGATACTTCCTAACGAATTCCCCATAGTAATCTGCCAGGTGGGGCTGCAGCCCTGTCTCCACCCCGATCCGCACCTCAATCTGTTCCTTATATTTTTCCCGGAGAGGCAGAAGAATCCGGAAATACTCCTCAGGATCAAAGATGTCCTCAGGTCCCCAGTCCATGTTGTCTTTGTCATAGTGATCCGTAAAACATATCATCTCAAGCCCTTTTTCTATAGAACCGATTATCATCTCCTCAGGGCAGGATTTTGAATCACTGGAAAATGTCGAATGCATATGTACATCCGCCCTCATACGATCACTCCTCCTCCAAGTACATATCCATCATCATACAGCACCACTGCCTGCCCGGGTGTAACGCCTCTGACCGGCTCCTCGAAGGTACACACAAGCTCGTCCTCTTTCGTCTTCTCTGCCATACACCACGCGCCTTTATGATTGTAACGGATTTTTGCCCATACACGCTTTCTTCCATCCAGGTCAGGTTCTGACATAAAGCTTAAGTTTCGTGCTTTCACATGGTGCGATTTTACTTCCTGTTCCTTTCCTATTACAACCTCATTGGTCTCCGGGCGTATCTCAAGGACAAAAACCGGATATCCCATAGCAATCCCAAGTCTCTTACGCTGGCCCACTGTATAATGAATGATCCCTTTATGACGGCCCACAACTGTTCCGTCTGCAAGAACGAAGTTCCCAGGACGCACCTGTCCCGGCGCATGCATCTTAATATAGGAAGCATAATCTCCGTCCGGAACAAAACAGATATCCTGACTGTCTGGTTTGTCTGCCACCAGAAGTCCCATTTTTTCTGCCATGGCGCGTACCTCCTCCTTCTGGAAGCTCCCAAGCGGCATTCTGGTTCTCTTTAGCTGCTCCTGGGTCAGATTATACAAAGCATAAGTCTGGTCCTTTTTATCCGAAGCCGCCATGCGGATGGCATAACGCCCGTTTTTAAGCTGCTCTACCCGGGCATAGTGTCCTGTGGCAATATAATCAGCCCCAATGGCAAGACTCCTTTTAAGGAGCGCTTCCCACTTCACATACCGATTGCAGGCAATACAAGGATTCGGGGTTCTTCCTTCCAGGTATTCCCGAATAAAATAGTCAGTCACTCTGTCTTTAAATTCCTGTCTGAAATTCATAACATAATGGGGAATCCCAATCTGCTCTGCCACACGTCTTGCATCCGCTGCTGCATCTATGCCGCAGCAGCCTCCCTCTGCTTCCTGAAACCCGTGCGGCTCCTCCTGCCAGATCTGCATCGTGACTCCGGTCACATCATAGCCCTGCTCCTTCAAAAGCCAGGCGGCAACCGAAGAATCTACCCCGCCGGACATTCCCACAACCACTCGTCCCTTCTCCATACAGTTCCTAATACTCCTCTTCTTCCTCTTCCTCGCCTTCGTGGATGTCAGACTTTGGCTTTTCTAAGCCCTCGATCTTAATATCGTGCTTCCCGGCATAATCCCAGAGCGCCGCATGAATTGCCTCCTCTGCAAGAAGGGAGCAGTGCACCTTTACTGGCGGAAGCCCGTCAAGCGCCTCCATGACCGCTTTATTCGTCACCTGCATGGCCTCCTGAATAGATTTTCCCTTCACAAGCTCTGTCGCCATACTGCTTGTAGCTACTGCTGCCCCGCAGCCAAAGGTTTTAAACTTAACATCCCTGATGATCTGATTCTCATCAATATCAAGATAAATCCTCATAATGTCCCCGCATTTTGCATTTCCCACAGTTCCCACGCCGCTGGCATTCTCAATCTCTCCCACATTCCTTGGATGCTCAAAATGATCCATAACCTTCGCTGAATACATCTGTCATTCTCTCCTGTCTGTTATTTATCTGTTACTATTCACGGACTAACTGTCCTTATTTGTTTTTTTGATATAATCTTCATATAAAGGTGACATCTCCCGAAGCCCTGCCACAATTTCCTTAAGAGAATCTATTACATAATCCAGATCCTCTCTAGTCGTATCCTCCCCAAGAGTCAGTCTGAGGGAGCCGTGTGCCGTCTCATGGGGCAGTCCGATTGCCAGGAGCACATGGCTTGGATCCAGGGAGCCTGATGTGCAGGCAGAGCCGCTGGAGCCGCAGATTCCTTTCATATCCAGTCTGATCAAAAGGGATTCTCCCTCAATAAACCGGAAGCTGAAATTCGCATTATTGGGAAGGCGTTCTGTCCTGTGTCCGTTCAGGCGGCAATATGGAATCTCCGCAAGCACCCGGCCAATCAGATAGTCCCGAAGCTCTCTCTCCTTTTCCGTTCTTTCCTCCATGGTCCTTACCGCACGTTTTACAGCAGTACCAAGCCCGACAATCCCCGGCACATTCTCGGTGCCTGCACGGCGCTTTCTTTCCTGGGCGCCGCCGTGAACGAAGGAGCGGATCTTTACTCCCTTACGGATATAGAGAAAACCGATTCCCTTCGGTCCGTTAAGCTTATGCCCGCTTGCGCTGAGCAGATCTATATGGCACGCATCCACACTAATAGGAATCTGCCCGAATGCCTGTACCGCATCTGTGTGGAACAGAATGTCGTTCTCATGTGCAAGCTTCCCGATCTCCATGACTGGTTCAAGGGTTCCGATCTCATTATTTGCATACATGACAGAGATCAGAATGGTATCCGGCCGTATCGCTGCCCTAAGATCATCAAGCCTTATCACACCGTTCTCATCCACATCCAGGTAAGTCACATCAAAACCACGGCTTTCTAGATATTCTGCTGTATGAAGAATGGCATGGTGCTCAATCTTCGTCGTAATAATATGCCTTCCTTTTGACTCATAGGCTTCTGCTGCTGCCTTAAGTGCCCAGTTGTCTGCTTCTGATCCTCCTGCCGTAAAATAAATCTCCCTTGCATCCGCACCCAGCGCCTCCGCGATGACCTCACGCTGCTCATCTACCGCACTTTTATTTTTCGCGGCAAACCCGTACACACTGGATGGATTACCATAGTCCTCTGTAAAATAAGGAAGCATCGCTTCTACTACCTCCGGCGCTGTCTTTGTTGTCGCCGCATTATCAAGATATATTATTTTCTCCATGCCTGTCTCCTCCGTCTCTCTTCTTCTATATCATAACAGTCCGTGGCTCTTCCTGTTCCTGTTATTTTATCTTTTATCTTCCGGCATTGCACTTAGGAACTGTCTGTTCCTTTCCTGAATTCATCTGCCTGCTCTCTTTCACCAGCTCGTCAAGCTTCATCTCATCCACCGTATGAGTGATGCTTTCATTAATCTTCTGCCACACATACTTCGTCACACAGCTCTCTGACGAAGCACATCCTTCCTCAGAGTAAAATGCAGCACACCTCACCGGTTCCAGGCTGCCCTCCAGGGCGCGGAGAATATCTCCCACAGATATGTCCTCCATGTCCCTTGCCAGAATATAGCCTCCCCCGGCGCCGCGGATACTTTTAATCAGCCCCGCCTTCTTAAGAAGCGCTGCCAGCTGCTCCAGATAGCCCTCGGAAATACCCTGGCGTTCCGCAATACTGCTGATCGCCGCCGGCTCCTTCCCGCTGTGCTCTGCAAGATCAATCATTGCCCTGAGCCCATATCTTCCTTTTGTTGAAAGCTTCATCCTCTCACCTTCTCTTTAATTCCCAGTATATTACTATGATTTATTTCCTTATGTAGGATATCACTTCATTTTAGTTCTGTCAACCCTCAGACAGGAATATCTTATAGTAATATCCCTTTTGGAGTTTTCATATGTCCAGGAAAAAAACAATCATAAAAGGAACCTTTATTCTGACAGCCACCGGCTTTGCCACACGATTCATGGGCTTTTTTTACCGTATTTTTTTAAGTCATACCTTCGGGGAGGAAGGAGTTGGGCTGTATCAGCTGATCTTTCCTGTCTATGCCCTCTGCTTTTCTTTTACGGCAGCGGGTATTGAAACCGCGCTTTCCCGCTGCGTAGCCAGAAGGCTCACCTGCGGACAAAAAAAGGAAGCACGGGAGCTCTTGTATACAAGCCTGATCTGTACTGTATTTCTCTCCTGTATCATTACAATTTTACTGCAGTATTATGCAGCTTTTATAGCGGAAAGCTTCTTAAAGGACGGGCGGTGCACAGAATTTCTGGTTCTTCTGTCTTATGCCTTTCCATTTGCCGCAGTACACAGCTGTATCGCCGGATATTACCTTGGCGGAAAGGAAACCCGGGTCCCCGCTGTCTCACAGCTTTTGGAACAGACAGTACGGATTCTTTCTGTTTATCTGATCTACCGCATTGCGCTGATCCAGGGAAACCGTCCCGGCGTCATCATCGCTGTTGCAGGACTGATAACCGGTGAGATTGCCTCCTCCCTTTACTGTCTTTCCCGTATCCGCAGGGGCTCCCTCCTGTCTCCGCTCCCGAAACTTAAGCTGTCCTCCTTCCTCCTTCACACAAAGGAGCTTTTGTTCCTCTCCTGCCCCCTTACTGCCAACCGGGTGCTTCTTAATATTTTGCAGAGTGTGGAGTCTGTCTCTATTCCGGTCCGTCTGATGATGTACGGAATGGTACGGGGCGACGCCCTCGCCATCTACGGCGTACTGACAGGCATGGCACTGCCCTGCATCCTCTTTCCCTCTGCCATCACCAATTCGGTATCCACCATGCTCCTTCCTACAGTAGCGGAAGTACAGGCGCTGAACGACAAAAGGGAGATGTCCTCCATCATACAAAAGGCAGTCTATTGCTGTATCTTTCTTGGAAGCGCCTGCTGTGTATTTCTCCTTGCCTTCGGCGGCTGGATCGGGACTTTTTTGTTTCACAGTACACTGGCAGGAAAATACATAACCGCCATGTCCTGGCTGTGTCCCTTCCTCTATACAAATAATACTCTGATCAGCATTATAAATGGAATCGGGAAAACGGCTCTTTCCTTCCTTATCAATTCAGTCAGCCTGGGAATCCGGATTGCCAGCGTATTCCTGTTCATTCCGGTTTACGGCATCTTCGGTTATCTGTGGGGGCTTCTTGCCAGCCAGATCTTTATCTTTTTATTTTGCCTCGGCTATGTGTACAGATATGTACGCACGTAAGGAACTGCATCAAAAGACCATGCCTGTTTATGAAGGCATGGTCTGCTTCCCGGTGTTCCAGGCGTGATTTATATTGTACGCAGAAACATTTTTACGATTACTGGATTCACATAGCATTCTAGCAGAATCCCTGTCAGCATGAACAAAGAAAAGCATACGGTTTTTGAAAGATTCCACCGCACTGCCGGATAAGCGAACAGAAACCACAGAAGCATCAGATATCCCGCCACATAGCAGATAAACTGCGGCGTCAGGCACAAAAGACACAGTACGATTCCCTTCATTCCCAGCTTCATGACAGCTGATACCAGAATCAGACCGCTTGAAAAGCCTGTCCATAAGATACAGACCAGTGCCGCACCCTTTCTCAGCTTTGTATAGCCAAAGGTAAACAGAAACACTGCAGGGAGCAGTCTCAGATAGGCCACATACCACAAAAACTCGGCCGTATTAATCTCTGTCTGTACGTATTGTTCCAAAAAATAGTCGTCCAGTATTCCGATACCGGCCATATAATCTCCTGACAAAAGATTTGCATAGAGAATTCCAATAAAAAAGCCCGTCATATAACACAAAATAAAATACTTTTTACCTTCCAGTATCTTCACTCAAAAAACCTCCCAGGTCAAGATACTTCATTATATGCCGGGTATTCCGATATATTCTCACCTATCACATTTTGCCGGCCGCAAATCTGTCTCCATATGCCAGAACTGCAGACACCGTTTTGGAATCCTCAATCTCCCCTGCATAGATCTTACGCTTTAATTCTTCCAGTGTATACGCCTTCACAGTCACATATTCACCCTCATCAAGCTTCTGCTTCGAAGGCTTTAAATCCCTTGCCACAAAAATCTCAATTCGTTCATTGCAGAGAGCCACTGTAGTGCGGAGTGTAAGAAGCCATTCCAGATGATCCGACTTATATCCTGTTTCCTCCTCCAGTTCTCTTGCCGCACACTCTATTCCAGGCTCGTCTGGCACGTCAAGCTTTCCGGCCGGGATCTCAAGGGTCATCCGGTCCAGCGCGTTCCTGTACTGTGTCACCATGAGAATCCTCCCATCATCCAGTACCGGAACAACCGCCGCCGCCCCGTTATGGTGGATATAATCCCATTCTTCCGTACTTCCGTTTGCGAATTCCATATAATCCTTGTAGACATCAACCACAGTACCGTGATATGCAAGCTCTCTTTTTACCCTTCTGATTTCTTCGCTCATCTTTACACCTCTTCTCTCCGGTATATGCCTCTTAGAAAAGAGCCCCGGAAGTTATAAAAAGGCTTAAAAATCCATTCGTGTAAAACACCGGATTTTCAAGCCTTCATCTTCATTTATCTTCTACCTGGCATAATGTGTAACCCGTGATTCACGAATTACATTAACCTTAATCTGACCGGGGTATTCAAGCTCATACTCAATCTGCTTTGCTATATCCCTGGCCATCAATACCATGTCTGCATCAGATACCTGCTCTGGAACTACCATAACACGAATCTCTCTACCTGCCTGAATTGCAAAAGACTTTTCAACACCCTTAAACTGATTGGTGATCTCTTCTAATTGTTTTAACCTGTTTGTGTATGTTTCTAATGTTTCTCTCCTTGCACCCGGACGCGCCGCAGAGATTGTATCTGCCGCCTGTACCACACATGCAAGCAAAGTTTCCGGTTCTACATCACCGTGATGTGCCTCAACCGCATTAACAACGGTTGCTGACTCCTTGTATTTTCTACAAAGGTCAACACCGATCTGGATATGGGATCCCTCCACATCATGGTCAATTGATTTTCCGATATCGTGCAGAAGTCCTGCTCTCTTCGCCACTCTGACGTCAAGTCCAAGCTCTCCGGCAAGAAGCCCGGATAGCTGGGAAACCTCAATAGAATGCTTCAGGGCATTCTGTCCATAGCTTGTCCGGAATTTCATCCTTCCCAAAAGCCTGATCAGCTCCGGATGAATTCCGTGAACGCCTACTTCAAGTGCCGCCGCCTCTCCTTCTTCACGTATCATTGCATCCACTTCTTTTTGCGCCTTTTCAACCATCTCCTCAATTCTTGCCGGATGAATACGGCCATCGACAATTAACTTTTCGAGCGCAATCCTTGCAACTTCCCTTCTTATCGGATCAAAGCCTGATAAGACTACAGCCTCCGGGGTATCATCGATAATCAGCTCCACACCCGTCATCGTTTCAAGTGTACGGATGTTACGTCCTTCTCTTCCGATAATTCTCCCCTTCATCTCGTCGCTTGGAAGCTGTACAACCGAAATTGTAGTTTCTGCCACATGATCTGCAGCGCATCTCTGGATAGCGGTAACAACATATTCCCTTGCCTTCTTATCCGCCTCTTCCTTCGCCTGCATCTCAACCTCTTTTATCATCTTGGCAGTGTCATGCTTCACATCATCTTCAACAGTTTTTAACAAGTATTCTTTTGCCTGTTCGGAGGTAAGTCCTGAGATTCTTTCTAGTTCCTGTACCCTCTGCTTACTCAGCTCGTCCACTTTCACTTCTCGCTGACGTAATTGCTCTTCCTTTGCTGTAAATGCTGCTTCTCGCTTCTCAATCGCATCTGCCTTTTTATCCAAAGCCTCTTCCTTGGAAAGTACACGCTTCTCATACCGCTGTAGCTCAGTTCTGCGTTCCTTCGTCTCTTTTTCAAGCTCATTCTTGTTCTTGATAGACTCTTCTTTAATCTCCAAGAGAGACTCCTTCTTCTTGGCCTCTGCTGTTTTTACTGCATCGTCAATAATTTCTCTCGCCTTACTCTCCGCATTTCCGATCTTGCTCTCCGCATTTTTCTTCAAATTGGAAACCGTAGCAAAATGACTGACCACTGCCGCTGCAATCACAAGAACTGCTGTCACAGCAAAAAATATTCCATACGGCACAGGAGCACCTCCTTATTAAGTTTTCATTGTACAAATACAACACTTCAATTTTATACTTTTTCCATAAAATTGTCAAGTAACTTTTCGAATATTCAGAGCTTACGCTATGGCTCCGAGCCAGTCAGCGGAGTGGCTGGCCCGGGTCTGAGCTGTAACAATCCATCTAAACGATTACCGGGATCCATGCACCGCACTGCATACGTCGTCATAGGAAAAGCCTTTCCTCATCAGATATGCCATAAGCTTCTGCCTCTCTTCATAAGAGGCCTCCTCCGGTACGTAATGACGCTTCTCCATCAGCTTCCAGATCGCCTGAAGGGAGTCCTCCTTTGCGTAGCACTCCTCCATCGCGCTTTCCACATCCCTGTCTGAGATCCCCTTCCCCTTAAGGAGCATCTGAATCTCCCGTTTACTTTTCTTTTCCTTGCGGCCTTCAATAAAGTTCCTCGCATAGTTCAGGTCATCCACATAGCCGAAGGATTTCACATAGACAACCACCTCATCTATGATATCCTCAGGGTATCCTCCCTGCTTTAGTTTCTCTCTCAGCTGTGCCTCAGTACGGCCCATTGCATTTAAAAGATGCATCGCGCGCAGCTTCGCCCTCTTAATGAGAACCTCTCCCCGGATTTTTCCATAAATTCCTTCCGGAAGTTCTGCACCTTCCTTCACATGATAGCGAGACAGCTCGCCCTTGTATAATACAAAAGCGAACTGTCCGTCTATGTACACCTTATATCTTGTCTTCGTCACAGCCTCAGTCTTCGTGACAATCATCTGCTACTCCTCTGCGCTTCCTGCGTCCTCTGCTTCAGGCGCCATGTCAGCTTCCTGGCCTTTCCCGGCGTCCTCCTTCGCTGCACTCTTCTCAGCCTTCCGCCCCTTCTTTGCCGGTTTTTCTTCCTTAACCGGCTCCTTTTCCTGCCCGTCAGGAGAGGATCCGTCAAAGTTATAATGTTCGCGGATCTTCGTATCAAGTGCAGTCATCACTTCTTCATGTTCTTTTAAGTAGTTCTTGGCATTCTCGCGTCCCTGGCCGATCTTATCGCCATTATAGGAAAACCAGGATCCGCTCTTATTCACAAGCCCCAGCGTAACCGCCAGGTCAAGAACATCTCCTTCTCTGGAGATTCCTTTTCCAAACATGATGTCAAACTCCGCCTCCTTAAACGGGGGTGCAATCTTATTCTTAACCACCTTCACACGGGTTCTGTTCCCGATCATCTCCCCACTCTGCTTCAGAGTCTCGATCTTCCTGACATCCATGCGGATGGATGCATAGAACTTCAGCGCACGTCCTCCTGTTGTCGTCTCCGGGTTGCCGAACATCACTCCAACCTTCTCGCGGAGCTGGTTAATAAAGATTACCACGCAGTTGGACTTACTGATTACTGGTGTAAGCTTTCTAAGAGCCTGTGACATGAGCCTTGCCTGAAGTCCCACATGGGAATCTCCCATGTCTCCTTCAATCTCCTGACGCGGCACAAGGGCGGCCACAGAGTCGATTACAATGATGTCCATCGCACCCGAACGGACCATCGTCTCGGCAATCTCCAGAGCCTGGTCTCCGCTGTCCGGCTGCGAGATGTACAATTCGTCAATATCTACCCCGATATTCTTCGCATATACAGGATCAAGCGCATGCTCCGCGTCAATGAATCCTGCAATGCCGCCTCTCTTCTGGACCTCCGAAATCATATGCAGTGCAACCGTCGTCTTACCGCTTGATTCCGGTCCATAGACCTCCACGACACGTCCTCTGGGGACTCCCCCAAGCCCAAGCGCAATATCAAGGCTCAGCGCGCCGGTCGGAATCGTCTCCACCGCGACCTGTGCCGACGGGTCGCCAAGCTTCATAACCGCTCCCTTTCCAAAGTCCTTCTCCAGTTTCGCTATCGCAGCGTCTAACGCTTTCTTCTTATCCTCATTACCTGCCATCCTAAATTCTCCTTTTTAAAACGAACGAATGTTCGTTGTATGTTATTATAGTATTATACTTGTTCCAAATTGTCAATAGCAAAATAATGAAAAAAAGATTATAAATAATTACCCTCAGTAAATTAACTCTAACATGCCCCTGACCGATTCGTCAAGATTCGGAAAATAAAATTTGATTTCTTTTGTATTTTGGGGTATTATAATTGTTACCAGCTACATTGACTAGTTAGTATAATTCCTGGAAGACCATTGCATGATACCAGTCATTTCCTGTCATAAACAGGGGAATATATGGAAATATATAAAGGGGAATATATATGAATGAAAAAAATTATTACGATATATTAGGGGTGTCTGTAAAAGCAACTGACGCTGAGATAACCGCAGCAAAAAATACACTCGCCAAAAAGTATCATCCCGATGCCAATCTGAGGGACGGCATTGACACGACAGAGCTGATGCAGGAGATCCTGGAAGCCTATGCCATCCTCTCTGACCCGTCAAAGCGTGCAGAGTATGACCGGGGTCTTACCGGCAGAAAGCCCGTCATGCAGACCTATGACCTGAAACATGCCAGCGAAGATGCCTCCTCCGGGGAGACCGGTTTTGTCGTCTACTGGAAGGCCTCCAATGAGTTATATGAAATCATTGCAGAGAGTGACCAGCTGGCGCGGCAGAAGGATGCTACCAGCCGCATGGCACAGCTTGCCATGCAGGCTCTTCCTTATATCCTTCTGTTAAGAGAGGCGCAGATTCCCGAGCGCTACTGGCTTCCTGATATCATGAACTGGCTTTTGTTTGCCTGGTACAAAAACAGGAATTATACAACAGATTATCTTCTGACCCTCTACGACGAACACACAAGGAAGGATATGCCCATGGTAGCAGGACTTAAGCTTAAAAACCGTTCCATCCGGTACGAGCACTCAGTAAAAAGACTAATGAAATACTAAGCTTCTATTCACACATTCACAGTCCGCACATATTATGTAGTGTAAATATAATCTATATGGAGGACATTAACATGAGTGATTTAAGCGCTACAAACTGTGGATGCGGATGTGATTCAGCAATGGGAAGAGGAGACTGCGGGTGTGGTTTCGGAGGAAATAACAGCTGTCTGTGGATTATCCTGCTCCTCATCTTCTGCGGCGGATGCGGCGGAGGAATGGACAGAGGCGGATGTGGATGCGGAAATGACAGCTGCCTGTGGATCATCCTGCTTCTGATCTTCTGCGGCGGATGCAACTTCGGCGGATGCGGATGCGACTGCTAATCATACCATTAGGGCGGAGTGTTTTTCACTCCGCCCTTCCCATTGCCTTCTTATATTCTTCCATATAAACATTATGTTCTTCTGTCCTTTTTTCGTCTTCCTCTCTCCGCCTTCCAAGCATACAGTCCTCATCCACCTCGTATACTGCCGTTCCATCAATAATTAATTTTCTCTTCATTTTAATACTCCTTTTTAAATGTTATTCTGCGCGGCAGATTTATCTGGCGCGCAGTATATTTACATATTTAGAGTATGAACATTTTTCATAAATTCCATTCTTTTTACATATATATTTACAACGTAATCTTAAGGAGTGCTTATGGAACACAAATCGCAAAGACCAATGACACCCTTTGATAATATGGTAACGCCTCCCTTCCTCTATACACTAAAACTGATGCTTCCATACACTCCGCCTTCTACTCAGCGTATGCTCGGCATCTATATTAAATTTCTGGAGCTTCGTTATACACTTTCACATTTTAACGGCTTCGGGAATGCCGATTCATCCAGGCTTTTCGATCTGCTCAAGGATTATATGGGGCCAGAAGAACAGGAAATGATGGAACAGATGGAGATGCTGATGAATATGATGGAAATGATGCAGGGGCAGCCGGATATGCCGGATATGTCAGATTTCTTAGGCGGAATGTTCGGCGACATGCCTCACGCGCCGGATTTCGGCACACAAAATAACGTACAGAAAGGAGACGATACCGATGAATGAATGGCTGAACCACCCTTCCATGAAAAATATGGATCCAGTGAAACTGGAACTGATCCGGAATGCAGCAAAAAGAACTGAAGGAAAAAGCGGCAGATCCCTAGCGCCTGTTATGATGGCGCTGATCACCGGAGCCCAGAAAAACGGAATCCGCTTCACCCCGGAGGAGATGACAATGGTTATCTCTATTCTAAAAGAGGGGAAGTCAAAGGAAGAACAAGAGCAGATTGAAAACATGGTCAGTATGGTCATGTCTTATGCAAAAAGAAAATAAGACGACAGCCTGTGCAGTGAATCCCCCCGCTTCGCCGGGGCAGACCCTGCACAGGCCTGTTTACAAGAAGCGCAGCGCTTCCCATCCGGGAGCCGCACAATTAATGGGCAGACTGGCGCACTTCCATAAGTCTCGCTTCTTTGCGTTTTCTTGCCCGTTCCCATTTTGCCTTCTCCTCTTCCGTCTCTGGAGACAGTTCTGGCACAGGCGCAGGCCGGTCGTTCTCATCAAGCCCAACCATGGTAAAATAGGCATGGTTGATGTGTGTCCGCTCCCCGTCCAGCGCCTCCACAAAGCTGTCCACCTCTACCTCCATAGAGGTTCTTCCCGTATAAGTCATCCGTCCCACAATCACAATTACATCCTTTTGATATGCTCCCTTAAAAAACCGCAGATTATCCACTGAAAGCGTCACCACATTCCTGTGTGTATGACGCTTTGCCACCAGCGCAGCCACCTCATCCATCCACTGCATAAGAATCCCGCCAAACAGACGCTCAGCTCCATTCAAATGGTTCGGTCTTACAATATGCACAGTCTCCACAACCGACTCTGAAACCCTTCTCTTTTCCAATTGCTCTCTCCTGTATCATTTAATTTGCTCAATGCAGTAGTATTATATCACAAAATCTGCTATACTAAAACTGGTTTAAATACAAAGGGAGTGAATCATATCATATGAGAAATATTTTATTTACAATAGAATACGATGGAAGCCGCTATCAGGGACTTATGCGCCCGGGAAAAGCAGACTCTGCCGGCACAGTTTCCGCGAAGATTATGGATGTACTGCAAAAGATGACCGGGGAAGGCTCCATTGAGATCCATTACGGATGCCGCACCGAGCCCGGGGTACATGCTTATGCACAGGTTGCCAATTTTAAAACCGGAACCGATATGGACGTAGCAGACATCAGGCATTACCTGAACCGCTATCTCCCCATGGACATCGCAGTCACAAGCGTCCGGGAGGCCGCAACACGTTTCCATGCACAGCTTGCCGCAACAGCAAGGACATATGTATACCGCATGTCTATTTCCGATGTGCCCAGCATCTTTGACCGCAAGCATACCTACCACTGCTTCAAGGTTCCTGACAAAAAAGTAATGCAGGAAGCTGCCCTTCTTCTTACCGGCATCCATGACTTTAAAAACTTTTCGGACACCAGAACCTCCAAATCCACTGTCCGGGAAATCTATGGCATAGATATCTACAGCAGCAGCGAAGAGATGCAGATCCTCCTGGATGCCGACGACTTTCTCTACAATATGGCAAGAATGCTCATTGGAACACTGCTTGATATCGGATTCGGAGTCCGGAAAAAAGAAGATATCCCCGAGATCTTTAACGGGACACAGACCTCCAGTCCGCCATGCGATCCAAAAGGCTTATACTTGCAGGAAATATCTTATTAGGTCAAATCGGGGACGGGGCAATTTTAAAATTGCCCCGTCCCCGATTGCAGTATTTTCCTTCGTGTGTCTTCTTCCACTGCTCTGCGAAGCTCTGCAAGATATGGAAAAGCCTTTGCCTGTTCCTGCCCGTACTGAAGCTGCAGGTCATATTCCAAAGGAATCCATGTGTCTATGGGAGCCTCATTGTGCTGGATGACTGCCTCCATCTTGTCGAGGGCGTGTACCAGCTTTGCTTCTTCTGTCTTATTTTCATCTAACTCCCGGAACATTTCCAAAAGCTCTTTTTCGTACTTCTCTGGCAGCATGGAAGCTGCCTTTTTGATTCCTTCATCTTCTTCATCCCTGTGCCAGTCCTTTTTCTCAAAACAGGGAACATCGCCTGTTACGGCCTCTCCAAGGTCATGAAAGAGACACAGCTTCATAACGTGATCCATATTAAGCTGCGGAAATTCATCCTTCACGAGCCATGCAAAGACACACAGCCTGCAGGTATGCTCTGCCACACTCTCGTGCCTGCCGTCAGAGGTCCAGGAGTGTCTTGTATTGCACTTAAGCTTTTCTGCCAGGCTCATAAAATCAAGCAGCATTCTTACATCCATAATCCGTTATCCTCTCTTATCCAAAAGGGTCTTAAATCTCACAGCTAACCCTCCAGGATTTTTACGTAAAACCTGCGGTTTCTCGGTCCGTCAAATTCACAGAAATATAAGTCCTGCCAGATTCCCAGGACTAACTCGCCGCCGCTTATGATCATTGTCTGGGACGGTCCGAAACAGCTTGTCTTAATGTGGGCGTGAGAGTTCCCTTCTGCATGTCGGTAGCGTGCATGATTAGTAGGAAATGCCTCTTCCATCTTCATCAGAATATCGTGTACAACGTCTGGGTCTGCATTTTCATTGATCGTAAATCCCGCTGTGGTATGCGGGGAAAATACGACAACAATTCCGTCCCTCACTTTGCTCTTTGCAATGTCCTCACGGACCATGTCCGTTACTTTGGACATCTGCTGTGCTCCTCTTGTTGCAATGTGGTGTTCATACAAATTCATAATGCTCCTCCTTCCAGGTATTTCATAAGCCCGTCATACTCCCGTTTCATCAGGCAGTACCCATGCTCATAAAAATTCATCAGCATATCATAGTCCTTCTCAAGCCGGGATACCGTTGGAATAAGCGGCCTCAGGACATAGATTCTCCCCTCCTTTTCCAACCGCTCAATCTGTCCCATCTGCCAGTTATATTTTGCATTTCTCCGTATTGTTGTCCTGACAAGCTCCGGGTAAGACCGGTACGCCCTCTGATACATCCGGGTCATCATCTTTGTCACCGGCTTTTTCCGATAGCCCGGATTCCTCGTAAGGATGATGACAATTTTATCATTTCCCTTTCTTAACGCCCGCCCGACAGGAACAGAATCCGCCAGTCCGCCGTCCAGGTATGGGATGTCATCTACATTTACCATCGGCGATACAAGCGGCATGCTGCTGGAAGCACGGCACACCTTCATCAGCCTCTCCCTGTCATGATCCTCCGTCATATATTCGGCCTTCCCTGTCTCACAGTTCGTTGTAACAATCTCACATTCCATGTCTGATGCAAAATAAGTGTCATAGTCAAAAGGAAAGATCTCATTGGGATACTTGTCAAATACCATATCCATGTCTAAAATGCTCTTCTCTCTGACAAATCTGGTAAATCCATAATAATAGCTGTATTCCTTCTCTTTATGGATCATACAGTCTCTCGTCCTTCCAATCTGCCTTGACACATAGTCCACCCCGTTACAGGATCCCGCTGACACACCGATCACATGAGACAGATAGACATCCTTTTCCATCAGATAATCCAGTACCCCTGATGTAAATACACCTCTTGTCGCTCCGCCCTCAAGTACCATTGTTGCATTTATCATAATCTGCTATCCCCTTTCTGCATCTGCTGTCACAATTTACTTAAGAATCGCTTTCTTACGACCATTATATGTAACAGTTCAGATACCTTCACTCCTGAATCATGTTCAGACAGGTCAGCGCAGTAAGTGCACAGACCTCTCTGAACTGTTATCATTATATACCAAATTCCCCGGATGTGCATTATTCATCTTGCCTTTTCTTTCTTTATTTGGTAGTATAATGTTGCTTCTACTTATGTTACGGTAAAAAAAGGAGAATAAAACACATGATTAGTACAAGTAATATTACATTACGTGTTGGCAAAAAGGCATTATTTGAGGATGTCAATATCAAATTCACAGAAGGGAACTGCTATGGCCTGATCGGCGCCAACGGTGCAGGTAAATCCACCTTTCTGAAGATCCTGTCCGGACAGCTGGAGCCTACGAACGGGGACGTCATCATCACCCCCGGCGAACGTCTTTCCTTTCTTCAGCAGGACCATTTTAAATATGACGACTACCCTGTCCTTGATACAGTTATGCTGGGAAATGCAAGGCTGTATGAGATTATGAAGGAAAAGGAAGCCATCTACGCAAAAGAAGATTTCACAGATGAAGACGGCATAAAGGCAAGTGAACTGGAGGGCGAATTTGCCGCCATGAACGGGTGGGAAGCCGAATCCGATGCCGCTTCTCTTTTAAACGGCCTCGGTATCGGGACAGAACTTCATTATGAACTGATGAAGGATTTAAACGGTCCGGAGAAGGTCAAGGTTCTGCTTGCCCAGGCGCTGTTCGGCAGCCCGGACATTCTGCTCCTTGACGAGCCAACCAACCACCTGGATCTTGATGCCATCGCCTGGCTGGAGGAATTTCTGATTGGATTTAATAACACAGTTATCGTTGTATCGCATGACCGTTATTTCTTAAATAAGGTTTGTACACAGATTGCAGATATTGACTATGGAAAGATCAAGCTATATGCAGGAAACTACGACTTCTGGTATGAATCCAGCCAGCTTCTCATCCGTCAGATGAAGGAAGCAAACAAGAAAAAGGAAGAAAAGATCAAGGAGCTTCAGGAATTCATTTCCCGGTTCAGCGCCAATGCATCCAAGTCCAAACAGGCAACCTCCAGGAAACGTGCACTGGAAAAGATCCAGCTGGATGATATACAGCCCTCCAGCCGGAAGTACCCTTATATCCATTTCCAGCCGAATCGTTCTATCGGAAATGAGGTGCTGACTGTAGAGGGATTAAGCAAAACCATTGACGGCGAAAAGGTGCTGGACAATATCTCCTTCACCCTGAATCATGACGACAAGGTGGCATTTGTCGGAAGCAATGAGCTTGCCAAGACCACGCTCTTTCAGATTCTCATGGGCGAGATGGAGCCCGACGCCGGAACCTACAAATGGGGTATCACCACTTCGCAGGCCTATTTCCCCCAGGACAACGGAGCAGAGTTTGACAATGATAACACCATTGTGGAATGGCTGACACAATACTCCGAGGAAAAGGATGTCACCTATGTCCGCGGTTTTCTGGGACGTATGCTTTTTGGCGGCGACGATGGTGTGAAAAGGGTACGCGTCTTGTCCGGAGGCGAAAAGGTCCGCTGCATGCTGTCCAAGATGATGATCTCCGGCGCCAATGTACTCCTCTTCGATGAGCCGACCAACCATCTGGACATGGAATCCATCACTGCCCTCAACAATGGAATGACAAAATTTCCTGGTGTCATCCTCTTTACATCAAGAGACCACCAGATTGTACAGACAACTGCAAACCGCATTATGGAAATCGTACCGGGCGGAAAACTGATCGACAAGATCACAACCTATGATGAATACCTTGAAAATGATGAGATGGCAAGAAAACGTCAGACATACAGTATACAGAGGGAAGACGACTAGCTCGCACGTTCTAGTCGGGGACGGGGCAATTTTAAAATTGCCCCGTCCCCGACTTCTTATCGTACTCTTTCCGGAAATCCTATCTTCTTCTGCACCTTCCGGAGGGTCTTATTCGCAAAATATGCTGCCTTTTCCGCATTATTTTTTATAATTCCATTAATATATGTCTTATCCTTCTCAAGGCGCGCCACCTCGTCCTGCAGGGGCTTAAGCACGGACACAACGGCCTCTCCCACCGCAGTCTTAAAGTCTCCATAGCCTTTCCCTTCAAATTCTTTCACGACCTCGTCTGGCTTCATTCCTGTACATGCGCTGTAGATATCAATCAGATTTTTTACTCCCGGCTGCTCCTCGCGATAGAGAATCTGCGCTTCAGAATCAGTTACTGCACGCCTGCATTTCCGCATGATGGTATCCGGATCATCCAGCAGATAGATGCTTGCATTGGGATTCTCATCCGACTTGGACATCTTCTTTGACGGATCCTGAAGGCTCATGATCTTAGCCCCCACCTTTCCGATATATGCCTCCGGAATGGTAAATACATCTCCATATATATGATTGAATCTTTCTGCAATATCTCTTGTTATTTCCAGATGCTGCATCTGATCAATCCCCACCGGGACTACGTCTGCCTGATAAAGGAGAATATCCGCTGCCATCAATACCGGATAAGTAAATAATCCCGCATTAATATTGTCTGCGTGCTTCGCGGATTTATCCTTAAACTGGGTCATACGGTTCAGCTCGCCCATATAGGTAAAGCAATTCAGAATCCATGCAAGCTCTGCATGTCCTGACACATGGGACTGATAATAGATGCAGTTCTTCTCTGGATCAAGACCCGCCGCAATATACAGAGTAAGAAGTGCCCTCGCCCGCTTTCTCAACACCGCCGGATCCTGCCGTACGGTAATGGAATGCATATCCACCACGCTATAAAAGCACTCATATTCATCACTCAGTGTCACCCAGTTTTTGAGAGCCCCAAGATAATTCCCAAGGGTCAGATTCCCTGTTGCCTGCATTCCGCTGAATAACACTTTTTTATCACCTAACATTTTTCTGTCCTCCATTTTTCACATTTTTCATAACACTGCCACAGCCTGACGTCATCATCGTAATTTCCCATAACCAAGCCACGGCCTGATATCATCATCATATTTTTTCATAGCTCTGCCACGGCCTGACATCATCATCGTAATAGGCTTTATTCTCTGACAATATGCGAAATTTCCCGTCTGCCGCTTCCACTTCCGTCACAGCACAGTTTTTATGTACTCCCTGTCCCCAGTATTCTGCCAGCGGCTTTTTCTTCATATAATTAAGCATCCCCGCAAGAGCGGCTCCATGAGTGGCAATGAGAATATTTTTTTCCTCATACTCCCTCTGCCTGGAAAGCCACGAAAGGAAGTCACCAACTCTTACCCTGACTGCCGCAAAATCTTCCCCGCCTTCTGCAGGTTCATAGTTCACAGGATCATTAAAAAATGCCTGAAAGCGCTCCGGAAGCTCCCAGCCTTCCTTTGAGCAGCATTTCCCTTCCCATTCGCCAAATGCCATCTCTGCAATTCTTTCATCCTTAATTACCGGCACATCGCGCCCGGCAAGAATAAGCCTGGCGGTCTCCACCGCCCTGCCAAGAGGACTGCAGAAGCACACTGCAAAAGGAATGCTCCGAAGCCCTGCCGCCGTCTTCACAGCCAGTCTCCGCCCGAATTCATTTAACGGGATGTCTGCCTGTCCCTGTATCCTGCGCGTCTTATTCCAGTCGGTCTCGCCATGCCTTACAAGATATAACCTCATTTTTCTCATCTGCCTCCAAACTATCTGTGAATCATCCCGGGGGTATGGTTACTGTTCACTCCTGAATCACTTTCTTACGGTCTGTGCAGTAAATGCACAGACCTGTGTGAACAGTAACAACGCATCCAGCCCCGTAATAGTATAACATATTTTTTTCTATTTTTCATGGATTTTTGTGTTATAATAAAAAAGCCGTTGAGAAAATGGTTACTGTTCACTCCGTTCACAGTAACGAGAAAATTGAAAAGGAGAGATGACTATGGAAAAAATTACAAGCTTTACAATAGACCATTTAAAGCTTCAGCCGGGTATATATGTATCCCGTATTGATTATGTGGAAGGACATCCCGTTACCACCTTTGATCTGCGCATGACAAGCCCGAATGAAGAACCGGTCATGAATACTGCAGAGATGCATACGATTGAGCATCTTGCCGCCACCTTTTTGCGCAATCATGCCGAATTCGGCAGAAAAACCATTTATTTCGGCCCCATGGGCTGCCGCACCGGCTTCTACCTACTTCTGGCAGGAGAATTAAGCTCCGCCGATATCGTCCCGCTCATGAAGGAGATGTATACATTCATTGCCGGATTTGAAGGAGAAGTCCCGGGGGCTCACCCGAAGGACTGCGGAAACTATCTGGATATGAATCCTCCCATGGCAAAGTATCTTGCAAAAAAGTATCTGTCAGAGGTGCTGGAAAATATTACGGAGGACAGGCTGATCTATCCGCAGTAGAATAGGGACGGGGCAGAAAATGCCCCGTCCCTATTCTACTGCCTACTCAATCTCAATCTGACACATTTTCATAGCCTCAAGTGCGTTTTTATGATTTTCAGGTGTTGTACCCGCACAGCATGAAGCATCTACGATGACAGGCAGCTCTGGAAACATAGCTTTTAAGATCATCGCATTGGATATCACACAGATATCTGTGCACAGTCCCACGAAGGTAATGGATTCCGCCGTGTCTGTTCCAGGCACTCCCTGATCCATCAGATAATCTCTTACTGCATATCCCAGCTCTATGCTTCCAAAGGACGGCTTATTAATTGGTTCGCCATCCCTGAGCGCCTCAATCCGGGGATGCAGAGCCCAGCCCTTCGAACCGCGGATACAATGCGTAACCGGAAGCTTTCTTCCCTCCTGGGTTTCAAGATAGTTGATTTCATGGGTATCTCTCGTATAAAATACCTTTCCGTCAAATTCCTCTATCTTTTCTGCCACCTTCGGAACGATTGATTCTGCTTCCTCCGTACCAAGCGCACCGTCTATAAAATCATTTTGCATATCTACAACAACCAGTATTTTCATCTTGCATTCCTCCTCCATTGCTTTGCTTTCTCTAGAGCGTGTTTGAAAATTCGCTTCGCGAATGAGTTTGCTCACACCTGCATCATTTTCTTACGGACTTTGCAGTAAATGCAAAGTCCTGTGTGAACAGTAACCATTATAACACCGTCTTTTCTAAAAGCAAGTTTTATTTGCTTATTTCCCTTAAATGTGCGATAATAATGTTATTATATAAGCGGTCTTCCGGGCCGTAAATAGTAACTGATATAATGGGAAAGGGGTTATACTTATGCCAGCATCATATGCACACTATCGTTTTGGAAGGGAAGTTACCGGATGTCTCCCATTTGTATACAGAAAGACCATTGAGAGTCATCAGGATTTATATAATATTGGTCTGCACGGACCAGACATTCTGTTCTATTACCATCCGATATCCTCTAATGAGATTAATCAGACAGGCTATGCACTCCATGACAAACCTGCATCAGAATTTTTTGGCCAGGCAGCAGCGCTTTATATGCATGCGGCGGACCCGGATGCCTTAAAGGCGTATCTGTTCGGCTTTGTCTGCCATTTTTCACTGGACAGCGTCTGCCACCCATACATTGAAAAAATTGGACAGGAAAGCGGCTTAAGCCATGCTGAGATTGAGACAGAGCTGGAGCGTTTCTTCATGGAGAAGGACGGTCTTAACCCTGCTGAATATATCCCGGTCCAGCATATTCATCCGGATCCCGGGATTTCCCAGGTGATCGCGCCTTGCTTTGATCCCGCCACTCCGGAACAGATCAGATCCTGCCTGAAAGGAATGATCTTTTTTCATAAACTTCTTCACGCTCCAGAACGTACGGATCAGAAGGTGGACAAACGCAGACTTTTGTATCTTGGACTGAAGCTTATAAAAAAATATGATTCCATGCAGGGGCTGATCATGAAGCCTGAGCCTGTATGCGACTATACAAAATACATGAATCTGCTTCATAATCTGTACACGGAGGCTGTTACTGTGGCATCCTCCCTGATTCAGAATTATGCAAATGTACTGGATCATGCCTCTGCCCTTTCCTCACGTTTTTCCCTGACGTTTGGAAAAGGTGAAAACTGGGAAAGCTTATTTATATAAAAAGAAAGGAGGCCGTATCATGAAATTCAAACTCACTGCCCTGGAGAAGCGCTGGATTCTCTATGATGTGGGAAACTCCGCGTTCGTCCTGCTTATAGCCACAATTCTGCCCATCTACTTTAATTACCTGGCAGATATGGAGAAAATCGAACCCTCTGTATATCTGGCATACTGGGGATATGCCATATCCGTCTCCACCCTGATCGTTGCTGTCCTTGGTCCCACACTCGGAGCCATAGCAGACACAAAAAACTTTAAAAAAAGATTATTTTCTGCTGCACTTGTGATCGGAGTGATTTCCTGTGTGCTTCTTGGTACGACTTCCTCGTGGATGATCTTTCTCATCATCTTTGTGATTGCAAAAACCGCATTTTCCACAAGCCTGGTCTTTTACGACTCTATGCTGACGGATGTAACAACAGAGGATCGTATGGATTCCGTCTCCTCTCATGGCTATGCATGGGGGTATATCGGAAGCTGCATCCCGTTCGTTATATGCCTGGTCATTGTCCTGAATGCAGAAAAGCTCCTTCTTTCCATGAAAACTGCCATGCTCATTGCATTCATCATTACTGCTGTATGGTGGCTTGCTGCTTCTGTCCCGCTTCTTAAAAGCTATCGTCAGGTCTACTACGCAGATGCAGGCTCGCATGTATTAAAAAGCAGCTTTTCAAGGCTCGCAGGCTCATTAAAGGAAATCTATCATGAAAAGAAGATTTTCTTTTTCCTCCTTGCCTTTTTCTTTTATATTGACGGAGTATATACAATTATAGATATGGCAACTGCCTACGGAACCTCTCTGGGGCTTGACAGCACAGGCCTTTTGCTTGCGCTGCTCCTGACGCAGATTGTAGCCTTTCCCTGTGCACTGATCTTCGGCATGCTTTCCAAAACCATATCCTCAGCCCTCCTGATCCGGATATGTATCGGGGCATATCTGTGCATTGCCCTGTATGCAGTAGGACTTGACAGCCAGGCCGACTTCTGGGTACTTGCCGTACTGGTTGGTATGTTCCAGGGAGCAATCCAGGCATTGTCCCGTTCCTATTTTGCAAGAATTATTCCGGCTGATAAATCCGGAGAATACTTCGGGCTTCTTGATATATGCGGAAAAGGCGCCTCCTTTTTCGGCACTTTTCTCGTTTCACTGATCAGTCAGATAACCGGAAGCCCCAGTGCAGGCGTTGGTTCACTTGCCGTTATGTTCCTTACTGGCTTCCTCTTATTTGGCAAAGCAGAGACAATAAATACAATGTCATCCTAACATTCCGAACAAATATTAATTTTCCGAGTATTTTTCTTACTGATATTTTTTTTCTTATGGTATTCTTATTATAAATAAAAGTAATAAATAATAGTATTCGAAAAGCAAAAGGAGTGGTATATATGAAACAGCCTATGCATTTATTTTCCGCTCATCATGCCGATAAGAATTTTATAGACAGGAATTGTGACCATTACTATTGTGACGTGCTCTCGGTTATTTCCTTCATTGATTCAACTGAGTGCACCTCGCTTCCTTACCGACATAAACACGATGCTTACGAATTCCTTATTCCTTATGGGCCTATTCCTCTTGTTATGTGCGAAGATTTGGTTTACTTCGGAGAGGTTGGTTATGTTTATCCCGTACAGAGCGGACAGGAACACGGCTTCAAATCCCTTGTAACGAACATCTCTTATGACAACATCAGTGTTGACAAGGTTTTTCTTGAAGATATCATGAAGCAGAAAAAGTATAATGGAAAAGAATTTGACTGGCGCTTTGATCTCACAAAGGAGCAGAAAGCCTATATCCAGTTATTCAAAAATGAGTTCGATAACGGTGCATCCTGTGATCAGCAAAATCTCCGGCATCTCGCCGCGTTGATAACAGCATCCTTTATTGATTCGGAATTTCAGAAACGCGGAACCCCGATTGGAAAGCCTGCACAATATCAGCAGGGTATTCTACAGGTGGTAGCCTACATCAACCAGCATTACACAGAATCTTTGAATGTAGATGATCTTGCCCAGATGTGCCATCTGTCCAAGACCTATTTTATTTCGGCATTCAAGCGTGTTACTGGCGAGACGCCTTACAGCTATCTTCTCAGGCTCCGGACTTCCAAGGCGCGGATTCTTTTGGAAACTACCGACTATACAATAAAGGAGATCGCCAATATGTGCGGATTCCAGAAGACCAATACCTTCACCTCCCACTTTTGTACTGTTACACACATGACTCCTTCTGAATACCGGGAGAATGCGCGAAATTAAAGGCCCAGATTCTTATGAGTCTGGGCCTTTTTCCTACCATAGTATAAGGAAGGATTTATAAAATTTAAAGCTACTTAAGCAAGCTTGCTCTTCGCAATCTCTGCAACTGCTGTAAATCCTTCTGCGTCATTTACAGCCATCTCTGCGAGCATCTTTCTGTTCATGTCAACATTCGCCAGCTTAAGGCCGTGCATAAGCTTACTGTAGGACAGTCCGTTGAGCCTTGCTGCCGCATTAATACGCGCAATCCAGAGCTGACGCATCTGGCGCTTGCGTTGCTTTCTTCCTGCATAGGAAGATGCCAGTGCTCTCATGACAGACTGCTTTGCAACCCTGTACTGCTTTGAACGTGCTCCCCTGTATCCCTTTGCTAATTTTAATACTCTGTTATGTTTCTTTTTAGCGTTAAGTCCGCCTTTTATTCTTGCCATGTCTTATCTCCTCCTTCATATACCTGTCTTACAGATAAGGTAATACTTTCTTCATATTCTTTACATTAGTTGCATCTGTAATTGTTGACTGTCTTAGATTTCTCTTTCTCTTCGTAGACTTCTTTGTTAAGATATGGCTCTTATAAGCTTTATTTCGTTTTAATTTTCCTGTACCTGTCTTTTTGAAGCGCTTTGCAGCTGCTCTATTTGTTTTGATTTTTGGCATGATTTGTTCCTCCTTGAATTCATTTAATGTATTTTTAACGTTTTTCAGTTAAAACCATACTCATATTCCTGCCTTCCAGCTTGGGAGCCTTTTCTATCGTTGCAATGTCCGCAACCAGTCCCGCGAAATCATCCAGAATATGCCTGCTCTGATGCACATGTGCCATCTCACGCCCTCTGAAACGCAGGGTAACCTTCACCTTGTTGCCCTTTGCGAGAAACTTCCTGGCATTATTCACCTTTGTGTTGAGGTCGTTCGTGTCAATATTCGGTGAGAGACGCACCTCTTTCACCTCTACAGTCTTCTGCTTTCTTCTTGCTTCCTTCTCTTTCCTTGCAAGCTCATACCTGTATTTGCCGTAGTCAATAATCTTACATACCGGCGGCTGGGCCTTCGGAGCAATCTTTACCAAATCCAGCTCTGCTTCCTGAGCCAGATGCATTGCCTCCCTGATCGGCATAATACCTAACTGGTCTCCATTCTCTCCGATAACTCTTACTTCCTTGTCTCTGATCTGCCCGTTAATCATTAAATCGCTAATTGTAGTGCACCCCCATTGAAAATATTACAGCTGCCGCAGATGCCCGTATGGCCCTTACAGCAACAAAAAAATGAATAGCGTAAGACTATCCACCTTTCTCTCTGTACAACAGGACAAATCTGCTGTATCATATAATAAATACTGCTTACCTGACACATGCAGAACTTATTATATACAGCCACAGACCTTTCATACTCATCTATCGAACCAGTAGTCACCCGCTTGTGCTACGGTGAGAGTGAATTGTTACTGCACACTCTGTTCATAAATACAAATGGGCAATAACAGTGGATACTCTACTTTATTTTCTGCTTTCCGCAAGTAATAATTTACCACATCCGGCGCTTCGTGTCAACTGTATTTTCCTGTTTTTATTATAAACGTGAATAGTAACGTTACTGTTCACACAGGACTTTGCATTTACTGCAAAGTCCGTAAGAAAATGATTCAGGTGTGAGCAAATCCCATTCGCAAAGCGAATTTTAAATGGATTTGCGAATGTTACTGTGAACGGAGTGAACCGTAACATAGTAACTAATAATGCACAAAGAATTGCAAAATTACTATTGAAAAATATGTATTTTCATGGGATAATAGAACAAATTTGGTTTCTATTCACGGGTCTGGAATCAAATTTGTTATTTTGACAATGAGCAATGAGATGAGGAGGATTCTATTTTATGAAGAAAAGAAGCAACTTTACAAGCAAGCTGGGATTTGTACTTGCCGCTTCCGGCTCTGCAGTAGGACTTGGGAACATCTGGCGTTTCCCCTATCTGGCTGCAAAATACGGCGGCGGCACATTCCTGCTGATCTATCTGGTTCTGGCTGTTACCTTTGGTTTTACTCTTATGACCGCAGAGATCGCCATTGGAAGAAAGACAGGCTTAAGCGCCATTGGCGCCTTTAAATCTCTTGACCGGCGTTTCGGATTTGTAGGCGTCCTTGCAGCGGCAGTCCCGATCATTATCTTCCCCTACTACTCCGTTATCGGCGGATGGGTGGTAAAGTATTTTTCCGTATTTGTAAGCGGCGGCGTCGGGAAGGCTGCCGGGGATACCTATTTTACAGATTTTATCGGCGGCACTTTTGAGCCGATCGGCTGGTTTTTCCTGTTTATGGCCGTGACTTCCATTATCGTCCTGTGCGGTGTGGAAAAGGGAATCGAAAAGGTGAGCAAATTCATGATGCCGGTTCTCGTGGTACTTACCATTATTATTGCCGTATACAGTCTGACTCTTGACGGGGCGATGGAAGGGCTGGTATATTACATCAAGCCCCATATGGCCGATGTGTCTGCCAAGACAATTCTCGCTGCTATGGGACAATTATTTTATTCAATGTCACTTGCAATGGGAATTATGATCACCTATGGCTCTTATATGAAAAAGGAAAACCATCTGGAGAGCTCTGTGCGGCAGATTGAGCTGTTTGACACCGGTATCGCCTTTCTCGCAGGACTGATGATTATTCCGGCGGTATTCGCATTCTCCGGTGGAGACAGATCCGCACTTAATGCAGGCCCGGGACTGATGTTCATGACTCTGCCGAAGGTGTTTGCAGGCATGAAATTCGGCGGCGTGATCGGAACCATCTTTTTTGTACTTGTATTTTTTGCGGCGCTCACATCCGCAATCTCTCTGATGGAGACAATCGTATCCATCTTCCGGGACAAGTTCGGCTGGGGACGAAAGGGTGCAAGCATCTTTGTAACCGTGCTGTCACTGGCTCTTGGTATTCCGTCCTCCCTCGGGTTCGGGCCTCTTGGCTTTATAAGCTGGATGGGTATGTCTGTCCTTGATATTATGGACTTTGTAAGCAATAGTGTGCTGATGCCGATCGTGGCATTCTTTACCTGTATCTTTATTGGCTTCATTATTAAGCCAAAGACAGTCTCTGATGAAGTAAAGGTGACTGACGGAACCTTTAAGGCTGAGAAGATGTTCAATGTCATTATAAAATGGGTGGCACCGATTTTCCTGGTACTGATACTTGGAAGTTCAGTTGCAAGCGCATTAGGAGTGTTTACGATTTAAACATAAAGAGTTGGGGACGGGGCATTTTCTGCCCCGTCCCCAACTTTAACGTTTGTCTCCCATACAGAAAACGGCTACAACGCCGGGGCCGGTGTGGCTTCCGATTACGGTTCCGATATTGTTGATGAGAATGCTGTGGATTCCCAGCTTTTCGCGGACCAGTCCGGCTACATATTCCGCATCCTCCTGACAGTCACCGTGGGTAATCATTATAAGATCGTTCTCTCTGCCGTGAGACTGTTCAGCTGCTTTCTCTACAATCTTCTGAAGGGATTTTTTTCTTCCCCGTTCTTTTCCTATGACCTGAAGCTTACCCTCATTGTCCATATGGATCATGGGTTTAATCTGTACTACACTCCCGAGGACGGCTGCTGTCTTTGAAATCCGTCCGCCTCTCTGAAGATGATAGAGATCATCTATTGTTACATTATGACAGACATGAAGCTTGTTTTCCTCTGCCCACTTTGCTGCTTCTTCTATAGTCATGCCCTCTTTTTTTCTCTTTAGTACATAATACAGGAGCAAGGCTTCTCCCATACAGGCACACAATGTATCAACAATGACGATTTTTCTGTCCGGATACTCTTCTCCAAGCTCCTGTGCGGCAATCTGCATGCTGTTGCAGGTACCGCTTAAACCTGATGAAAAAGCAAGGTGAAGAATATCTTTTCCTTCCTTTACATATGGCTCCAGGGCTTTTTTTGCTTCATCCGGATTTACCTGGGATGTGACAGACATCTTTCCATCCCGCAGTTTAGTAAAGAATTCCTTTGCAGATAGTCCCAGCATATCCTGATAGGTTTCTCCTTCAATCGTGTATTTTAAAGGAATAAATGGTACATTCCTCTCCTTGAGCCATTCCTTCGGTACATCAACTGTACTGTTTACTGTTACAATGTAGTCACTCATAATCTAAAACCTCCTAACTGTACAACCTGTCATGGTTGCTGTTCACTCTGTGACTAATACATCAATAATACCCCTATCATACCACTTTAATCCATTTCACGCAAAACTTTTTTGAATGTTATTATAAAAAGGGTTGCTGCTGTGGTGACGGATATGAAATCCGCAATTGGCTCCGCCCGGTAGATTCCCATAACTCCCATAAATCCAGGCAGGATCAGCGCCAGGGGAATCAGCAGGATGACCTTACGCAAAAGCGCGATAAAGACAGAAACCTTTGCCTGTCCAAGCGCCACAAAGGTAGACTGGCATGCCGTCTGTATGCCAAAAAACATAAAGCCCAGAAAATAAACCGGCATGACCTGCGCTGTAAGATCTGCAAGCTGCTTATTGTTTGTGAAAATTCCTGCATAAATATGGGGAGCAATCACTGCAATTCCCCCTAGAAGAAACATGGATGTAAAAGTAACAGATACCAGTCTGAAAAAGGCTCCCATTACCCTATCCTTATTTCCCGCGCCGTAATTGTAGCTGATGATGGGCTGTACCCCCTGTGTGATGCCCTGGGCCGGTATACCGATAAACTGCATAATACTGGTAAGAATTGCCATGGTGCCTACATACAGGTCGCCGCCATATTTCTGAAGTCCTGTATTTAGTGTAATGCTTACCAGACTCTCTGTGCTCTGCATAATAAACGGGGATACTCCCAACGCTGCAATTTTCTTAATATATTCTGCCTGCAGCCGGATGTTTTTCCGTCTAAGGCGCAGGACGCTTTTCTCTGATGTAAGAAAGCGCACGACCCATACTGCACTGACAGCCTGGGAGATTACGGTTGCGATGGCGGCTCCCCTTACCCCCAGCCCGAATACAAAGATGAAGACCGGGTCAAGGCAGATATTCAGCACTGCCCCGATCAGCACGGAGAGCATAGCTGTTTTTGCCTCTCCCTGTCCGCTGATAAAAGTATTAAGACCAAGCGCCGCCTGAACAAATATAGTTCCCACAAGGTAGACGCCTATGTACCCTTCTGCATATCCGATGGTTGCCTCGCTGGCTCCAAAGGCAAACAGGACAGGTCTTTTAAAAATAGAAAACGTCAATGTCAGGATCACAGAAAAGAAGAGAATCAGCCCCGCCGAATTTCCAAGAATCCTTTCTGCCTTCTCGTAGTCCTTCTTACCCAATTCGATTGAAGCAAGGGGAGCCCCGCCCATTCCTGCGAATGCGCTGAAGGCTGAAATCAGCATAATAATTGGGAAGGTTACCCCCACCCCGGTAAGTGCAACATCTCCATATCCTCTGATATGCCCGATATAGATCCGATCCACAATATTATACAATATATTAATCAGTTGTGCCGCCACTGACGGAAGCGCCAGCGAAACCATCAGCCTCCCCAGAGGCGCAGTGCCCAGCTTGTTTTCCTTTTGAGTGTTCTCCTGCATAAAGATCCCTCCCTAATAATAAGTCTAACAAGCATTATATCCAAATTGTAATAAAATGTAAACCAAAAAATCGCCACTTTTAAAAAGCGGCGATTTCCAAAAGATTCAAATGGTTAATTCAGCTTCACATTCAAATAATTTCTTCCCGAAAGTGTTTTATTAAAGCAAAGGCTGCAAATGATTACCACACATCCTGCTGCAAAACCAAACCAGTTAAACAGCGCCGTCAGTACAAGAAGCTGCAGCCTCATAAATTTCAGCGCATATCCCAGTTCAAAATTTGGCTGTGTATAATTTGCCACTGCGACAAACGCCATATAAAGCATGACTTCACTGTTAAACCAGCCGGACTGAACTGAAAATTCTCCCATTACCAGACCTGCAATTACACTAAGAGGCGTGCTGAGCATACTCGGAGTATTCATAGCAGCAAGCCTAAGTCCGTCGATCGCGATCTCCAGAATCAATAACTGGAAAATAAGCGGAATGTTCACCATATCTTTGACTGCTACAAAGGCAAAGGCCTTTGGCAGCCAGTTCAGATTCTGCATAAACAGAAGAAAGACTGGCGTCAGAAATACAGTCATTAAGGTAATCAGGGTCCTTGCAATTTTCAGATATATATTCGTAACGGTCGGAAAATAATAATCATTCGCCTCTTCAATCATGTCAAATATGGAAGTCGGCAGTATCATGGCTGACGGGGAATTATCCACCAGAAGAACCACCTTCCCTTCCAGGAGACACGCTGCCGCCGTATCCGGCCGTTCTGTAAATTTGAACTTGGGGAAAGGGTTATACCACTTCCGTTTAAACAGACATTCTGCCAGACTCTGCTGGTTCATGCGCAAGGCATCTGTCCTAATGCTTTTAATTCGTCCTGATACGGTTTCAAGAAGTTCCTGATCTACCCGGTCTTCCATATAGCAGATTGCAACATCTGTGCGAGAACTGTCACCGATTTCCACCATTTCCATAATCAGGTGGGGATCCCGTATTCTCCTTCGCATCATGGCTGTATTGAATACAATCGTCTCTACAAACCCGTCCCTGGAACCCCGCAGGGACTTGTCCTTATCTGGTTCCTCCACGCTCCTTGCCGGATACGTGCGGCAGTCAATCGCGATACATGCCTCATAACCATCAATAAAAAGACAAGTAACACCTGACAGAATATTTTTTACGGCCTGGTCAAAGTCTCCGTATACATCCACCTCAGCATAAGGAATACAGACTCTCGCAAACTCTGTGGCATCTTTTGGCATATCCTCTTCTGTTACCTTTAAGATGGAATCCATGATTTTAAGCAGAACCTCATCCTTCGTAAAACCATCTATAAAATAAAAGGTTGCCACCCTGCCGCCGATGTACACATCCCTCTGCATAATATCAAAGCTCTCTTTCACAGGAAGAAGTTGATTCATATAAGTAATGGTTTCTTCCCTCATGGAAGATATCTTTTTTTTATCTGGCATATTCATTCCTCCACTTATTCTGATATAGAAATAGAGTGCCCGTAAACTGAAAAAATATGCCAGATTTAAAATCAAACCGTCATTTTCTGCCTTTGATCAAAGTCGGGGACGGGGCATTTTTAAAAATGCCCCGTCCCAAATTAAGCTTCCGTACTCCCGAAGCCGCCGTTCCGTTCTTCGCTCACATCATCATCCATCGTGATTCCATACTCCACAAAGATCCCCTGCATAAATCCTTTTCCTGCATCAAGCTCCAGCACTTTTTTCTCATTGCTGTCATTGGTGATCTTTGCAAAGATATGTCCTTCATTCTCTGAATAAAAATAATCACTGTCAATGATTCCTACTGTATTATTGAGCTGCAGTCTGTACTTGAAGCCCAGACCGCTTCTCGGATAGCACTTTAGCACCCAGTTTTCCTGCATTTCTGCCCGGATGCCGGTTGGTACTTTTACGGTCTTTCCCGGATTCAGGGCAATTGGAAACGGAGTGAAGAAGTCGTACCCCGCAGATCCCTTTGTTGCCCTTTTTGGCAGACGGATCTCCTGATAGATCTCCTGAATATCTGATTCATCGAAATGATCGAATGTATCCAGGCATGCCTCCTTAAATTGTTCGTAGCTTACTTTATAGAACTGTGCGATTCTTTTAGCCATGTAATACAAGCCCTCCTGTCTGCAGTGTATTTTTCACATCAATTACGGACTGATTCGCACTGCCCCTCCAGTGAAGCGTATTATCCTTCTTTTCTTCCTCGAATCTTCCGTCTACTAAAACATCCAGATACCTCATGATCTGAAGCTCTTTTATCTCGTCCCAGGTATATCCGGTGTAGAGCCAGATGGTCTTCTCTGGATATGTCCTTTTTATCTCCTCTGCAAGTGCTGTTACCTCGCCGCGGTTTGCTGCATGAAGGGGATCCCCTCCTGAAAATGTAATTCCGCTTACATAATCTTTTTCAAGTTCTGTAAAGATCTCCTGCCTTGCCGCCTCGTCAAAGGGAATCCCTCCTTCGGAATCCCAGGTTACCGGATTATGGCATCCCGGGCAGGCGTGGGGACATCCGGCAACCCACAGCACTACCCGGAGCCCGTCTCCGTTGAGCATATCATCCTTTGTTATATTGTGATACCGCATGATTACATACTTTTCCTCTCTGCAATCTCTGCCATCTTCGCCGCATTCAGGCGGGTGTCCCCTTTCACTCTTGAATAGGACAAATATCCGTTCATCCGGTCGATCTTCGTCAGGTTTTTGCTGCCGCATACCGGACATACGTCCATGGACAGCTCCTCATGTCCACAGTTGTCGCAGTAAGCAAGGGACAGATTCACGCCCTCGTAGAAACCTCTGTCCATGGCACGCCTGATAAGAGACTTGATCGCTTCCCGATTGTAATTGATCGGGTATTTTACATACTGAATCTTTCCGCCATTACTTAAGTTCCAGAACCTTCCCTCCAGATCCTGCTTTTCGATCGGGGTAATGTCTTCTGTTACATGGCAGTGGAAGCTGTTGCTTACATATTCACGGTCTGATACGTTCTCAATGATCCCGTATTTTTTACGGAACTGCTGAACCTGCACGCCGCACAGGTTCTCTGCCGGGGTCCCATAGATGGCATAGAGACGTCCGTCTTCTTTTTTAAACTGATTGATCTTGTCATTAATATGCTGCAGCGTATCCAGGGCAAACTTTCCGTCCTCTGCCAGCGATTTCTTATTGTGAAGCTGCTGAAGCTCATTTAACGCTGTAATTCCAAAGGAGGCAGTTGCCGCCTTAAGAAGCGGCTTGATCTTGTCGTAGAGGCCCAGATGACCGCCATAGAAGCCGCCTTCACAGTATGCCAGGGGATTCGTGGATGCCTTAAGCTCACCCAGGTAATCGTAGGTCCTCAGATGGAGCTGCCGGATCAGCTCCAGGTAATAATCCAGCACCTCATAAAAATCCCTGCTCTCCTGTCTTGCCTTCGCATAAATCATTGGAAGATGAAGGCTGATGGCCCCGATATTGAACCTCCCCACGAAGACCGGCTCGTCCTTTTCATCCGCAGGCTCCATGCCGCCTCTTTCATACCATGGCGAAAGAAATGCCCGGCATCCCATGGGGCTGATAATCTTCCCGTATTTCTTATACATGCCAGCTACATATCCGTCCCCGGTAAGGCTTAACCAGTCCGGGTACATCGTCCTGGCAGAGCAGTCAATGCCCGCCTCGAAGACATCCTCCAGCGGACCGCCCGGGCCGTGTAGCTTTTCATCATACAAAAATACAATCTTCGGGAATAATACAGGCTTTTTATGACCCTTCCTGCCCTGACCGTTTTTGCGGACCTCCAGCATCTTAAGGGTCACAAGTTTGCCATATTCACTGGTAACAGTTCCCGCTGTAACCGTAATAAAAGGATAATCGCCTCTGCTTGAGGAAACAGAGTTGAACTTGTACTCCCATCCCTGGAAGCCCTGCTCCATCTCTTTTTCCAGATCCGCCCACGCGACCCTCTGGACAGTCTCCTCGTCAAGGCCCAGATCCCGGTACTTCTGAATCAGCTTTGTATGGGACTTTTTCGCATAGGGTTCAAGAATCTCATCCACACTTGGGACAGTAAATCCGCCGTACTGCTGGCTTGCCGCACTGAGCACAATATCGCCGATCACATCAAAAGCTGTGTCTAAGGTCTTCGGTTCATTATACCAGAGGTTTCCCATCTCGAAGCCGCCGCTTAATACCCTCTTTACATCGAACAGACAGCAGTTCATGGTATCCCTTCTTGCTGACATATCATGAATGTAGATATATCCGTCGCGGATTGCCTGTATCTCCTCCACCGTCAGGAAAAACTTCTTATACAGTTCCTTATTCAGCTCATTGAAGATCAGACTTCTTTTGGTTGATACAAGGGCACTGTCTGTATTACTATTCTCCTTATCCCCAATGTACATAATCGACTGACTCTTTTTATAAACATCATCCAGCATCTGTACGAAATCCTGCTTATAATTCCGGTAGTCCTTATAGCTCTTGGCTACAGCAGCATTCACTCTCTCAAGGGCTCCTTCCACTACATTATGCATCTCGGCAATCGGAATCTCGGTAATTCCAAGCTCCTCTACCTTCTCCTCTACGAATTTGCAGATAAAACCAATCTCTTCATCCGTAAACTTAACCAGCGCTCTGTACGCCGATTTATTCACTGCCACAACGACCTTCTGGACATTGAATTCTTCCTTGGTTCCATCCTTCTTTACTACCTTTACTGCTTTTGTCAGCATCTGTCTTCCTCTCCCCTTTTTGTCTATATTTAGTGTCTGTTGCACACCATGTCACTATATCATGTATTTCAATAAGGCTGTCTGAATATAATATTATCATCATCTCTATTATACCGTCAACGGATTTCGCCCGAAAATATTTCACAAAAATAGAGCCGGACGGGGCTCTGTCAATTGTATAATATTATTTTTTCAATTTGGGACGGGGCATTTTTAAAAATGCCCCGTCCCCATTGCTGTTATTTTACTTTGACGGAAACAGCGCTGCTGAATCGTCCGTAAACCTTTTTGCCCGCCCCTTTCCGGTAGGCTCTGACTTTGTAGTAATAAGTCTTCTTTGATTTCAGATCCTCATCCACCAGCTTCACCTCTGTATTGCCGCGCAGGGTTTCCACTCGTTTATAAGTGCCATCCTTTTTCGTGCTGCGGTAAACCTGGTATCCGTCTGCACCGCCTGCCTTTTTCCAGGAGATTGTTGCCTGCTCCTTCCTCTTGGATTTTGCAGTCACTTTTCCTGACATTTCCAGGTCTGACTTATACTTCACAATCACACTGTATTTTCCATATATGCGGCTCTTTCCCTTTACTTTCTCATAGCCGCGCACTTTGATATCCGGAGTACTTCCGGCTGTAAATTTACTGGTATAGATTGTGTTTTTCTTTCCACTGACGCTGGCAAGCTTTTTGTAGCTCTTTGACTTCGCATTGTAGCGGTAGATAACATAGCCATCTGCTCTGGAAAGCTCACTCCATTTGATCGTAAGCCGGCCGTTTTCTACCTTACAGCCCACTCTCGGGGCTGCTACGACTGCCCTGACCGGACTGCTGTAATCGCCGTAAAGCTTATTCCCGCCAGCCCCGGTTCTGTAAGCGCGTATCTTATAGTAATAGATGTCGCCATCCTTATGCTTCACTCCGCCCGCTTTTACGGCAGAGCCCTTTTTCACGGTCTTTACCAGCTTGTATTTGCCATTCTTTTTCGTACTGCGCCAGATCTGATAGCCCTCTGCACCAGAGACCTTCTTCCAGGTCATGGCTACCTTTTTTGTATTCTGATACTGTACACTGAAGGACTTTACTGCCGCCAGTTTCTTCTCCGGAGTTTTTGGCTCCTCCTTGTCTTTTCCCTGCACTTTTGCAGCCGCGTTGTCTGCAAGCGGTATGGTCAGAGCTTCGATGCCGCTGACATTTACGTATTTTACAACAGGCTTTTCTTTATTTTCCGCCAGTCCGTCTTCCCCGGCAATCCCAACTGTAGCTGAAAATGCTTTGTCGTTTGCCGATGCAAGAGAAAGTGTGCCAAGAGATGCACTATCCCTTCCGCCGAAAATATCCTGGTTCTTCTTTCCAGAAAAGATCAAATCCACGATATACCCATTACCATCCTTCCGGATATCTATATCCTTTACATCACTGGTAATGGATTTGTTAAACGTAAACGCTGGTTCCTTGATCGCTCCGCTGTCCACCTTAACATACAGCCATAAGCGCATAGATGTAATGATCTCCGTCTCCCCCTGGGGCATCTTTAAGGATACATTTACATCAGTGCCCTTTGCGGCAAGTTCCCCGGCGGCGCCGGTGGCAGCCGACGCCACGAAGGGACATGCCAGTATAAGCAGCAGGGATGTTAGTATGACTTTCATCCTTGTTTTCATGTTTACCTCCATCGTTCTTATACATTATTCTGACTTTGAGCCTGTCAGGGTAATCGGCGGAATCGTATCCGGTATGCTGATGATCTGAGTATCACTGACCATACGCTCACCTTCCAGGGTCAGGGCATTGTCCACGCGGTAGAGCTCGGCGCGCACCTTGAGACCCTTCATATCTTCCTGATTCCATTTTCCTGGCTCAACATAGTAAACCCATGTTCCATTAGAGGTTTCTCCCAGATTTCCTTTCTCCGGAACATCCGCGAAGATGACCTGACCCGCCTCCAGCACATCAGACCCTTCTGTGGAACCAATAACATTACCCTTGTCGTCATATACCATAACTACATTGTAGGCCGGATTTCCTTTATAAGTTCCTGTGAATATCAGAGAACCTTTTTTGATCACATCCTTTGTTGCATCCGTACCATATACATAGTCGTTTTCCAGTATACCGATAGCCGCCTGGCCCGCATCCGTGGTGAAGAAATCTACATTATCTCCGCTTGGCCCGCAGATCTCAATCTCATTAATGGTAACCTTTTCTGTACCGGATATGGTCAGCCGCACATAACGGGCGTCATAAGTACCGATCCAGTTATCCCTGGCATCCTCTTCCACGGCGTCAAACCATATTTCGGTATAAGGCTTCCCGGTATCCTTACGTACTGCATATCCGCTCTTTACTGCTGTCCAGGTACTTCCGTCTGCGCTCACCTCAAGATCCACACTGCCCAGGTCGCTTCCCTGATACCTCAGTGCGGTCACACGCTCTGACTGGTGCATGTCAATGGTAATCACAGATTTGTCTGTATCCGCTGTACGAGTTCCCTCATATGTGGTAGTCGTATCGCCGTCAATGACATTTTCAATGGTACGAAGCGCTGCGGCAGCAGGTACGCTGGACGGATCATCTTCATGGTAGCCGCTGTCCGGATCATCTGTCAGCCATCCGTCGGTCTCCGTATCACTTCCTGCGTCATCTTCATCCTTCAGCGGATTCTTTATCTTATCTGCCTGGGCCTCAAGGCCTTCTGTCTCAATCGTCCATTGTTCCTTATTAAGCTGGCCGCCCGTCTCAATCTTTACAGAGCCTGCCCCCTTAACGTTTGAATAATTCAGGTACTTATCCACTGCCCGTACCTCATAGGTGATAACACGGTTATTGATCGCGTCTATCGTATCCGTAAATACGGTAGTCCCGCCTGCGTCTGCCTCAATAAATCCTGCTGTCTGGGATTTAGTCTCACCGTTTGCGGTCATCTTTCGCATGATTTCATAACCATGAACAACATCCTTATAGGCATCGTCTGCCTTTATGGTAATCTTTACTGTATTGCTGCCTGATTCTGTTACTGCATTTGCCTCTGTCACTGCGTCTTTGCCTGTAACAGTAAGGGAAGCATCCTTCTCCGGATGGTCTACACGATAATTTCTCACCGCATCATTTACATAGTAGATTGCCTTTTCTTCCGGAGCTCCGTATTTTTCTGCATAAGCCTTTGTGGCTGCATCGGGTACCATACCCCAACGCTCAAAGAAGGTCAGAATATTTTTATTTGCCGCTGCACAGGACAGACGCATCAGATTCTGGTCTGTACCTCCATCCAGTTTCAGACCTGCCTGCGGCGCCTTGGCCGGATTTCTGGAATAAGTATCCACTCTTGCAAAGAACAAGTTGTTAAACAGGTTATTATAGCTGTCTTCACCAACATAGATATGGCGATCATCCTTATTGTCATCATAGGCAAGATGAAGCTGCCAGTACAGGGCAAGCTGAATTGCTACATTCGATGAACGGCCTTCTGCTCCTGATGTAACCTTTTTATAGATCTTGTCATAGCTGCGCCAGCGAACTCCGCTTCCTTCAATGGTAAGAAGCTGTGCAAAGTAGTTATTGGTGATCTCAGCAATGGCATATGTGCCCTGGTTAATGTCATGGCCAATCTCATGAGCCACACCCCATCCAAATCCATTCCAGTCAGATGGCGCGCTTGCCAGAGGCGCTGATCCCCACTCTATACCGATATGGTTTCCGGCAGCATACATAAAGGCTCCGGCAAACATACGCATATAGCGGATATTCAGATGCTGTGAAGGCAGATCATTCCTTCCATTCACATCCCCGGCCTCATTACTCAGCCCCTTATGCTGATAGAACAGCGTCATGGTATCCTCCATTGCCTTCAGGGCGTCGTCAAGCTTCTTAACTTTATCAGAAGCCTTGGCAATTCCTCCCCATATCTGGGTTGCAGGCAGTGAATACATCATCGGCTCCAGCATAATATCTGTCGTATTCAGAATACAGTTCTTTGCATCATATGCCTTATTTGTACCACTGACCTTATCCTTATGCTTAGGTTGTTCGTGCGCTTCTCCAATCTTCGAAACGTAGGTTTCCAGTTTCTCCACATAGGCTGCAATTGCCGCCGTGCGGTCCTCTCCGGTCTTTTTATAAAGATCCAGTACAGGGATATCACTTCCGCCGGCTACACGGACAAAATATTCATCTGATGCGTCATTTCCTGTATATGCCACATACATCTGGCCGCCCCGCTCGGTATCCGTACTTCCGATTTTCGGAACAGTAATGGAATTTCGTCCTACCTTCAGGTTTGCTGTCTGCATAAATGCACCGGACTCTGCATGCTGCTGGGTAAATACAAGCTGCAGATTTGCAGAAGCATTCATATTCTTTGTATTATGGCTCACATAGACTATGAGGCTCTCTCCTGCATATACTGTCTTGCCCAAAGGCTGCCATGCATTCAGGCCGCCAAAACCAAGATGTCCGTCTTTCTTTGCTGTGATCTGGTTGTGCACCTTGTAAGAATCCGCCTGGTTTCCTGTAAGAATCTCTCTCGCAAGCTGGATCTCCAGTTTTAGCTCATCATAAAGAGGATGCTTTTCACCACTGGCAGTATCCACTTTCTCTAACTCTGTCTCCAGCTCCGTAATCTTCTCTTCCGTCACACTGCCTGCTAGCTTATTATGCATTGCATCATTAAACAGGCCCATAATCCGCTCTTCCAGATCATTATACTGGTGGAAATGAATCTCCGCAATCTTCATAGCGCCGCGGCTATAGCCTGTGCTCACGCACAGATTGATCTTGTTGGCTGTAATAGCCTCATCCAGCTTCACAATATAATACGGATTCTGGTTTTCGTCCATCTTCCGCAGAAGTGAAGCGCCTACTGTCTTCTCTGTCTTTGAATCATCCTTACTCCAGTATCTGATGCGCACATAATTTAGCCTTAATGTCTCATCTGCAGTACCAAAGCTCAGGTAATTCAACTTATAATCCTGATCCAGTGTGACGGTCACTCCCTTATCACTGGCAGGATAGGATACACCGTCATCCCAGTCGTTGGGCTTTGTCCAGTAGGAAGCATAGTCATTATCAACCAGACCCAGGGCGCTCTTAGGCTTCCCTTCATCCAGAGGACTTCCCACCATGGAAGCCCCACCACTGCCTCCTAACACAGCATCCTCGATATGACTTGTCACTTTACCTGACACTTCTACACCTGCATCATCCCGCTCCGGTGTATTCAGAAGTTCAAACTTTGGCACCTGGGGCGGCTGTGCACTTTTGGTCGTGCCTGTGGAGATCAGGGAGTTCGCACCCCATCCCAGCTGGTTCCAGCCAATGACATAGACGGAATACTGAGTGTTCTCCTTAAGCCCGGTAATGATATAGGAATTATCCTCAAGCTTTCCTGTTCCCTCAGGAACCTTCGTAAAGCCCTCCAGAACCGGCTTGAATTCAGCATTCTGGTCTTCCGTTTCTTTATAATAAACCATATAACCATCGGAATCGCTCATCTTCTTCCATGACACTGCCAGGGAGAGATAGCTGCCTGTTACACTCACATTATCCGGAGGCGCCGGCAGCTTTGTAGGCTGTGGCGCTGCCTTCTGTTCCTTAGACCAGGGGCTCTTCCAGTCGCCGTTCACCGAGCGCACCTTGATTGTATATTCCGTGAAATTTTTCAGGTCGTTGTTGTTAATGGAGCTGATGATATGGGTCGTATTCCCCACGCGTGTAATCTGTTCCTGATTATCCGGACCGGCAATATAAACCTCATATCCGGTTATATTATTCTCTTTTCCCCAGGATACTGTCAGCATCTCATCTCCCGGCTCCACCTTGATAATCTCCGGGATATTCAGCTCTGGCGCCGGAATCCGGTTTTCCATATTATTCACGAACTCTACCCTGGCAATCTCTACCAGAGGCTGTGTCTTTCGCGTACCCGTAATGCGGAGCGTCACACGCTTCACTGCCACCTGGCTGCCCAGGTCAAGAATCAGCATGCCCCCTGCGTCCACCGTCACTTTCGCACCGTCAGCGGCGCGTACCTCCAGTGGACCAAAAATACCGGCAAGCATACTGCCCAGAGACATTCTTTCAGATGCTTTTGCCAGAGGGGTTGCGCTTCCATTCTTCCCATCCACATCAAAGGATATCTTTTTGGTAACCTCTTTGCCATCCTCCACACAGACCATCTCCACCACACCGGCAGTAATGCTGCTATATGTATTTCCATCGCTTTCCTCTGTCACTGGAGCCTGAAGGGCAATGGCCTCCATGTTCTGGGGCTCCTGATTTTCTCCTGCAAGTTCAAAGGTAATCCCTACCGGATTATCTGCCGAGATCGCCTGATTATCTGCCGGCGACAATGACACTTTTTCCCCGCCTTTCAGAAGGTCGTCGAGCTTCCCTTCTACCACTGTGCCTTCCTCTCCGACAATGTCTTGAGGAATCGCCAGATGCTCCACTGTAGAATACTGCTCCTCTCCAATGTTCTGAACTACATACTGCAGATCTGCAATATCCACCAGGCCGTCATCATTCAGGTCAAACACGGCCTTGTCGCCTGTGGCTTCAGAGCCCCTGCGGATCGCGGAAAGCATCGCCTCCCGATCTTCTGCAGTCACTTTTCCGTCCTTTGTCACATCCCCAAGAAGCATCCAGCCCGGCTTAGCCTGACTGGCGTCTTCGCCCGCGACCTGTCCGGAATAGACCTGGATCTTGGAAGCCTTCCTTGCCTCCACTTCGACCGTCCGGACATAATCCGCAAATTTTTCTGCCTTTACTGTAACCTCATAGCTTCCCTTAGCAACACCGTTATAACGTACCAGCGCACTGGCACTGGCGCTGCCATCGTTCCCGGCAAGTGTAACGGTCTTCTCTGATGCCTCTAATCCGGCTACAGACACCGTTACCTCCAGGCCCTTTTCTTCAAAAAATGGCAGTCCCTGAATCAGTTCCACAACCAGAGCCCCATTTGTCTCTGTCTCCTGTTCATCCTCAGCCGGAGCATCGCTCTTCACCTCTGCCTGCTCCTTATCAGCGGCAGGGTCTTCCTTCTCTGGTTCTGCCTGTTTATCATCACCCTGAGAAGCTGTGACGGCCGCTTCTGTTCCAGGCTGCTTTCCATCAGTCTGGGAACCGGCATTTTCCGAATCCACTCCGGAATTTTGGGAGTCTGCCATGCCGGCTTCTGTCTGCTTCACATCCTCGCCGGCAGGCTCTCCCGCATCATTCTCTTCAGGCTCCTTCTGCTGTCCGTCTGCTCCCTGTACCTGGTCTGCATCCTGCGTCTGCAAAATGCCCGCATCCGCGGCATGCACCTGCACAGCAGAGCCAGATACAATCTGTACAAACAGACAAAGCGCGAGTCCTGTCGCAATCCATCTCTTCATTGCTCTTTTCCTTTCTTTCATTATTCCCAAAATATGTTCTGGTATTGTGTATTATACTGAAAAACCCCCGACTTTTCAAGTAAATAAAGAAAATACTTTTTGCAGCACAATTATAGCGTATTACTGTTCACTCCGTTCACAGTAACATTCGCAAGTGAAAATATAATTATGCAATCAAAAAGCACTTGCGTCCTGCAAGTGCCAAAAAGAAAAACATATTAATTATGGTAGTAATCCATCATAAGACTATTCGGAATGTCCTTATTGTCACTCTCTCCTTCTTTTAGGTTCCCCCCCCCAGTCTCTTTCCACGGTCTTTCTCTGTGTGTATACTTTCTAATTGTGTCTCCATCCTCATTCCCGTATGTCTGTATAACATTATCCATATGCTTCATTTCGGATTCAGAAAAACTATGATGCAGAGGATACATTCCCTTTCTTACAATCCTTCTAGATTTATGTGTGTCGAACAGATTTTTGTTTACCGGGCCATTCGCATAGTCTTTAAATGTATCATTGATAAACGCCGTTTTATAGATTCCAAGACACTACGCCTGACAATAATAAACCAACTTTTGCAGCATCCACGTATCAATCGCATTTAACTTGTCGAGAATGTAAGACGCAATGTCAATAGAAGTAGGCTCTGTAGATTCTATCTCGCAATAATCCTCTGGCGGAATTTCCCTTCCGAGTTCTTCCGCAAAACTCATCCATTGCTCAATCGCAATATCGGCATTTTGTAAAGATTCACCAATCGTGGCTCCGTCCGGCATAAGCGGCAGTTCTTTCCCGAAACTGCGTTAAAACGGCGTCCCATAAAGATCATAAGGCGTCACCTGGTACACATAGTAGTTGAGCCAGTTTGTGTAGAGATTATTGGCATGGGCGCGCCAGGTAAGCAGGGGTTTATTTTCAAGATTATCATCTTCGTAGTAATTCTCCGGTATATTAATAGGAAGCCCCTTTGAAAGATCTCTCTTATATTCACCATCCAGTGTAATCCGGTCATATTCAGGATGTCCCATGACAAAAATCTGTCTGCCGTCCTGTGCCATGGCGAGGAAAAGACCTGCCTGTTCAGATTCCGCCAGGATAGTCAGCCGCTTTTCGGCACGAATCTTATCCATCGGAACCTCTGTGTGCCTGGAATGCGGAGCCAGGAATACATCATCAAATCCCCTCACAAGAGGGATCTTCCGGTTCAGAACCCTGTGCCGGAAAACACCGAACATCTTATGATCCAGCTGAACCTTATTGATTCCATAGTGATAGTAAAGCCCTGCCTGCGCTCCCCAGCACAGGTGAAGCGTAGAGGTAACATTGGTCCTGCTCCATGCCATGATCTCTTTTAGCTCATTCCAGTAATCTACTTCTTCAAAAGGCATCTGCTCTACCGGAGCGCCTGTAATGATGAATCCGTCAAACCGCTGGTTCCTGATCTCACAGAATTTCTGGTAAAACTGGTTGAGATGGCTGGTAGGCGTGTTTTTTGATTCGTGGCTGGATACCGTAATAAAGGATACGTCTACCTGCAGGGGGGTATTGGAAAGTGAGCGGAGAATCTGAAGCTCTGTGTCCTCCTTTAAGGGCATCAGATTCAATAACCCGATTTTAATGGGACGGATGTCCTGGTGGGTTGCCCGGTGCTCATCCATGACAAATATATTTTCCTTTTCCAGTATTTCCTTTACAGGAAGTGCGTTCTGTACTCGTATTGGCATAATCTACTCCTCTTTTCGCTTACATCATATTATTATCCCGCTTTACGGGGTTTTTGAAATTTCCTTCAGCATCTACATAGCTTTTTTTACTGTAGCAATTGGTGTCTGTCGGCAGATTTTTCTGTCTCAGACGGTTATCAAGAATCATGTCAACAATATAATAGAAGACCGCAAAGGTCGGTACGCCCATCACCATTCCTACGAAGCCGAATAATCCTCCTCCCAGAAGGATTGCCACAATGACCCAGAAGGCAGAAAGCCCTGTAGAATTCCCCAGGATCTTTGGGCCAAGTATATTTCCGTCAAACTGCTGCAGAAGCAGGATGAAGATAATAAAGTACAATCCCTTTATAGGGTCATTCAGCAGGATCAGAATCGTACTCGGCACGGCGCCGATATAGGGGCCGAAAAACGGAATGACATTTGTGACTCCTACGATCACGCTTACAAGCATTACATACGGCATGTTCAGAATGGAGAGTCCAAAGAAGCAAAGTATACCGATAATTGCGGAATCAATAACCTTGCCGATAATAAAACCGCCGAAGATCTCGTTGCTCTTTGTTGTAAGGTGCAGGATCATATTTGCATGATCCGTACTAAAAACAGCATAGATTCCTTTTTTGCTCTGACGTACAAAAAGCTCTTTGCTGAACAATATGTAGATGGAGATAATAATTCCGATAATTACATTAAAGATCTCGCTTACTACACTGAACACGCCTTCTGTCAGATTTGACATGATCTCATTCGTCATATTCAAAAGGTCAGTCCGCATCCACTTCATGAACATATCCGTTCCTTCCTCCAGGGCGGTCTTGATGATTGTTCCTGTGGTGGAGTCGTCGAATTTTGCTTCATTCAGATTGTTCACCACATCCCCAAGCTGCCTGGGAAGGGTGAATACCAGGTTCCTGATACTTGTGTAGAGCTCCGGAATCAGGAGGTTAATTAATACGGTTACAACTAGAATTAAAAGGATCAGTGCCAGGAGTATACCGGTTCCCCGGGACAGATGGCGCGCCTTTTTTCTGTCCGGCATATGCTTTTCCAAAAACGGGACAAAATACAGATCCACTTTATTCACAATCGGATTCAGAAGGTAGGCAATGACACAGCCATATACAACCGGCTTGAGCACGCCGAACACTTTTAAAGCTCCGTCAGACAGATCGGAAAGGCGCAGCAGTGAAAAATAAAACAGGATACTTGCTGCCACCACAAGAAAATAGGTCATGCCGCGGCTGAACTGCTGCCTCAGTTTGGAAGGCCCTTTTTTCCCAAAGACCGGATGTTCATTGTAATAGGCCTGTTCCGTGGATCCGGATTCTGCTTCTGTTTCTTTTTTTGCTTCTGTATCTGTCAGAATTTCTTCTTCATTCATATTAAATATTTCAACCTCTCTTAAGCTGTCTGATTCGCGTAACGGACTAGTACAACGAATATTAAGTAATTGGCAGTTTGACTTGCCTATTTTCCTGATAGCACTACTCCCCAAGCCTCGACGTAGCCACCGCTACGTCTGCGTTTGTGAAGCAGCACTCTCAGAAAAATATTCTGCGTCAAACTATCCAAAACTTAATTTTCGTTGTACTAGATACCGTAATGTTACTGCGTATCTTCTATTATAATCGTTCTTGAAATGTGCGTCAACCGAAAAGGAATTGTCAGAAAATTGAAGGAAATAATCCGAAGGTTTTTAGGGTTGTTCTTCAGACCCTCAGATTTCATCATTACAAGTCAGCCCTATAGGATTTTCTGATAAAAAGGGAGTATTTATGAATAAATCGTATAAAACAAAAAAAGAAGACGCGGATGTCAGAAGGAATAATCGGGGTAAGTCAAATAAAAAGTAACAGAGATTTATACATCTTTAATGTCATTTTGAAGAATTTTAAGATGAAACTGCAAATATATAGATGTCTATTTTGTAACAATTCTTGCTATTTTCTTTCTAATAGTATATAATATCCCCATGCTTTTGAAAATACACTATAAAGCAGGCAGAAGAAAGGAGTAATTTATGGATCAGATAGTAGATATGCTTAATAAGCTTGACAACTGGGTATGGGGCTGGTGGATGATCGCGCTGTTATTTGGCACTCATCTTTTTATGACCATACGTACGGGATTTATCCAAAGGCAGACGGTTACAAAGGGAATTAAGCTTTCAGTAACAAAGGATACGGACGGAGAAGGTGAGGTTTCACAGTTTGGTGCACTTGCAACAGCGCTTGCAGCGACGATCGGGACAGGAAATATTGTTGGCGTGGGAACCGCGATTGCAATGGGCGGTCCGGGGGCAGTTCTGTGGTGCTGGCTTACCGGTGTGTTCGGAATTGCAACAAAGTATTCAGAGTCACTGATTGCAGTAAAATATAGAGTCAAGACGAGGGACGGACGTATGCAGGGAGGCGCTATGTATGCCCTTGAACGCGGATTGAATATGAAATGGCTTGCCATAATTTTTGCCTTTTTCGCGGCATTTGCGTCCTTTGGGATTGGCTGTGCGACACAGGTGAACGCCATCGCGAATATTGCTAATGGTAATTTCGGAATCCCCAACTGGATTGTAGGGCTGGCTGTAGGTGTTCTGACAGCAATCGTAATCTTCGGGGGAATTAAGTCGATTGCAAAAGTTTGCGAGAGGCTGGTTCCCTTTATGGCATTATTTTATGTGTTGGGATGTATCATCATCTTATGTATTAATTATGACTATATTATTCCGGCTATTGCGACGATCTGCAGGCTTGCTTTTACGCCGGGAGCGGCTGCAGGCGGACTTGTAGGCTCCGGGATCCGTTTCGCAATCCAGTATGGAGTTGCAAGAGGACTTTTTTCCAATGAATCTGGCATGGGTTCCGCACCCATCGCAGCAGCAGCGGCGCAGACGAAAAACCCGGTACGCCAGGCGCTTGTGTCCTCTACCGGAACCTTTTGGGATACAGTAGTAGTCTGTCTGATGACAGGACTTGTTCTGGTGACGACAATCATGAAAAATCCCAACATTAATGCAGAGCATATCGAAGACGGCGGAATGCTTTCTACACTTGCATTCGGCCAGATTCCTGTATTTGGGCCGATTGTCCTTACTCTTGGAATCATTACCTTTGCATATTCTACGATTCTTGGCTGGGCATATTATGGAGAACGGTGTGTGGAGTACTTCGCCGGGAGGAGCGGACTTGTGCCTTACCGGGCGCTGTACATAGCCGTGGCAGTGATTGCACCGATTGTCAAGCTGAACGTGGTATGGACAGTTGCAGATATACTAAATGCACTGATGGCAATCCCAAATCTGGTGGCAGTGCTGCTCTTGTCTAATGTCATTGTGAAGGAGACGAGAAAGTATATCAATAACCTGGATGCAAAGGACCGTACGGTGATTCCGGTTGTGGAAAAGTAATAGTTGGGGACGGGGCATTTTTAAAAATGCCCCGTCCCCATACTGGCTGATTATGCGCAGCCACATTTGAATGTTGCACATTCTGTCTGCTCACACTGGCAGGCGCTGCCGCCCTCCACACTGATCTTTCCGGCGTGGCAGTGGCACTGTTCATTGTAAACGCAGTCTGTTGCCTTGCAGTCAATAGCGCTCGTAGCAGTTGCGTTTTTCATAGAATTGCTGTAGGAATTGCCGTCTTTACGCTCCTGAAAGCTGTCGCAGCAGGTCTCCTGTGCATGCTTTGCACGGCTTCCGCCCACCTCAATCTTGTCCAGGTCACAATAGTAATCCCTGTTATGCAGGCATGTCTGCACGGTACATCTTAATTCTGGCATACTCTTACCTCCTCTTACTTGTCACATACTCTTGGAACAGTCACAACATACTTCCGCAAGTACTTTTCTTAATAACGAGTTTAGTATGCCCGGATTCTTTTGATTTTAAACGGTATAACTTCCACTTCGATTCACGGCCTCCCAGAATGTAAACTGCTGCGGATAGCTAATCCTCTTTTGTCATCTCACGGAGTGTCTTTGTACGAATCTCTTCCTGAACTGCGCAGATAAATTCATCCAGTCCCTTCTGTCCTTCGTCTCCGGCAAAGCGGCTTCTTACAGAGACCACTCCAGCCTCCTCTTCCTTTGCCCCCACAACGAGCATGTACGGGATCTTATTCATCTGTGCCTCCCGGATCTTATAGCCGATCTTCTCTGCCCTTGTGTCAATCTCTGCACGGATCCCCGCCTCTTCGAGAGCCGCACGTACCTTCTGTCCATACTCCATATATTTATCTGAAATCGGAAGCACTTTTACCTGTACCGGAGACAGCCATGTGGGAAATGCGCCCGCAAAATGCTCAATCAGGATACCGATAAAACGTTCAATGGATCCAAACGCAACCCGGTGAATCATGATTGGACGATGTTTTTCCCCATCTGCCCCCGTATATTCCAGATCAAATCTCTGGGGCATCTGCATATCAAGCTGGATTGTCCCGCACTGCCATGTTCTTCCGATAGAGTCCTCCAAATGAAAGTCAATCTTCGGTCCGTAAAATGCGCCGTCTCCTTCATTTACCACATAGTCAAGCCCCAGGTCGTCAAGCGCACCCCGCAGGCCGTCTGTTGCCAGCTCCCAGTCCTCATCACTGCCCATGCTGTCCTCCGGCCTGGTGGAAAGCTCTACGTGATATTTGAAGCCAAACAGACTATATACTTCGTCAATCAGTCTTGCAACCCCTTTGATCTCGTCACGGATCTGATCCGGCGTCATGAAGATATGGGCATCATCCTGTGTGAAGCAGCGCACACGCATGAGGCCGTGAAGCTGTCCTGACTTCTCATGGCGGTGTACCAGCCCGAGCTCTCCTGCACGAAGGGGAAGATCCTTGTAGGAACGGGGCTCGGACTTATACACAAGCATACCTCCCGGACAGTTCATGGGCTTAACTGCAAAATCTTCATCGTCAATCTTCGTTGTATACATATTATCCTTATAGTGATCCCAGTGTCCGGAATTCTCCCACAGATGCCTGCTTAAGATAATTGGAGTGGCAATCTCCACATAACCGTTTTTCTTATGCAGCTCTCTCCAGTAGTCAAGGAGCGTATTCTTAAGAACCATTCCCTTTGGCAGGAAGAAGGGGAATCCTGGTCCCTCCTCACACATCATGAAAAGTCCCAGCTCTTTTCCTAATTTCCTGTGGTCACGCTTACGGGCCTCCTCCATCCTGTGGAGATACTCATCAAGCTCTGCCTTCTTCGGGTACGCTACACCGTAAATTCTTGTAAGCATCTTATTCTTCTCGCTTCCCCGCCAGTATGCACCGGCAAGGCTTGTCAGCTTAAATGCTTTCACCGGCTTTGTTGTCATAAGATGGGGGCCTGCACAGAGATCTGTAAACTCGCCCTGGCTGTAAAAGCTGATTTCCTCATCCTCCGGCAGATCTTCGATAAGTTCTACCTTATATGGTTCATCCTTCTCTTTAAAATATGCAATCGCATCCTCTCTAGATTTGGTAAATCTTTCTATAGGCAGATTTTCTTTTACGATTTTTTTCATCTCTGCCTCAATCTTCTCCAAATCCTCTGCCACAAACGGCGTGTCCCTGTCCAGGTCATAATAAAATCCATGTTCAATAGACGGTCCGATGGCAAGCTTTGTCTCTGGATAGAGCCTCTTCACCGCCTGGGCCATAATATGGGACGTGGTATGGAAAAACGCACCCTTTCCGTCCTCACTGTCAAAAGTCAGGATCTCCACCTCACTGTCACTGTCAATGACCGTTCTCAAATCCACAAGCTCTCCGTTCACCCGGGCAATCGTGGCTACACGGGCAAGTCCCTCACTCAGATCCCTGGCAATATCAATGACTGCCATACTGCTTTCATACTCCTTTACAGAGCCGTCTTTCAATGTAATCTTCATCTTTTCTCCCTCTTTCTTTCTAAATATTTTGTAACTCCCAGTACCCCCGCAGTTACGTGCAAAAATGCACAGTCCTGCTGAACAGTTACAATATTTTACACTTTGTGCCTTTTATGATCCTCTAATCCTTTATTGAACATATTATGAAATTCAATACATGCCTGCTTCAAAGACAATGGTCTTCCGTCCCGGTTGATGAAGCAGTGCTTCGATGTTCCCCTGCAGTGAACCATATCTGTCCTGTCACTGAAAATCTCATATCCTACCGTAAGCTTAATTCCATTATACTCTTTAATATAGGTCTCAATGGTCACAATCTCTCCAAAATGCACCATCCTCAGATAATCAGCTTCCACAGAGAGCACCGGGCTTAAGATCCCCCGCTCCTCCATCTGTTCATAGCCAAGCCCCATCTGTTCCATAAAATCTGTTCTTGCTTCTTCAAACCAGCGGATATAATTTGAATGATGCACAATTCCCATCTGGTCTGTCTCGTAGTATTGTACCTTGTGTGTGTATTTTTTAATTTCACTCATTTATCCTCACCTCAAATAAAAGCAATAATGAATATTCTGTACTCTTCATCGCGTTCTTACGGCATGCCCGGTATATGTGCCTGCATGCTAAATCACTGTACATGCCTTCTCAAAATCCGGATGCTCCCCAGACCAGCCTGACGGCGGCATGGATGTAATCCGGTGCATATCCTCCCTCTCAATCTCAAATGCAAATACATCCTGATTCTCTCTCATTCTCCTGGGTGTAGACGCCTTCGGGAGGGGAAGTACTCCCCGCTGCAGGGCATAACGGATACAAAGCTGTGCCGATGACACCTTATATTTTCCGGAAAGCTCCTGAATAAGCGGATGGGCAAGTACCCTGCTCCTCCCCAGCGGGCTCCATGCCTGCACAAGAATCCCCTTCTCCCTGCAATACGCTGCAGCCGCTTCCTGGGTATATCCGGGATGAAATTCAAGCTGGTCTGCTGCCGGACACACCTCCCATGTCTCAGACAGCACTTCCAGGTGGTGGGGAAGAAAATTACTGACTCCAATTGCCCTGATCCTGCCTGCCCGGTACAGATCTTCCATAGTTTTCCAGGTCTCTGCAAGAAGTCCGCGCCAGTTTTTATTCTCCAGATCTGGCCGCGGCCAGTGTATCAGGAACAAATCAAGGTAGTCTGTATGAAGCTTTTTAAGGGATTCCTCAAAGGAACGCCTGGTTCCCTCTGCCCCCATATCAGTCTTCCAGACCTTGGATGAAAGAAAAATCTCATGCCTTGGAATCCCCGATAAGGCAAGTGCTCTGCCAAGTTCCTCTTCGTTTTTGTAAAATGCTGCTGTGTCAAAATAGCGGTAGCCACACTTCACTGCCTCCCTGATCATCTCCGCACCGCCTGCATCTGTTACCTTGTAGGTCCCGAATCCAATACACGGAATCTCTACTCCATTATTCAGCTTATAACAATCCTGTATCGACTTCATCGCTTCTCCTTCACTGATAAATAAATGCTTAAAAAAATGAAGAATGTGCCCAGGTGCATGTTTGAAAAATGCTCTCTCTCAGATGTGCACATTAAAAATCCCCTGCAGCAACTTCATGCTGCAAGGGACGAGTTTCCTAAAATAACTCGCGGTTCCACCCCGCTTGAACTGATCTGTAATCAGAACCACTTCTTATGATGATAACGGAATCACCGGACTGCTTTACAGCCGCTCAGAGGTAGTCTTCAGAAGGTTCCGGGATAAGAAGCTTTCAGCCGCAGCTTCTCTCTCTTTGATCTCTTTCCCAACTTACTCGTCTCGTCAGCGCGTTTTCATGTACGATACTATTATATCACTGTCTTTCTCTTTGTCAACTGTAACTCTTCAGTTTTTCGTAACTCGCTTCGCGAAGAGCCGGATTCACTCTTGGCATAATTTATGCTTTCTTACAGACTTTGTAGCGGAGTGCAAAGTCCATAAATGCAAAAAATTCCCGGACCATATAGTTGACAAACAGGACTGCACTACAGCCTGCCGGAATCGGCTTCGGGCTCTGGTAGCCAAGCTTTTTTGCGTAACAGCATGCCCGGTACATATGGAAATTATTTGTCACAATCCCTACCGGCTGGCCAAGATCCGGAATATATTCTGCGGAAAACTGCAGGTTTTCCCGGGTCGTTGTGGATTTTTCCTCCATGAAAATACGCCCGGGAGAAATCCCACGGTCTGTCAGATACTGCTTCATTGCCAGTGCCTCCGTAATGTCCTCGCCCTTTCCCTGTCCGCCGGATACGATGACTACTGTCTCCGGATTATCTGCAAGATACTGCCCCGCCTTCTCAATCCTCCGGTAAAGAGACCCGCTAAGCCTGGTTCCCTTCACCTGGGCGCCAAGGACTACCAGACAGGCAATATTTTTTTCGCGGCATGGGACCATACCTGCGAGAATCCTGCATTCCACAAGGAAAAAAAGAATACCGACCACTGCCATAAACGGTATCGCCGCCCCGGGTTTCCAGTATCCTAGCAGCAGGAAAACGGCTCCTGCAACAGGCCAGAACCTGGAAAATGTGGAATCCCATTTCTTAAGAAGTACACAGATCAACCCATAGTATGCCAAACAAAGAATACCGGACAGTGTGATTATTTTCCACAGCACTTCTTATACTTCTTGCCCGAACCACACGGACAAGGATCGTTCCGCCCGATCTTCTTCCCCTTGCGGATTGTCGTTGATTCCTTCTGCTCCTTATAAAGTCTCTTAAGCTCCTCCTCTGAATAGATCTCTTTCCACTGAGGCAGCTCATAGAGCCAGTCCGCCTTTGCCATAACCATATTCTTGTAGAGTTTCTCCTTGTCAAATGCAAGGCTTACAACCGTGTCCTCATCCATCGTCTCAATGGGATTCGCTTCCTTTAAGCTCTCATCAATCCCATCCAGGAAGCCGACCATGGTCAGAACATCCTGTCCGTATTTCTGGGCAAGCTCTTTTACGGTTCCCTTTACCTCTTCGTCTGGATTGGAAAGAAGCTGCTCGTAGATCTCCTTTTCAATCTGAAAATAGCTTGCCCACATTTTCTGAAGCTGCCCTCTGTCCGCCTTTTCATCATAAGCCATATCTCTCCACTGCTCTAATAATGTACGACTCATATTCAAAATCTCCTTCGTATTCATTCTCAATCTTTTAAGTGTATGGTAAATACCACGCACGATTTATTATAAAACACTTTTCTATATTTTCAAAGTACTATTTTGAAAATTTCCCATGAAAAATGTTCGTAAGAAAAAGATTCTTGAACAATCCTCATAAGTATGGTATATTTACAGGAATTCATTATCCCTGCTGTCTGTTTTTATCATTATGCAAGTTCCTCCTTTGCATCAGATTTCGACTTTACACCTTAGCCTAATTAAAGGAATGTATCACTCAACGCAATCCTGCATTCACGTTTCAAATGCGATCTGTTTTCGATTTCAAACCGGAAAACTGGTGCACTATGACAATATAATATGCTTACCAAGGGAACCGAAGGGGCGATTACATCAGCCGCCGGATGAAAGAAAGGGGGCTGGTGCTATGGTTACATACTCCGATCTGATTCAGTTTGTAATTATGCTTTGCGCTGTAATTACTCTTGTTATATATGCAACACGCAAAAAGTAACGCCCTCGTCCTGGTAAGATAAGGCGCTACTTCACGTAGTTAACTATTCTCCGGCGGCTGGCCACATCCGGCTTTCGGTTCTCTTGTTAAATATATTATATGAGGATATACAGAATAAGTCAACCATTTTCCTCTCATAGTAACAATTTAGGTCGATATTTGGTTACTTGTTCACACATGTCTGTGCATTTACTGCACAGACCGTAAGAAAGTGATCCATGAGTGAGCAAATCCCATTCGCGGAGCGAATTTTAGATGGATTTGCGAAGGTTACTGGTCACGGAGTGAACAGTAAAGATATTTGTGAATAGTACCCTGGCACAAACAAATGGAAAGGCTCTTGGATTACCCTCACAGGTGTGGTATATTATAGGCAGAGGAAACGCTGTACAAGCGATTCTGCTCCCTACAGTTTAAGCTATATCCTCCGAAAAGGGTCATTCGCCACCATCCGCAGTAGTGGCGGCTATTTCTTCCCTTGAAAGTCTAGCGGCGGGCTGTTTCATTAACCACAAGAATGCCGGATAGTGTTTAATGATAGGTAGCCGGAATATCTATATAATAGATTCATCATAATTTATGAAAGGAGACTTCTGCATGAAAGCGAAACGTCTTTTAGCGCTTCTTGGTGCAATACTTTTATTTGCAATGTATGCCTGTACTCTGATTTTTGCATTAATGGATCATTCGGCCGCCCAGGGACTTCTGAAGGCCTCCATTGCCTGTACGTTTATACTTCCGGTGCTTCTGTACGCTTACACCTTAGTATACCGCGTTACAAGGGATACCTCCGGCCCCAAAAATGATGTGAAAGATGATACGTCTGCTTCGGAAAAGATTTCATGATCCAGTTATCTGCTCATAGTAACTTAACCCCAATACCGACATCGCCAAAGGCGGCAGACTTCTCTGCCGCCCCACTTCTGACTATTTCCATCAAGTTGGTTTCTGTCCTTTTCCATAAGCGCTAGGCGCAAATCCAACGCAACTATGGCTATCAAATCCTAAATGGAACTAAAAATCCCGGACGGGACAAAGTCATCGCGCTGTGCATCTCCCTCAAACTAACTTTTGAAGAGACACAGCGCGCACTTACACTTGCAAATGCCGGAATACTGTATCCAAGAAGGAAAAGGGATTCCATTTTGATCTTTTCTCTGAAAAAAACTTTATCCGTGTCAGACACAAATATTCTTCTATATAAACATTCCGAGGAACCCCTGTCTTAAGCCAGTTGGGGACGGGGCATTTTTAAAAATGCCCCGTCCCCAACTAGCTATTGTCTATGTTAAACATATAATTCCGCCAACATCCACATTCTATTTCCCGGCTGTCTCTGTTTTTTCCCCTTAGACTGTTCTTTTTCTTTTATTTTTTTCCTTTTCGCGAGGTACTCTTCCATTGATATAACTTCCGGATAATCCATATTTTTTTTCTGCTGCATATTATTACCTCCAATCTGCCATAGCCTGCATATATCTTAAGCTTAAGGCCTTATTCCCGCCTTATTATTATATGATCGCTTTTTAAAGTATATGCCTGCTACTTTTTCTGTTCCTTAGCATAAATTTATTATAAGAGGTAAATATGTCCCCAATATGGCAGATTTCTTAAAATATCATAAGAAATTTCTTAAAGTATGTGTGCTTATAATTAAATTATATCTAACATTTCCGCTATAGAGTGAAATAAAGCAGTGAACCAATTATATATCCTTATTTACCTCCTATCTGCTCCAGGGTTCCTCTATAAGTGTTATTCGTGTTGTTCCCGGAACTCCAGCCGGCAATGCCTCCCTTATACTCCCACTTTCCTTCTAATTCACAGGCCCTGACTTCACAATTTGCAATAGTCCCGGTATTGTTTCCGGCAATCCCTCCGCCACTAGTATAATAATCACTGTTAGCATTAATCTTCACAGTAATTATCGTACATTTTATAATGTTTCCATCATTATATCCTGCGACGCCTCCTGCATATTGCCAATGATACCCCTCTCTTATTATTGCCAGGCTATCTTCTTCGGAGGTACATTCAATTACAGTCCCTTTATTATATGCACAGATACCTCCCACATCACTATTAGTTGCACTGGCTGTATTTCCTATTGTCCTACAGTTTCTAACTGTTCCATAGTTAGATGATACAATAGCTCCTGTTTTTCCATTTGAAGACTTTAAACTACATCCCTTCACAGTACAGTTATTTATTGTACCATTATTAATCCCAACAATTGCTGAAATGTCGTTTACTCCAGTAAAAAAACTATTCTCGACATTCAGATTCTGTATCGTGCCGTCTTTTCCTACTGCGCTGAATATACCAAGATTAGAAGCGCCGTTTATATTAGTTGACACGTTGCTGATGCTATAACCCCCTCCATCGTATGTTCCTGTAAATGGCACATCAGCAGTAAATAATGGGATAAATCCCGTTAAATCCGCATCTATATCTGCCGTCTGTTTGTAACACACCCCATTATGCGTCCCTACCTGCTCTAATTGCTCTAATGTAGAAACTGTATAGGGTGCGGATGGAGAGCCATTCCCCGAGTCAAACTCCGACTTCGCATAAACTGTAAAATAATCACTCTTTACTGTTGTTCCAGCCGCAATTACCTGGAAGCAATAGCTTCCTGGCGACACCTTATTGCCATTCGTATCTTTTAAATCCCATGTAACAGTTGCCGGCGTCTCCGGACTGAGTGTACCCATCGGATATGTACGGATTACTTTGCCAACTCCGTCAACTACCTGCGTTTTGACATCCATGGTCTTATAAGAAACCGTATAGCTATATATAGCCTGAGAACCATTCTCACTTAATAGAAGATCTCCGCCGTCCGCCGTTGAAACCTCTCCGTCCACAGCAAAATTCTCGATTATAAGATTGAATGTCCCTTTTACACGATAGTCCGAATCCAACTCTGCTGTAATAGTAACTTCACCTGTATCCTTTGCTGTAACAAGTCCTGTATCTGAAACCGTTGCCCGCGAAGATCTGCTGCTATACCACGTCACCTTCTCACGTGTTGCATTTGCCGGAATATAGCTTAGTTGAAGCTGTACTGTTCCACCAGGCGCTATTTTGCTTAAAGCTCCTGTAACCTTAAGTCCTGTCGGCTTTACAGGTGTTGATGATGGCTTTTTCGCTGGTGTTGAAGGCGATTTATCTGGAACCTTTTTTGCCTTTACAGTCACTTTACACTTTAAGGTTTTTTTACCTACTTTCGCCTTAATTGTCGCTTTTCCCTTTTTCTTTCCCTTTATGACGCCGCTCTTACTTACTGTACATACAGACTTCTTGCTGCTTGTCCATTTTGCCTTCTTTTTTGTACCTTTTACCTTCAGCTTAACCTTCTTTCCCACAGTGATTGTTGCCTTTGTCTTGCTCAGCCTTATTGCTGCTTCCGCCTGAATGCTGCCAATTCCAAGTGAAAAAACCATACATAACATGATACCTAAAAGGAGGTTTTTACACCTTTTTTTCGTTACTTCCATGATTACCCTCTTTCCTTTCTTTCATTATAGAAATATTGTACCCTCCCCCCCATACACTTGTCAATTCTTTTTTATTTGTACTAACTGCAATCAATCAATAATCCGGTTACGTTTTCTATATGATTGTATTGAAAAACCGGGGCGTCCCTGCCCCGGTTCCAAATCTTCTAAATTCTACTCCTCATATATCCCTATCTGTATATAATATCCTCTCTCCCCGGTCCATTTGAAACCATGGTAATCGGGTATCCGATCTCGCCCTCTATGAACTCAATGTAGTTTCTGCAGTTCTCTGGCAGCTCTTCATAGTTCTTAATTCCCCTGATATCGCACTTCCATCCCGGAAGGCGCTTCAGCACCGGCTTCGCTTTTTCAAGCAGATGGGTAGCCGGAAATTCCTTTGTTACCTCTCCGCCAATCTCATAGCCTGTGCATACCGGAATCTCATCCAGATACCCCAGCACATCCAGTACAGTAAAGGCAACGTCCGTTGCGCCCTGAAGCCTGCAGCCGTACTTTGACGCCACACAGTCGAACCAGCCCATACGTCTCGGACGGCCGGTTGTTGCGCCGAACTCGCCGCCGTCTCCGCCTCTTTTTCGAAGCTCATCCGCCTCCTCACCAAAGATCTCACTGACAAATGCGCCTGCACCTACTGCGCTGGAGTAGGCCTTGCATACAGTGATTACTTTCTGAATCTCATAAGGCGGGATACCTGCACCAATCGCTCCATATCCTGCCAGTGTAGAGGAGGAGGTCACCATCGGATAAATCCCGTGATCCGGGTCTTTCAATGTTCCAAGCTGTCCCTCCAGAAGGATGTTCTTTCCCTCTTTTACAGCATTATGAAGGTAAAGCGCTGTGTCGCACACAAAAGGTTCTACCATTTTCTTATATTCCATCAGCTCCTCAAAAAGCTCCTCCGGCTTAATCAAAGGCTTGTGATAGAGATGCTCCAGAAGCACATTCTTCTGCTCTGCGATTCTTACGACCTTTTCCTTCAGAAGCGCATCGTCAAACAACTCACTCACCTGAAAGCCGATCTTTGCAAACTTATCTGAATAGAACGGAGCAATTCCCGACTTTGTAGAGCCGAAGGACTTTCCGCCCAGTCTTTCTTCCTCATACGCGTCAATGTTCTTGTGATAGGACATGACCATCTGCGCCCTGTCAGATACAAGAATCTTCGGCTGCGGCACACCTCTGTCCACAATTGACTGCACTTCTTTAAAAAGTACCGGTACATCCAGAGCCACGCCGTTTCCTATTATACTAGTCGTATGGTCGTAGAATACACCTGACGGCAATGTATGAAGAGCAAATTTCCCATAATTATTTATAATTGTATGCCCCGCATTCGCTCCCCCCTGGAAACGCACAATAATATCGGCCTCTCTTGCAAGCATATCCGTAATCTTGCCCTTGCCTTCATCTCCCCAGTTTGCGCCTACTACTGCTTTAACCATAATGAATTCCTCCTACATGGTATGAGTAACATCATACCGTCACTTTTATGATAAAATCACCGATAGCCATTATACTATATTTTTCCTGATATGTACATGTTTTTCGCATTTTTCGTTACTATTCACGACCCGGGAGGCTGTTCATAGTAAGGATTCGGGGCAGCATTCCAGGTTTTGCTGCGCAAAAGCCGTCCCTCACTTCTGCATCGTATTCTTATGGATTGCGCAGTCCAGCGCATTCCCGGCCATATGTTCTTACATAAGCGGCGCAATCAGTCTCAGCACCCTTCCAGAAAGCTTGGTGAAGAGCGTCTGCCCCTTTACTTCTATCAGGGTCATCTTATGGCATTTGCTCAGAGTCCGCTGGAAATCCCGCTCAATCTTGTCCACCTCTGAATTATTATAAATAAATGTCCCGCATTCAAAATGCAGGTAAAGGCTCCGGTAATCCAGGTTAATGGTTCCCACTGTCGCCGTGTCATCGTCCGATACAAACACCTTTGCATGGACGAACCCCGGCGTATACTCATAGATCTGTACACCGCTCTCAATCAGTTCCTTATAATACGTCTTAGCCACGGCAAACGCATACCATTTATCAGGAATATGGGGCATGATGATCACCACCTCTATCCCGCACTTTGCCACCCTGGTAAGGGTTGTGATCATCTCGTTATCAAGGATCAGGTAGGGGGTCATAATATGTACATATTTTTTTGCGTGGTTCAGAATGTGAAAATACACCTCTTCCCCAACATTCTCATTGTCAAAAGGACTGTCCGCGTAGGGGATGATATAACCAAGTTCTCTTCTTAAAACCTTTGCCTTCGGGGTCAGATATCTCCGGTAGTTCTCTTCCCGCCGTCCCTCTACATTCCACATTTCAAGGAACATCATGGTAAGTCCCTGGACAGCATCTCCTTTGAGCATTACCGCTGTATCCTTCCAGTGTCCGAAGCGCACTTTCCTGTTAATATACTCGTCTCCGATATTCACGCCTCCCGTAAAGCCAACTCTTCCGTCCACGACACAGATCTTGCGGTGATCCCGGTTATTCTGCACGGTGGATAAAAAGGGCTTCATAGGATTCGACATCTTACACTGAATTCCAAACCTTTTCAGATATTTCGGATAATTGTAAGGCAGCATGGATATAGCGCACATTCCGTCATACATAAACCGCACCTCCACCCCGTCTCCTGCTTTCCGTATCAGAATATCAAGAATTGTATCCCACATATACCCCTCTTCTACAATGAAATATTCCATGAAAATGAATTTTCTTGCATTGCGAAGCTCTGATACCATCTGTCTGAACTTATCCTCCCCAAGGGGGAAATACTTTACTTCCGTATTCCGGTAGACAGGAAATCCAACACGTTTTGAAAGGTAATATGCCAGATTCGCGTTAGCAGATTTACTCGCCCACAGTGCGTCGACGATCGTTTCATCCTGACGCAGATAAGGCGCTGTCTCCAGCTTGAGCTTAGACAGCCTATCCTTCATATGATTGTTTTCCAACTGAGTCTTAACAAAGATATAGAAAAAAGCGCCCGTAAGCGGCAGCATAACTACAAAAAGCATCCAGGTCATCTTGAATGCAGGGTTATCCTCCGAATTAATGATATAGATGACTACTACGATCTCCAGGATCAGCATGATGCCATACATATATCTGCTGTATTCCCCCAGATAAAACGGAATGCGCAGAAACCAGATCAGCTGCACCAGAATCAGCAGTAATATAATACCAGTACGGCTGAAGATAATACGGAACAGTCCTTTCTTAGCTGTTGCCGGCACTTCATTTTTATGCATATCAATCTCTCCCTTGCTGTCAGTCAGGAACTGCCATTCCTGAATACCTCTGTGCCCTGCAGACAACCCTTTACAGATTGTCTGTGTTTAAAATCTTCTGTGGTACAGTGTACCACACATTTTATCTAATCTCAACATTTTCGCCCCTAGAGCGTATTTGAAAATTGCTTTCTGCCAAATGTGCGTCACAAATTGTGGGGAATTTGCCCCAAATGAAGGAGGCGTAGTGGGCTACGCTGACTGAATGCGGGGCAAATTAGCCGCAAAGTGGGGCGTGCAGGTGGCAGGAATGAATTTTCAAACACGCTCTAGACCGTGTTTTTACATATTTTTCAGAATTTGTTTAAAAATATTTCATCAGTTCCCCTTTCCATTTTGCAAAAAAAGTATTACAATACACATATTAGGAAAATATAGCCAGATGAAAGGAGAAACTATTATGGCAAAGTGGTTTAAAAGAGTGTTAGGCGCAGCCGCAGTTGGTACTGCTGCAGCAGGTGCTCTTTATTATTGGAAAAAGACAAAGGTTGACACTGACGAATTCGAGGATGATTTCGAAGATGATGACTTTGATCTTGATGACGATTTAAAACCGGCGGCTGACCGTGAATATGTGTCACTCAATTCTGCCTCTAAGGGTGAAGCAGAAGAGGCTTCTTTGTCTGACGATACCGCAGACACTAGTGGAGATGACGAGGCGGCTGATGCCGAAGACAGCAAGGCGGCTGAAAGTGAAGAAGGAAACGCGGCCAGGACCGCGGCTTCTGAAGACGCAGAATAAATATTCATGTAACGATTCAGCAGGTATGCCCAGGGCTGCCTGATGAAATTAGTCTAGTATAAACCGATTTAAATTGGTTTATACTAGACTAATTTCAATCCCACCGGACGCCAGCATTCTGTCAAAGTCTTCACTGCTTCCCTGATCTGTCTCTCTGACAGATTTGCATATCCCAGAAGAATCGTTGCCTCCTCCCGTTCCCTGGATCTGCGGATCTGGTAGGCCGACATGCCATATACCCGGATATCTCTTTCTTTTGCACTTCTAACCAGTTCCTCCTCAGTCTTCCCATTTTTAAAAGCCAGAAGAAGATGTACGCCCGCATTCTCTCCCGATATGGTACATATCTTCAAAAGCGGTTTTAAAGCTTCAATCAGCACGTCATGGCGGCCCTTATACATAGCACGGGTTTTATTCAGATGGCGTTCATAATAGCCTTCCTCAATAAACCGCTGGACAATCAGCTGATCCACTTTCGATACGGTTGACTGGACAAAGGAATGCTTCTCCTTGTATTTCCACATCAGATTCTCAGGAAGCACCATATAGCTAAGACGGATGGCCGGCGCGATGGATTTCGAAAAAGTACCCAGATAAATGACCTTATCATTCCTGTCATATCCCTTCAGGGCAGGAATCGGTTTCCCCTTATATCGGAATTCACTGTCATAGTCATCCTCAATAATATAGCGCTCCGGTGCCTCCTGCGCCCATTTTAAGAGCTCCAGTCTGCGCTTCATGGGCATGATAATTCCCGTAGGATACTGATGGGACGGGGTCACATATGCAATATCTGCCCCTTCCTTACGAAGCTCGGACACCTTCATTCCATTTTGGTCCAGCCCTACGGGAACTGTATCGTAGGAAAGCCCTTTCATCACCCTGTATGCCTGCTTGTACGTCGGATCCTCAAAGCCAATCCGGAATCCATTTCCAAGAATCATGGAAAGGAGCATCAGAATATAATCGCTCCCCGCTCCGATAATCACCTGCTCCGGCGAGCAGTCCACACCTCTCGCCTGATAGAGATAGCTGCAGATTGCACTCCGGAACCCATATTCTCCCTGGGAATCCCCTGACCGGAACAGCTCCGTCCGGTCGTCCATCAAAATCTCCTTCGACAACTTCCTCCACACAGAATACGGGAAACTCTTAAGATCCACCCCATTTGGCGTAAAATCATACCGGAAGACCTTCTTTTTCTCCTTCGCAGCAGGCATCTCTGCCTTCTTCTGGCTGATATGATAAAGCTCCTCAATCTCCGCCACAAAAAAACCACGGTAAGGCTCTGCCTCCACATATCCCTCAGACAGAAGCTGCTCATATGCAAGCTCCACCGTACTCCTGCTCACCTCCAGATGCCTGGACAGCGCCCGGGTAGAAGGCAGCCTCTCACCACAGGGAATCCTTCCGCTCCGGATCTCCGAACGGATATAACGGTAGATCTGCTCATAAAGAGGAGTCCCCGAATCCGTCTTCAAATTCATCGTAAGCTCGTTCATTATCCTTGCCTCCTGATCGAATTGGGGACGGGGTATTTCTAAAAATACCCCGTCCCCAATTGGTTATTTCGGCAGCTTAAAGGAGCTCTTTAGGGATACAATCCGGTTAAACACCAGATTTTCCGGTACCGAGTCTTTGGAATCAATACAAAAATACCCGTTTCTTACAAACTGGAAGCTGTCGTTTCCTTTTGCTTCTTTGAAGCTGTCTTCTACATAGCAGTTTTTAAGTACCTTAAGTGAGTCGGGATTAAGGTTGAGGGAACCGTCTTCTTTATTATATACACCTTTTTCCTCATCAATCAGATTCTCATAGAGACGGACCTCTGCCTGCTTTGCAGCGGGGGCGTAAACCCAGTGGATAGTTCCTTTTACCTTGCGTCCCGTGAATCCTGTGCCGCACTTTGTCTCCGGGTCATAGGTGCAGTGTACAACTGTGACGTTTCCGTCTGCATCCGTCTCATAGCTTACGCATTTTACAAAATAGGCGTGCATGAGCCGGACCTCATTGCCCGGGAAGAGGCGGAAATACTTCTTCGGCGGTTCAATCATGAAGTCCTCCCGCTCAATATAGAGTTCCCGCCCAAAAGGCACCTTTCTTTTGCCAAGTTCTAGATTCTCCATATTGTTGTCTACATCCAGATACTCGCATTCTCCTTCCGGATAGTTGTCGATCACCAGCCTGACCGGGTCAAGTACTGCCATCATCCGGGACTTTTTAAGCTTTAAGTCCTCCCGGATGCAGTACTCCAGCATGGCATAATCTACCGAGCTCTGGCTCTTGGATACCCCGCACATATCAATAAACATCTTAAGAGCTTCCGGTGTAAAGCCTCTCCTTCTTAAGGCTGCAATGGACACCAGCCTCGGATCGTCCCAGCCGTCTACAATGCCGTCCTCAACAAGCTTCTTAATATACCTCTTTCCTGTCACCACATTGGTGAGATACAGCTTGGCAAATTCAATCTGACGCGGCACCGGATCAAATTCACACTCCTTTACTACCCAGTCGTAAAGAGGCCTGTGGTCTTCGAATTCGAGGGTACAGATGGAATGGGTAATCCTCTCCACTGCATCCTCGATTGGGTGTGCGAAATCATACATGGGGTAAATGCACCACTGATCTCCCGTATTATGATGTGTCATATGTGCGACACGGTAAATGACCGGGTCGCGCATGTTAATATTGGGGGATGCCATATCAATCTTTGCCCTTAATACTTTCTCCCCGTCCTTGTATTCACCATTCTTCATTCCTTCAAATAAAGCAAGATTCTCCTCCACGGAACGGTTCCTGTAAGGGCTGTCCTTTCCCGGCTCCTTTAAAGTTCCCCGGTACTCCCTGATCTCATCCGCTGTCAGATCGCAGACAAATGCTTTTCCCTTCTTAATCAGCTTCACCGCGCATTCATACATGGCTTCGAAATAGTCAGATGCAAAGTACAGATGATCCTTATAATCTGCCCCAAGCCATGCCACATCTTCTTTGATGGACTCTACGAATTCCATATCCTCCTTTGTCGGGTTCGTATCGTCAAACCGCAGATGAAAGGTTCCGTTATACTTTTTTGCAAGACCTGAATTCAGAAGAATCGACTTGGCGTGTCCGATGTGAAGATAACCGTTTGGCTCCGGCGGAAATCTCGTACACACCTCACTGTAGACTCCTTCTGCAAGATCCTTATCAATCTCCTGCTCAATAAAATTTCTGGAAACTGCTTCTTCTCCCATATGTTCCTCCTGATAAATATTTAGAATCACTTTCTTACATTCTGTACAGTAAATACCCCCGTTTCGCCAGGCCAGACCCTGCACAGACCTGCTGAATAGTTAAATATTCAAAGCTTTATACATCATAGCATAAATCATATTCCGAGACAAGACAGATATGATCTTGAATCACGTTAACGGCATCTGAGCGTTACTGTTCACACAGGACTTTGCATTTGCTGCAAAGTCCGTAAAAAAATGATTCAGGTGTGAGCAAATCCCATTCGCGAAGCGAATTTTAAATGGATTTGCGAATGTTACTGTGAACGGAGTGAACAGTAACATCTGAGCCGATAAAGTGATAGCTTCAGTCATCCAGCCCCTCTCTGAAAACGACTTTTCGTAATCTTTCCTTAACCCGCATCAATCCCTGTACAATTATCGCCACATGGTCTGATGCGGTTTCTCCCTGCCGGACTACAGTGAATTTTTCTTCCCGGACCAGTGGACTGCCTGTCCATGCATATTTCACACATGCACTGGTTTCAAAACCTTGTTCTTCATCTCTGAGAGTAAGAGAATACAGCCTTATTTCGCCCTCTGCCCCGCCTTCTGTCTTTACTGCCTCACGGGACAATTCTTTTAATTCCATCCCGTACCACATGGCATCTGCCGCATCATCTCCTGCCTGCACCCTCACATCCTTCCGGCGCACAAGGGACAGATATGCAGTAGTGACCACTCTCGCTCTCGGATCTCTGTCATAATCACCATAAACAGCAAGCTGCTCCATCACAAGTCCCTTTACTCCTGTCTCTTCCTCCAGCTCCCGGCGCGCCGTATCCTCCAGATTTTCCTCAAGGTTAATGAATCCTCCCGGAAGCGCAAGACAGCCGATACTCGGATGGTTGCTCCTTCTGACAAGCAGCACCTTAAGTTCCTCCTCGTTTTCACACCTCTCCCCGTCAAAAGAAAAGATCACCGCATCCGTTGTACAGCATGGCGTCTTATACTTATACGGATCGTACTCCTCTAAAAACTCCTCCAGGGTCTGTCCCGCCGAATTTTTCTCTCCCGTTCCGTAAAATTTTGAAATATCCTTTAAAAATGATGGCATCTTGTTCTCTCCTTTGTTCCAGCGTTACTTCTGATAGCATCTCACTTCCGTCAATGCCCCTGAAACCGGATCCTCGGCTTCGATCTCAATCTCCTCCTCATATCTGAGAGGATACAGCAGAGGCTGCCAGTCAAGTTCCTCCCATACAAGCCTGTCCTTCCACCCGGCAAACTCCCCCTCTGTCTCATAATGCTTCATTACAGCACCGCCCAGCCTGTTCTTCCCTGCCGGACGGACGCTCCTGACATCCAGAGACCGGACCGGATAGTCAAGGAGATCCTTTCCCGTCTCAATTCCATGGCTTTTCAGAAAGCTCACTGTGTCTTCAAAAAATGGGTAAATCAGAAGCCTTTGCGTCTCGCCCCACCGCTCAGAACGCATCTCCAGAATTCCTTCCGGCGCCGCTGTCTTTAGATCATCCATCTTAAGGCCTCCCATCTCTTCCTTCCAGATCTGAAAAAATTCTTCCTTTTCCTTCTTAGACAGCGGAAGCACTTGTCCACACACTCCGTCTCTCCAGGTAAAGCGATTATCTCCCACATCCGTCCAGGTAAGCGCCGGATATGCCATCCTCTTATATTCCTCTGTATCAAAGACACTGGAAAATGCCTGGAACTCCTCCTCGTCCGCTGGATATGCCCGGTACTTTTCGGTTCCGTCCTTCCCCTCATAACAGACTACGGCAAATGTATATTGTGCCTCCTTCATGGAGCCTTTTTCCTCCGGCTTTTCTGCCAGCATTCCTGCCCACTTAAGACCTTCTGTAAGACCTTCCTCTGTAAACCGGTACTGTGATAGCCCGCGGTCTGTTCCATAGCTGTCTCCTTCTGCCTCATTTTCTGCTGATTCCTTATAGGACATATTCAGCCCGTTTACACAGATTCGGATTGCCCGAAGCTCCTCCTGTTCTGGAATCTCATGATCAAAAGAATCTGCTCCTGCCAGAAAGCCGCCTACTACAAGGCAGACAACCATCCCTTCCGCGAACATCTGCCATTTCCTTCTGAAGAGCCCGGAATGTTTTCCAAAAGCCTCTTCCGTCTGCTGCATTCCCCTCCGCCTCCTAAGTAAAGGCGCTCTTGCCGCGGGCTCCTCAATGCTCTGCTCATAATCGTACCTCTTTCTGCCTCCTAAATAAAGGCGCTCTGCCAGAAGATGCACCAGAATCCCCACCACAAGACAGACTGCAGTCAATACCGCTGCTCCCGCACTCCCCTGAGACGGAATCTCCGTTACTTCCAGAAGGAGACTCACGAAGCTAAGCGGAATCATCACCGCCGCCAGGAAGGATACGACTCTGTAAGCCCCGGGGAATGCAAATATCTTCCCCACATTTTCCGGCTTTCTTTTTTTCTGCAGATATGCGGACAGCAGACCGGATAAAAGAATCCAGAAAGCTGCCGCCAGGATGATCCTCCCCTCCGGCACATATTCTAACACCTCCTGCCGCTCATATACATTCATCCCGGCAAGAGTCTCTGAAAGGGTTCCCGGCGCAAGCAGCTCCTCCAGCCTCTCAAATGCCGGAATCCGGTAATAGGCAGCAAAAAAATGCTCTGCATACACTGTCCCGATCACGCGGACCACTACAAGGCCTGCCGTTCCCGCCAATAGATCTAAAAGGAGAACCGAAGCCAGTCTCCCGCCTGCCAGAAAGGCACATATGGTCATATGATAAAACATCAGAAAAACTGCAAAAAATACCGCCGCACTACGGACTGCATAAGAGCCTGCACAGAGAAGGAATTCCGGATCCTTAGCTCCCCCGTAGACAGACAGGATCGCAAGGCTCACTGTAAGGGGAAGAAAAATATGGACAATCCCGTGCAGGTATCTGGACCAGAACACGGTTCCTTTCTTTACTGGAAGGCTGTAATAAAAATCCAGCTTCGCCGGTTGGTGGAGATACCCGTATTCTACAGCTGCCACTGTGATCCCAAGCACGATGCACAGCTTCAGAAGACTTTCGTTTCCGATTCCGGCATAACACTCCTTAGCGCTCACACTGAGCTCAAGCAGCGTAAACACCGTATACACCAGGAAAGCGCCCCACGAAAAAACTGCCGCCGCGTGTCCCCTTCCTGCCTCCTTAAACCATTTGCTGAAGTACTTTACGGATATCATAACCAGCCTCCTCAATCTCAGCAATAAATATTTCCTCCAGTGTCATGGGCATCTCCCCCAGGAATACCGGATGTTTCTCCTTAAGCCTCTCTTTTGCACCCTCTTTGTCCCCGCGGATAACCAGGGTGGTAAAAGCTCCTTCCCGCACATAGCACAGCAGCTCAAAGGCATCTCCCAGAAATTCCGCGAACTGCTTTTGTTCCAAAGACCCCTCTTTGGCAGCAGCGTTTCCCTGGGCATGAAACACGCACTGGAACTTTGTCACCTCCCCGGCGCGCTCCTTCAGACTTCCGTCCCCCATCATGCCGCCCTTATGCATAATTCCAATGTGCTGGCAGAAGTCCTCCAGATCCCTGAGTTTGTGGGAAGCTGCTATCACGGTCAGTCTCCGCTCCTTCATCTCTTCCCGGAACAGACCTTTCATAATCTCTGCGGCCACAGGATCAAGGCCGTCAAACACCTCGTCACACAGGAGGTATCTTGTGCCCGAGCAGAGCGCAAGGATCAGAAATGCCTGTCTCTTCATTCCTTTGGAAAAGGTGCGCAGAGGCATGCCCATATCCAGGTTCAGCAGCCCTGCCATACAGGACACACTGTCCTTTTGCATCCCCGGATAATTCCTCCTGTAAAAACGGATCATATCCTCCATACTGGAATTCGGAAAATAATATGGCACATCCGGCAGATAAAAAAGCTTCTCTTTACATAACGGATTCTCGTACACCGGCTCACCGTCAAGAAGAATCTTTCCACTGTCGCTTTCCAGTATTCCTGCCATCATCCGCAGAAGCGTGCTCTTTCCTGCTCCGTTGGTCCCCAGAAGCCCGAACATCACACCCTCTGGAATAGAAAGCGTTACATGGTTCACCGCACAGTTGCTGTCAAAATATTTTGTCACATCTTTTATCTCAATCATAGCTAATGCTCCCGTTTTTGAAACTGTTCACTGTCTTTGCAGTTACACGTTCCTGTTTTCATAGTAGCTCTGCGGCATCCATTTCCCCTTCCACACATATAGAAGAATCAGCACAAGCCCTACTGCCCAGGATGCCGGATAACCAATCATAACACTTGACAGCTCATGGGAAACGCTAAGCGCTCCCCAGATCCAGAGCACCCGGAAGATACACATAGAGAATAAGAAAACAAACATTGCCTGCAGCGTCTTCCCTGTTCCGCGCACCGTCCCGGTCAGCACGTTCAGAATACCCAGCATCCAGTAAAACGGGCAGAAAAACTGAAGGATATATACTCCATATTCTACCACATCCTCCTGTCCTGTAAAGACCCTCATGATCTGTGGTGCAAATGTCATCAGTACAATACCTGCAGTAATGGTATAGAGAACTGCCATTCCCACAGATACGCGCATCCCCCTTTTCACACGGTCATACTGCCCTGCTCCCACATTTTGTCCCGTAAAGGTAGTCGCAGCCATGCTGAAGCTTAATACCGGAAGAATATTAAAGCCATCAATCTTTATGTACGCCGCAAAGCCAGCCATCGCCACCGCGCCAAAGCTGTTGACGCTGGACTGAACTACAACATTGGAAAGCGAGATAACGATATTCTGAACCCCGGTAGGAAGTCCGATCTTCAGTATTTTCCCTGGAAGATTTTTATAAAAGCGAATCTCCTTTAAATTCAGCCGGTAGACATCCTGGCTCCTTACCAGAAACAGAATAATAAATATACAGGACAGGAGCTGGCTGATATCTGTCGCAAGCGCCACCCCGACTACGCCCATCTTAAACACAATGACAAACAGCAGGTCCAGAAATATATTGGACACTGCCGCAACCATCAGGTAAATCAGCGACCGTTTGGAATTTCCCACTGCATTCAGAATACCCGCAGACATATTATAGATTACGGAAAACAGCATTCCGCCAAAGAACACTCTCAGATAGCTCACCGCCATATCAAATACTTCATCTGGCGTTCCCATTGCGCGCAGCATAGCCGGAGCTAAGAGCATCCCCGCAATCGAAACAACTGCTCCTGCACAGATGGCAATTGCAATTGTTGTATGGACCGCCTCCTTCACTCCCTGTCTGTTTCCCGCACCAAAAAACTGAGACAGAACCACTCCTGCCCCCGCTGAAGCCCCGATACAGAATCCTACCAGTAGATTGATAATCGACCCGCTGCCTCCTACAGCAGCCAGCGCCTCACTTCCGATATAATTCCCCACAATAATCGAATCCACCGTATTATATAGCTGCTGAAATAAATTCCCCAAAATAAGAGGAACAGAAAAATACAGTATATTTTTCCATATGGCCCCCTCTGTCATTGTCTTTTGCTTTCTCATACACCCAACACCTCTCCTGCTGATTGATCAGCAAAATAAAATAAGAACCTTTCAAAACCCAATGCTCTGAAAAATCCTTAAATCCTTATCTCTGATAATAAGGAACTGTAGAGAAATAACGTAACAATCTGACTTGTTACGTTATTTCTCTACAGTTCCCAAGCTGCCTAGCGGAATCGAACCGCCGACCTCCGCCTTACCAAGGCGACGCTCTACCGACTGAGCCAAGGCAGCACACATGTATTCATGCAACATTAATAATATACAATAGAAGGGATATTTTGTCAATGCTGTTTTCCACTTTTTTTGTCATTTTTTTGGTCTTCCTCTAGTATCTTCTCGGTCTTGCTTTTAATTCTCTGCAGCGCATTATCCACTGTCTTCGGACTCTTGTCAAGAAGCCGGGCGATGGTCTTATAATCTGTCCCGAGAAGATGGAGGTAGAGCACCCGGTTTTCCAGGTCGCTTAAAGTTTCCTCCAGCCGGCTCTTAAGCAGTTCCACATACTCTCTCCCCAAAAACAGGGCTTCCGGATTATTCTCCTCTAAAGGCTCCACGGTCTCAATGAGCGTCTCCCTCTCATCATTCGTCTCGTAGAGGGAAACATAGAAATTAAGAGGGCTGTGCTTCTTCCTTTTTGACGCCTTGATGGCAGAGTAGATCTGTCTGCGGATACAAAGTGCCGCAAAGCTTGAAAAGGACGCCCTCTGCTCCTCTTCAAAATCCTGCACTGCCTTAAAGAGGCCGATCATCCCTTCCTGGATCAGATCATCCGTCTCACCCCCCAGAAGGTACATGGCATTCGCCTCCTTGCGCACAAGATTTTTATATTTTTCCATTATATAATCCATTACAGCCTTATCTCCGGCACGAAGCCTTCGGATCAACTGTTCATCTGTCATATTCTTATATTCCGGCATATACTTTTATCCCCTTTGTCTCACCACCTCATAGGCAAGCACACCTGCCGCCACAGAAGCATTCAGAGAATCAATGTCGCCTTTCATGGGAATTGATGCAGACAGATCACATGCCTCCTTCACGAGACGGCTGACGCCCCCGCCCTCATTGCCAATTACAAGTCCCACCGGCCCTGTAAGATTCAGATGGTACATCAGCTCACCATCCATATCTGCACAGACAAACCAGAGTCCTTTTTCCTTCAGCTTCTCCATGGTTCTGACAAGATTCGTCACTTTGGCTACCGGCGTATAATTGAGCGCCCCTGCAGATGCCTTTGCCACCGTTGCCGTAAGCCCCACTGCACGGTGCTTTGGGATGATCACTCCGTGAGCTCCCGCAAGATTCGCCGTCCGGATGATCGCTCCGAGATTATGAGGGTCTTCGATCCCGTCCAAAAGAAATAAAAAGGGATCCTCTCCCTTATCCTCTGCAAGTTTTAAGAGATCTTCAACCTGGGCATACTCATATGCTGCCGCAAACGCAATGACCCCCTGATGTTTCCCTGTCTCTGACATCTGGTTCAGACGTTCCCTGTCCGTAAATTTCAAAATGGTGTCATGCTTTTTCGCTTCACGGACAATTGTCCTCACCTGGGAATCCTGACATCCGTCGAGTATGTACAGCTTATCCACCGGCTTCCCAGAACGAAATGCTTCCAAAACCGCATTGCGTCCTTCAATCCTGTTTTCATTCATCCTAAAATCCCCCTGTTAGCTGTTCAGGCAGGCTGCCCTGTCTGAACTGTTCCGATTATTTGTTACTATTCACGGCACATAAGGCCGCTCATAGTAACGATTGTTCTTCCTTCTCTGCATGATGTTCCAGATAATCCAGTCCTGTTTTGATCAGCTCCAGCAGCCTCCCCCAGTCCTTTCTCAGATACAGGAACCCAAGAAGCGCCTCAAAACCTGTTGCACGGCGGTAATCTGTAACAGACTGGTTTTTTGCCGGACTGACGTTTTTCGCATTACGTCCCCGTTTGTAAACCGCATGCTCCTCTTCTGTGAGATATTGCTGCATACCGCGCATCATAAGAGACTGTGCCTTTGCCTGTACATAAGAGCTTGTCCGCAGATGGAGCTTCTGCACCGGCCTGTTTCCTTCATTCAATACAATGCTTTTAATTACCAGGTCATAGATACTGTCACCGATATATGCCAGAGCAAGAGGTGAATACTCCATAACATTCACCTCCTGCATCTTGAAAATCTCCTGCATATAGGTGTCAAACTGCCACTCTACGCTCTTTTCCATTTTACGCCTTCTCTCGTGTCCTCCAGAATAATCCCTTTGCCAAGCAGCTCTCCCCGGATCTCATCTGCACGGGCAAAATTCTTTGCCTTACGCGCTGCCTGCCGCTCTTCAATCAGCTTTTCGATCTCAGCATCTAAAAGCTCCTCTTCCTTCTCTACAATAATCCCCAGAATGTCTGTAAGCTTCTTTAATACATTAAGAAGCTTCTCCAGATATCCCCTGGAACTCTTCTCATCTGTATTGGTATTGCAGAATTTTACGAGGTCAAACACAGATGCAGCTGCATCTGCTGTATTAAAGTCATCCTCCATGGCTTCCTCAAATGCCTTCACAAATTCATCTGTCCTGGAAAATGTCTTCTCTTCCTCTTCCGTCATACCTTCTTTTGCATTTTTCATAAGGAATTTCAGGTTCTCTGCCGCATTGACAATCCGCTCCAGCCCGTTTTTGGACGCCTCCATAAGCTCTGCACTGAAGTTAAGAGGACTCCTGTAGTGGGCGCTCAGCATAAAGAACCGGAGCACCTGCAGATCATACTGCTCACTGATCTCGCGCACAGTACGGAAATTCCCGAGAGACTTACTCATCTTACGGTTATCAATATTCAGAAATGCATTATGAAGCCAGTATTTTGCGAACTCCTTTCCGTTGGCCGCCTCGCTCTGGGCAATCTCATTTTCATGATGCGGGAATACCAGATCCTCACCTCCGGCATGGATGTCAATCTGATCCCCTAAGTATTTCTTCGACATCTCAGAACATTCAATATGCCAGCCAGGCCTTCCCTCGCTCCATGGAGACTCCCAGAAAGGCTCTCCCTCCTTCTTCGGCTTCCACAGCACGAAATCCAGTGGATCTTCCTTCTCGTCCTCCCCTGTCACAAGGAGCGAACGCTCCCCGGAACGCAGGTCGTCAAGGTTCTTATGGGAAAGCTTCCCATAATCCTGAAACTGCCTTGTACGGAAATATACGGTTCCGTTCTTCTCATAGGCATAGCCCTTTTCCATCAGCGTCCCGATCATACCGATCATACCAGAAATCTCCTCTGTGGCAAGCGGATGCGTGGTTGCAGGCTTTACATTCATTCCCTCCATATCCTTTTTGCACTCTGCGATATACCTTTTGGAAATCTCCTCCGAAGAGACCCCCTCCTCAATGGCCCTTTTAATAATCTTATCATCCACATCTGTAAAATTGGATACATAGTTTACGTCATACCCTTTATACTCAAAATACCGTCTCACTGTATCAAACACAATCATCGGCCTGGCATTTCCGATATGGATAAAATTATAAACCGTAGGTCCGCAGACATACATCCTCACCTTTCCCTCTTCAAGGGGGATAAATTCCTCTTTTCTCTTTGACATCGTATTATACAGTCTCATACTTCGTTTCCTTCCTCCTATATACATTCTCATAATGTCATTGTATCTCAATTTGCAGGATCATTTTAGACAAATCCTTTGTTCTTATGGAATGCACAGCCCCGGCGCATTCCCGGCCCGCGAATCGTGACAGCATTTGTTTCTAATCTATAATCTCCAGATCATCGTCCTTCATACACTTCATTCGCTTTTCCAGTCTTTCAAGCTTCTTATGCATGCGGAGATTATCTGACTGGAGCTCTCTGATATCATTGCTGATCGGATCAGGCAGATGCACATGGTCCATATCCATACGCGGCACCTTCTGATCCCCCATCTTCACAACACGTCCCGGAACGCCTACCACTGTACAATTGGGCGGCACCTCCTTTAAGACCACGCTCCCGGCTCCGATCTTCGAGTTTTCTCCTATGGTGAAGGAGCCAAGCACCTTTGCCCCGGCGCTGACCATCACATTGTCCTTCAGTGTAGGATGGCGCTTTCCCTTCTCCTTTCCCGTACCTCCAAGAGTTACTCCCTGGTACAGGGTCACATTATCCCCCAGCTCAGCCGTCTCCCCGATAATCACCCCGCTCCCGTGGTCAATAAAAAGTCCCTTTCCAATCCTCGCACCGGGATGGATCTCAATCCCTGTCTTCCTGACTGCCCTCTGGGATACCCATCTTGCCAGAAAATAATGTTTCTTAAGGAACAGCCTGTGGGCTACCCGGTAGCAGAGGATCGCCTTAAAACTTGGATACAAAAAAACCTCAAGATTCGACCGTATGGCCGGATCCCGTTCTCTTATGACCCGTATCTCTTCCTTCACGTAAGAAATCAATCCCATAGCATAACACTCCTTGCCTGTGATACAGGAAACAAAATTTTACTGCATCATGTTCCCACGGAATGCACGTCCCCGGTGCATTCCTGGCCCGTGAATCGTAACCAAAGTTCCCAATATCACAAAAAAATCTCTTGTCTAAGACAAGAGACGAAATATTCCGTGGTTCCACTCTTTTTGAAAGATATCCTAACCTGGATAAACCAGAATAGCACTACACAAAACTTTGCCCTTTTACGCAAGAAATTGTTATTAAGTGCCTAATATAACCAAATATCTTCCACTTTCTACACGTAACGTGTGTACCTCCGTATCCGGCTACTATGTTAAGTCTCCTTATGTTCACTGGATCAACTCCCGAATGCACTTCACACCCTTCTCCCCAAAAGCTGCTTACAGCCAGCGGCAGCTTCTCTCTGATGGTTCTGAAACATGCTACTCTCTTCGTTCCCTGTCTTTTTCATATAGGACTATAATATGTGAATTCGAGAAATTTGTCAATCTAAAATTAGGAATTAATTTACCACCTGAATCCGTGAAACTGGCTGATTTATGATGCCAGTCTCAAACGGATTGGCTTACGATTCATGGTCTGGAAATGAACTCCTCGGGGTTATAAATCTTCTCCCTGTACTGTGGATATTCCCTGCAGAATCTCTCAATCACCTCCGGATGCTCCCAGTAATGCATGGGATAAACCCTCTCCACCGGAACCTTCTCAAGAAAATACAGCATCCCCCTGGCATAATCCTTTTCCTGGCGCACATCCAAGGGAACAAATGCCACATCAGCCTTTCGTCCTGCAATACGGTCAATCTCCCGCCTGAAACGCTTTTCCATGCCCCGGTTATATTCTTCTGTCTCCTCTTCCCAGTACCAGTCATTGAGATCCCCGGCATGATAGATCACGCCGTCCTCTGTAGTCAGGAGATATGCAACGCCTGAATCAGTAGAAAATAATGTCTCAGCCAAAGCACCATTCGACAGGGTATAGCTCTTATTCCCGCCGGCGCGGATCACGGAAATGCCTTCCGGATACCTCTTTTTCCGGATATCCGCAGACAATACCGCCTCCACGTTCTCTGACGGAATCCCCTGTTCTTTTAGAAGCCAGAACACTTCCGGGTTATAGTGGTCATGATGAAAGTGGCTGGCCAGCACACAGACTCTTTTCTCTCTGTCCAGTGCCGGCAGCTTGCCCTTATAGTAGTCAAATATATAATAACAGTCACCTGTCTCCACGCAAAAGCCGCTGTGGAAAATATAAGTAACACGAATCATTCCGTTCAGACCTCCTTACATTCAGCCCGGCAGACACACATTGCCATAAGCAGCCTCTCAGGCCGTGAATCGTGGCAGGCTAATGCAGCATTGCGTAATTAACGGTGAATTCTGCAACGCTCTAATCTGTCAGATCCTCAGATATGGACTTCAGGTTCAGGAAGTTGGTCAGGTAATCGCTTGTCCCGGTCTTCGCGTCCGTACCGGACATGTTAAAGCCTCCGAATGGATGCTGCAGTACGACTGCTGCCGTAGACTTCCGGTTAAAGTACAGATTTCCTACGTGGAACCCGATCTTTGCCTTTCTGATATTCTCCCTGTTCTCGCTGTATACAGAGCCTGTCAGTCCATACTCTGTCTGGTTGGCAATATCCAGTGCCTCGTCAAAGGAAGATACCTTGATCACAGCCAGAACAGGCCCGAAGATCTCCTCATTGGCAATCCGGGCATCCCTCTTAATATCACGGATAACGGTGGGTTCAATGAAAAATCCCTTCTCATCACTGTAATTTCCGCCGTAAACTACTGTTCCTTCCTTTCGTCCGACCTCAATATAGTTCGTAATGCTGTCATATGCACCCTGGTTAATCACCGGTCCCATGGCTGCATTGCTTCTTCCGCTTCCCTGGTCCTCTTTCAGCGCCTTCGCACACTCTAAAACAGCATCTACCAGCTCGTCATAGACATCCTCCATAACAATGGCCCTGGAGCATGCAGAGCATTTCTGCCCCTGGAAGGTAAATGCAGAATTCACAATCCCCTGGGCTGCCTTTTTCACATTTGCCGAGGAATCTACGATAATGGCATTCTTACCGCCCATCTCGGCTACCACTCGCTTAATCCACTTCTGGCCGTCCGAAATCTTAGCGGCATGTTCATTAATCCTGCAGCCCACTGCCTTTGAACCTGTGAAGTTCAGGAATCTGGTAAGCGGATGCTCTACCAGGTAATCCCCGATCTCTGAGCCGCGTCCCGGGATATAATTGACAACTCCTGCCGGTACGCCCGCCTTCTCACACAGTTCCACAAACTTATATGCCACAATCGGCGTATCAGAGGAAGGCTTACATACAATTGTATTTCCTGTTACTACTGCGGAAACTACCATATTTCCAAAGAGAGAGAATGGGAAATTCCACGGCGGAAGTGCAACTCCCACGCCGATCGGTATGTAAACACACTTGTTGAACTCATCTGTATCCACAAGCTCAAGCCCCTTGTCAAGCTCTGCCATATGCATGGCGTAGGAATTAATGAAATCAAGCTGCTCACACAGCTCTCCGTCTGCCTCGCCCCAGTTCTTTCCACTCTCCTCCACATTCCATGCATCGAGAATAAAACGGTTCTCATCAATCAGCATGGCAAGTTTTTTAAGGCAGCGGATTCTCTCCTCTGCCGGAACCAGGCTCCATGTCTTAAAAGCTTCATTCGCTGTCACAATTGCTTTTTCCGCCAGCTCCCGGCTGCATGTACAGGCATATCCCAGTACTTCCTTGTCCGCCGGGGATATGGATGTGATCCTGTCCTCTGTCTGAATTCTCTCTCCTCCGATTATAAGCGGATATACCGCTCCCTTTTCTGCGTCAACCTGCCGGAATGCCTCTTCCATCTTCTGCTTATTTTCTTCCAATGTAAAATCCAGTTCTGCGGCATTTTTAAATCCTTTTAGCATCTTATTCTTTTACCTCCTGCAATTATCTTACTAACACATTGTAGCAACAATTGGAGTATTCGTCAAATGTTTTAATTTCTTTTCATATTATTTTTCTTTTTTCGTGCAAATATCCCAATACTACGTTCTATACATTCTTCACTACGATTTTCGGGGGCTGTACCCCACGCTGCACAGCCCCTAAAAGGTCAGTAAAACCGTTATTATGATATTCGGGTGAATCTTAGCTCTACCTTGAACAAATCTGCTTCTGTCTCTATGGTAAATTTCCCTTTCTGAAGTTCTGTAAAGCTTTTCACGATTGCAAGCCCCAGCCCGGAGCCTTCTGTATTTCTCGACAGGTCGCCTCTGACAAATCTCTCTGTAATCTCCTCTGGATGGAAGGTAAGCTCTGCGGCAGAGACATTTTTAATACGGATCACCGCCTCATCCATCTCTCCCGTTATCTCCACATACGCCCTTGTATGAGGCAGCGCGTATTTGGAGACATTAACCAGCAGGTTTTCAAAGATCCGGTATGTCTTCTGACTGTCCAGAAGTGAGGCCATTTTCTCCTCCGGATAGCTGCACCTGAAATCAATCTCCGCCTCCGACAGCTTATCCTCCAGCTCAAGCTTTACCTGCTTAAACAGATTTACAATATCCACCTCCATAAGATTGAGCGTCACGTTTTTACTGCTCGCTTTGCTGATCTCAAATAAATCCTCGATCAGCACCTTAAGTCTCATGGATTTACTTTCAAGAACACGGATATAATCCTTTCTCTTTTCTTCGTCCTGTTCCTCCTTCAGCAGATTCACGTATGTGATAATTGCCGTAAGCGGCGTTTTCAGATCATGGGATACATTTGTAATCAGCTCTGTCTTCATACGCTGGCTCTTTACCTCTTCTTCCACTGCCTTGCGGAAGCCTGTCTGAATCTTTGCAATCTCCGTCCGGAAGGGGGTAAATACCCCTAGATCCTCTGTAATCTCCACCTCCAGGTCGCCCTCAGCAATCTGATTCGTCGCTTTCAGAAGTACTCTGTACTTTTCGCGCAGATCATTATAAAATCTGCGCAGGAGGAAGAACAGGACAGCGGAATAGATACATAAAGCCATAATCCCGAAATACCACATAAAGCACATAGCCGCAAGAAGCACAAAATTACACAGAACGATCCGAAAAATCGCACGATTTCCATTTTCCCTTAAGTCTATGGATTCCAGGGAATGGTAAATCTGTTTAAACCACCCTGTCACCTTTCCCTTTACCGTCCTCCAGGCTTTGATAATATACCCTCTGGATGGATACAGGATGGTCCTCTCCCTGACGTACACTGCAGGCCCAAGCACATAGATCTGCCTTAGGCAGGAAGACGCCCAGTATACGACTGCAAAAAAGCACATCCAGCACACTGTATTTAAATCTCTTGCAATCCCGCTTCCCTCTTCCAGCATACCCGCATAACTTGCTTCCATCAGCAGGAACCCCAGAAGAACAGCAAAAACTACTGCCTCAAAGGGCGCTCTTAAAAGCTTCCCGCTGCCCGTTTTCCAGAAGGGCAGAAGGGGACACAGCCATGCGAGCACTGCCACAAGAAACATAAGCAGAAGTATCGTACTACTCATCATTCCACTCACATCCTCATACACACCTACACCATACCCTTCCGCAAGATATCTTTTCAGGCTATCCTGTGTAATCCCAAAATAATAGGTTCTTCCTTCCGGTCTTTCCATTCCGTAGTCATCACCCTCCAACATAAGTGTATGCCAGCTATTCTCACTATTGCTGATCAGTTTTCTGAAAACCAGGCTCTGCTCTTCCTTAAAATCTCCATATATATACTGGATGTCCGGAGTGCCCCAGCTGCTGTAGGCAATCACAACTCCAAAGGGATAGTCCTTCAGGCTCTCAGGAGTCAGCACCTTCCCGGTATTTGCCGTACTCTGCATCATTAGCGTCCCTTCCTGGTTCTCTACTCTGTAATCCAGGTAGGGATACATATCCTCATATTCCATGTAGCTGCTCTGGACCTGCCCATAGATATCTTCAAAGAGATTCCATGACTGCTCCCCGGCATCCTCCTGCGCTTCTGCATTGTTCTGATCTCCTGCATCCTTCCGTTCCTTCTCATCCCTTTGTTCTAAATTATAGAGAATATAACTAATCTCAAGGAAATGCCCGAGAAACTCTTCGGAATTCATATAGGAATTATACTGATTTTCTATATTTTCCCAGTAGACTGTATAATAATTGCTATACTGGTTTCTGATATAGATACTTGGAGCCAGTATGATGCAGATCATCAGAAAAATGGTTATCCTGTTACTGTTTTTCAATCTTGTACCCAACACCCCACACCACCTTCAAATATTTTGGTTCTTTTGGATTGATCTCAATCTTTTCCCGGATATTGCGCACATGCACCATAATGGTATCTGTGCTGATTGCGCGCTCGTTCCATACTCTTTCGTAGATCTCTTCCGCAGAAAATACCCTTCCCGGATTCTTAATTAGAAGCTGCAGAATCTTATATTCAATAGGCGTCACCTTCACCGGCTCACCGTCCACAGTAACCTCCACCGTATCCTCATTGAGCTCCAGCCCTCCGATCGTATGGATATTCGAAGGCTTTTCCACCCCCTCCAGCTTCTCTAAAAACTTCCGGTATCTCCTAAGCTGGGAATTCACCCTGGCAAGGAGTTCCATGGGGGTAAACGGCTTCGTAACATAATCATCCGCCCCCATATTAAGCCCCATGATCTTATCCACCTCCTCTGACTTGGCTGACAAGAAGATCACTGGGAAATCATGCTTCTCACGAAGCCGGATCGTCATGGCGATCCCATCCATCCGGGGCATCATGACGTCTACAATCGCCAGGTGAATCTCCTCCTTCTCAATCACCTCCAGCCCCTCGATTCCGTTCGCTGCCTGAAACACCACATATCCCTGGCTTTTCAGGTAGATCTCGACGCCTTCCCTTATCTCCTTATCATCCTCCACAATCAAGACATGATTCACTTCCATCTTTGTATACCCTCCGTTCCTTTTCTGCGTGTTATTGTATCCCGAAAAACTTAAGATGACCTTTTCGAAAAACGAAAGATTTTCTAAAGAATAAGTTGGGGACGGGGCATTTTTAAAAATGCCCCGTCCCCAACTTTTACTCAAAAGGAAACCGGAACTGTACAAGCCCCAGTTCATCCCTCATGGCAATGAATTCCTTCTGCACGGCTTCACCAACCGGAACGCCTCTGTGCTCCCGGAATTTCCAGATATCGTATTCTTTCTCACCTGCCGTATAGATCCGGCTCTGTCCCGGCGCCTTCTTCGAGGCACGAAGCTGGCGCAGGATCTCGCCTGCTGTCTTCTTAAAACTGTCCGCCCCCATAAATGCCTCTGTATCTATGGCAATGAAGAAATGTCCCAAAGGGTATGGGATCTTATTTCCTTCTTCATCCTTTCCTGAAAGCATCCATAAGAAGCTTCCTGCCTGGAGGGCTGCCGACAGAATCTCCACAACCGTTGCATAGCCATAGCCTTTGTACCCTGCAAGCTCCTCCCCGATTCCGCCAAGGGGCGTCAGGGCCGCTGTCCCCTGACTCAGGCCCTCCAGGATCTGGCTGCTGTCTGTCATGGCTTTTCCATCCCGTCCGATCACCATGCCTGCCGGTGTATCCTGTCCGTTTCTTGCATAGAATTCAATCTTGCCCCGCTGTGAAATGGATGTGGCGCAGTCTAAAACAAATGGAAACTCCTCGTCTGTCGGAAGCCCAAAGGTAATGGGGTTCGTTCCAAGCATATTTTCTACCCCGAAGGTAGGCGCTATGGACGGACGCGCATTGGTTCCTGTAATTCCGATCATATTATTTTTGGTGCACATGGTTGCATAATATCCGGCAATACCGTAATGGGTAGAATTGCGGACCGCTACCATGCCCATCCCATAGGCCTTTGCCTTGTCAATAGCAAGCTGCATGGCCTTCGTTGCGATTACCATGCCCATCCCATTGTGCCCGTCTGCCACTGCAGTGGCTGGCGTTTCCTTTATAATCTCATACTCCGTCACCGGACTTAGAATGCCGTCCCTGATTCTGTCAATGTAAATGGGCTTGAATCTGTTCAGGCCGTGGCTTTCGATTCCTCGCCTGTCGCTTTCAAGAAGGACGTCCACGCAAATCCTGGCATCTTCCTCTGGAACTCCATACTTTTCAAACACAGCCACCATAAATTCCTCTGCCAGCTCCCAACTGATAAATGGTCTTGTTTCCTGCATCTCTCTCTCCTCCTGCTATCTGTTTTTGTAAGTGAAGCCAGCATCACATAAACCAGCATCACTTACGCCAGAGCGTGTCTGAAAAACACGCTCTAAACCACTTCGCTCAAGTAGATCCTTGATAACGGCTCAATCTTTTTCAGCTCCTCCACAAGGCGCGGCGACAGCTCTGCTCCTGCCTCCCTGCAAAGTTCCTCCGGATCCTTTACTCCAAAAAGCAGTTCCGCAAGGGCTGCCGCTGTCAGTGTCCCTTCACTGTTCTCTCTCCTGCCCTCCATAAGCATCACCCCTGAAAACTCCGTGCCTGTAATAGCGAAGCACCGGTTATTTTCCTGTATAACAGGGTCAGTCACGGTAAAACATGCTGCCATAAGACTTGTCAGTCTTACAGACATAAGCATTCTCCTTACATCCACGATCCTGACCATGATTTTCGGCCACTCCTTCTGTTCCTCCCCGTCCTCGTCATAGGCAATCCTGCAGTCCAGCAGTTCCCCGTCTTTTCTGTAAAGCACCAGACCTGCGCCGTCACTTTCCGTCTCTTTTATTAAACGTGTGTAATAAGCCTCGTCACGCTTTGCATATACCTGGTAATTCCCGGACAGATAGCGCTCTGCCATCTGTGCGATACTGCCTGCATCCTCTGCCTTTGCCGCGGCTTCTTCCGAATCCTGCGGATGCTCTCCCGGACCTCCGCAAAGACCCGGCGTCTGCAGACAGACTGTTCGGAAATCATGGGGAAGATAGATCTCTTCTGCCGCAGGCATCAGGAAAGTAAAGGCATGTCCTTCCCTGTACATATCCTCAAGCGCCGCCCTCATAAGCGCTGCCATAAACCCACGCTTTCTATATTCCTTCCTGGTCGCCACAGCCACAATATAATCCACTGCCTTTTCCTCTCCATTTACCATAAGAGTATACGGATTCCGGTGCAGCATCGCCTGTATGCCGCCATCCTCCTTAAGCACATAGATCTGATTGTCCCTCGTCTTCTCTGTATAATAATAATCCACAAATGCTGTACTGTCCTCAGGGAACACTTCTTCGTATAATCCCCTGGTATCCCCGTGCTCCTCTGGCCTTAATCTTCGAATCTCCATATTATCCCCTGCCCCTCGGACATCCGCTGCAGCCGCCGCAGCCAGCCGCATCACTGACGCCTGCTGTGTAGCTGTAATTTTCAACTGTCTCCAGACAAGCAGCAGCCTGGGCTGAAATTCCTTCTCCGTTTCCGGTAAAGCCCAGTCCCTCCTCTGTCGTTGCCTTTACATTGATCTGATCCTTTTCAATGCGGAGCGCTTCTGCCATATTCTGGCGCATCTGCTCAATATAGGGCAGCATCTTCGGTCTCTGCGCAATAATAGTCGCGTCTATATTGCCAATTACATACATCTTCTCTTCAATCAGTCTTCCCACATGTTCCAGGAGACCGATACTGGAGGCTCCCCTGTACTCTGGATCCGTATCCGGAAAATGCTTTCCAATATCTCCAAGGGCTGCCGCCCCCAGAAGCGCATCCATCACGGCATGCACCAGCACATCCGCGTCCGAATGTCCAAGAAGCCCTTTCTCATATGGAATCTTTACCCCGCCCAGTATCAGATCCCGTCCTTCCGTCAGCCTGTGTACATCATATCCCATACCTATCCGCATAGCAGTCTCTCCTTTTCCGACAGGGTCTTAAAGGAATCAGGATCCCTTATTCTTTTGACCTGTCAATTCTGTTTCTGATCTCCTGCATCTGATAATCCAGTGCCTCAATAGAATCCGAGCATGCTCTTAGCTGCCTTACAATCTCATCTGCATCCGATACATTTCTCTTATACTTAAGCTTGTGCTCCAGGCTTGCCCAGAAATCCATGGCAATCGTCCTGAACTGCACCTCTACCTTCATATATTTCTTTTCATTGGAAAGGTAGATCGGAACTTCTATGATCAGATGGAGGCTTCGGTAGCCGTTTGGCTTCGGATTCTTTATATAGTCTTTTCTTTGAATTAATATTATATCATCCTGGCGTGTAAAAAATGCAGAGAGACGGTAAATATCATCCGGGAATGAGCAGATCACCCTGAGGCCTGCCACATCTGTCAGATTGTCCCTGATACCGTCCACAGAAACCGGAAATCCCTTACGTTCCAGCTTTTCGTAAATACTTGCCGGGGACTTCAGCCTGCTCTTGATTGATTCAAATGGATTGCGGTTATACTCCTGGGCAAACTCCTCATACAGAACCTTAAGCCTTGTCTCAACCTCCATAATGGCTGAACGGTATTCCATCATCAGCTTGTCAAATTCCTTTGCGTCCCTTAATCTCTCCGCCTGCTCCTTAATAATCTCAGACTGCTTTCTTAAAGTTGCCTCCTGCTCCATTACCTTCTGCTCCAGCCGGTTCTTATAGGCAAACAGTTCTACCGCATTCTTCACCCTTTTCTTTACAATTGAACTTTCAAAAGGCTTCTGTATAAAATCAGAAACCCCAAGCTCAAAGCACCGGTTCTCAATCTCTGCTGCATGTTCCCCGGTTATAATCAGAACAGGAACCCGCCTAAGCAGGCCTTCCTTTCCCATCGCATCCAGCACCGCAAAACCATCCATCCTTGGCATCCTGAGATCCAGAAGGAGTGCTGCAACCGCTCCTTCATATTCTTTAAGCTTTCTGACCGCCTGCTCGCCATCCTCGGCCATCTCCACCGCATAATCCTCTTCCAGTATGTCATGCAGCAGCTCACGGTTCATCTGCGCATCATCTACCACCAGTATCTTTTGCATATTCGCCCCCTGCAACCTATTACATCTTTGCGCAAGTGCGCATCCCCCTTTTGTAATATAAGGAACAAAATCTCCCATGTAACAAAAAAGAACCCGTAACCACGAGTTCTCCGAGTAAGTAGCGGGAACTGGATTTGAACCAGCGACACCACGGGTATGAACCGTGTGCTCTAGCCAACTGAGCTATCCCGCCAAAAATATTTTTATGAGGTATGGGACCAATAGGGCTCGAACCTATGACCCTCTGCTTGTAAGGCAGATGCTCTCCCAGCTGAGCTA
>CAPEBR010000006.1:0-148803 GCA_948602995.1 uncultured Dorea sp.
CGGATTTTTACCCTGTTGGAATCAAGATTGCAAACTTGTTTCGCAATTACCTATGAAAAGTTATGTATTACTGCAATTTTGGTAACCGTTCAGGAATCTGTGCAAAGGCATTTTTCCTTCTTCGAGGATCATACGCTGAGTTGCTGAATAAGTTTTTTGTTACCAGTATGGTTCATTATATCACTGGTTTTACAAAAATAGTAGTAGTAAAGTGGTAAAAGAATAGACTTGAATCATTCTTAGTTACTGTTCACTCCGTGACCAGTAACATTCGCAAATCCATCTAAAATTCGCTCCGCGAATGGGATTTGCTCACTCCTGAATCACTTTCTTACGGTCTGTGCAGTAAATGCACAGACCTGTGTGAACAGTAACCATTCTTACAAATGTGCTATATTATAAACAGAGGGAAAGCCATACAAGCGGCTCTACCCCTTTTATGATTATGTTTACCTATGCTTTAACATAGGCAAGCCGTCACTAGTTGGGCAGTAGTGGCGGCTATTTCTTTTTTCCTTTGAAGATTGTGTAGCACAATCCGACAAGGGAGCAAATGAAGATACAGAACTGAAAAAAAGGGGGGGGAGTAGCCTATGGGATGAGGACGCGGGAAGGAGCACGCATATATTTCATTCAAACGGGGCAATATTCCGGTGAACTAACTGCTAACTCCGGCTAAGCCGTTCGGGAGAGCCCTCACGGCTAAGTCTCCGTAAGCAGTGGATTTCACCTCCATAAAAAACGCCCCTGATTGTTTTCATCGAAATATATGCGTGCTCCTTCCCGCTGTTTATCGCCAAACCCTGGGACTTCCTGCTATGTATTTTTCTTAATTCCATGCATTTTTTACCTCACAAAAGAAGTATCCATTTTTCGTAGAAAAATGAGCAGATTCGAGGTGTTTTAAGATTGTGGGAGCGTAAAACGCGGAGAAATCCAGTATATCATGAGCGTCAAAACCTCAAAAAAATGACCAGCTGATGCGACACAGCAGGGAGGGACAATCATATATTTCGATGAAAACAGTCAGGGGCGCTTTTTATGGAGGTGAAATCCACTGCTTACGGAGACTTAGCCGTGAGGGCTCTCCCGAACGGCTTAGCCGGAGTTAGCAGTTAGTTCACCGGAATATTGCCCCGTTTGAATGAAATATATGATTGCCCCTTCCTGCGTCCGTCTCCACTCCCTTCTTGTGTCCATCTCCATCCCCTTTCTATTTAGCCGCCCATATGATCCCCCACATAAAAGGAGAAACCTCCGGCAGCCTGTCACTGCCTTAGAGGTCTCTCCTTTTTTAGCATACTTCGAAATATAAAGCGATATTCTAGCTCATATACCCTGCCTTCTTAAGCTCTTCTTCTGCCTTTGCAAGGTTTGCATCAGATACGCGGACGATTGGTCCGGTACATCCCATGCCGCTCTCTGCGTAGATATTGATCTTCCATAATGCCTTAACAGCGTCCTCAAGATCCATAACCTCAATACCCGCAATCTGAGCGGTTACAATCTCCTTCGGAGGCTCTTTTACTTCCTCTGCAGCCCCTGCCGGCTTCTGTGCAGCCTTCAGCGCATCCAGAAGCTCCTTAAGGCCTGCCTTCTTTGCTGCTGCAAATTCTGCTTTTGCAACCTCAAATACCTTGCCTCTTACAAGCTGTCCTGCATAACGGATCGCATTGGCAATTACCGGTGCGCCGCTTGCACGGGATACGATCATGACGAGCTGCTCATAGCCCTCGCCGATTCCCGGGCCGTAGCCGAATCCTGTAGCCTCGAAGCTTCCGCCTGTGTTGAAGGAGGACAGCATCTTTACCAGGATATTTCCTGTAAGGGAATCTGTTACCATGATGTCTGGTGATGCCTGGAGTACATCATTTCCTCTCATGACACATCCGCCGTCTGCACGTCCGGATTCTGCAAATGCAATATCATAGCCCTTCTCCTGAAGCTGCTTTAATGCCTTCTCTGTCTGGCGGGCGCCGTCAACATTCAGAATACCGACTGTGGGGTTTGCGTTTCCGCATGCCTTTGCAGCAATGATTCCGTAGATTGCATTTTTGATCATGCCCTCAATACGGTCTGTGCTGGAGGTTCCGGTGGTGTTCGCGATGAACATCTCCTTTGCGGTTGCCGGTGTAATGCAGCGCCCGACTGTAGACACACCGATGGGGAAGGGGAAGTGCATAGTTACTGCTGCATCCACTTCTCCATTTTTCAGCATCTCTTCCATACGGTCGTGGCCTTCCTCGTCATTTGCCACTTTAATTGTTGTAACACCCTCTGCCTCCAAGGTTCCGATGTAATATACGTCAATACCGTCTTTTGCTGCCTCTACAGCTGCTTTCATGGAGTTTTCCTCTCCATGCTCGCTGCCCATACCAGTAAGAGCTACTTTGGGTCTCTTTCCAAAACTTCCCGTCTCAAGACCCTGTGCCATCTCCATAAAGGTATCGGCGATCATTCTCTCAATATTATTTGCCATTGTCACCGTCCCCCTTACTCTGCCATCAGGGAAGCAGCGAAATCTTTCATAGCCTTTGCGATTAATCCTTTTACCTCTTCCTCGGATACACCTGCAGCAGCCTCTGCTTCTGCCTTTGTATTTCCCTGAATTACGAAAGATACACCGTCAAATAAGTTGGTCATACGTCCAAGGAACAGACTTCCCTTTCCAATGATCATGGCATTCTTGATCTTTCCTGCAAGGATATCTTCTCTTGCAAATCCGATATAAGGTACGCCTGACGGGATGTGTCCCTGTGTCGGCGCCCAGCCGGTAAGACCGTGGTTGGAGCTAAAGGATGCAAGCTCTTTTCTGTCAAGCTCTCCGCGCTTAACAGCAAGTGCTGCGATCATCTTGTAGTTTGCCATCGGAACATCTCCTGCTCCTGCCGGCTTTGTAATATCCGGATTCTGCATCTCTGGTGAGAATTTGTCAATATCCGTAATCTTAAGTCCTGCTCTCTCAAGAGGATCTGCTACAAGACTGCCGATAACATTCTGCGGAGCACTTCCTGTTCCGACTGTGTGGCGGCCAAGGATATCCAGGTTGATCTCCGGATTTACTCCGTCATTCTCAGACAGGATCACACAGAAGCCTGCCAGACAGTCCTCTAAGATCGGAAGACCCTTCTTTACATGGTCTTTGCCGTTCATCCCAAGCTTTGCAGTACATCCGCCGGCTGTTACTGCCACGCATTTGTACGCGCCGGATTTTACAAGTGCTGCCGCCTCAATGAGAGCGTGGGACGGACCCGCACAAAATCCGCGGCTGTCAGAGCCTGTTGCATTGTTAAGCCCTGCAATCTCAGCTGCCGCCTTTGCAAAATTACCGCCACCTCTCTGATTCATGTCACCGCATGCTTCCTCTGCACAGTCAATGACATACTCAATATCATCCTTGCTGATTCCTGCATTTCTTACGCCGTATAACAAAGCCAGAACGCTTGACGCCTTGCTCATCAGGTTCTCATGCATAACGTGTGCGGATAAGTTCACATCAATATCATGTGCTCTCTTTACACATGCTACAAGCTTGCCTGCAACATAGATTCCCTCTGCGTGCTCCTCATTGACCGCTGCCTCGATCTCGGAAAGCTCTACGCCTTCTTCCACTCTTGCCGCGATCTCTTCTGTGATAATCGGATCTGCTGCAAATGCTTCCTTATGCGAACTTACGAATTCCTTATCTATCTTAACAACCTCAAACTGGTCACATGCCTGAACTAAAAGGATGAATTCTTCCTCAGGCATGATCTCGCCGTATTTTCCATATCTTTCAGCACCCTCTTTTACCTTGTCAAAGTATGGGAACTCCACGCCTGCAAGATCATCCGGGGTAGCATTTCCAATGTATACCTGGTTCGGCCAGTAATTAACGCACTCTTCATAAGAACGGAGATGTCCTTCCAGCTCCTTCAAATATTCAGACTCCGGATTCACGATTCTCTCGGTTGTCTGTGTTGTTCCATTATATACCACCATCTGCGGCGTATGTGCAAGCACATAGCTGGCACCTTTAATTACACTGTTCATTGCTTTATTTACCACCTTTCTCTTCTTCATAACGAAGGGTTCAAAACAGGCAGACCCCGGTGGGGACACCTATGGGCCTGCCCCTTTTTTATCTTGCAAATATCTTATAAATACTTACAAAATTCATCTCTGATAGAGCTCATCTCGCCAACAATATCGTCAACGTCAAGTACCATCTCCATCATACTTACCTGTTCATCATAAACAGCCTCGTCAAACTCTTCTTTCATCTCTGGTTCACATACGTGATATACCGTGAGTCCAAGCTGGACCCCTGTCAATGGACCTGCGAATGTCGGATCACCTGCTGTAACAGTCTCAGCTGCAAGACCTGCAGCTTCGCCTTCTGCTGCACCAAGAACTACTACTAAGTTCTCTGCACCATACTCGTCAGCAAAATCCTTTACTCTCTTCTGATTCTCAAGATCCATTGCGCCTGCGCTCGTTCAGACGAAACATTCCGTTGATGAAAATACTACTTCTGCACCGGCTGTCTGCACACATTCTGCAATCGCCGGTCCTGGAATACCATCACGGTCTCCGATAATTATTGCTTTTTTCCCTTCTAAAATAGCCATAATTATGCTTTCTCCTTTCTATGTGGTAAAAAACATGTGATTTATGATCAGAGGTATATCTTAAATATACTTCTTAATCATCGCTTCAATACTCTCCGGTGTTGCCGCTTCCTTTACAACCTCTTCGATCTTCTCTCCGTCCTTGTAAATTGCCATAACCGGAAGGCCAAGGATCTTCTGGCCGATTGCCAGACGACGCGCCTTTGTTGTGTTAAGAGATGTGAACTTCATCTTATCTCCGTAAGTGTCGGCAAATTCATGCACCTTCGGCATAAGCGCCTGGCACGGCACGCATCCGTCGCCATAGAAGTCTACAAATACATAGCCCTCTGCCTCCAGAACTTCGCTCTGGAACGTGTTCTTATCTACATCAATCATTTCGCTCATCCTCCTTTTTATTTGGAAACCTTACAAACGGCTTCTATAAGCACGCTTACCGCTTGTCTATATTATATAGATAAGCACGCTTATTGTCAATTATATTTCGCAAAACTATCTTCAATTCTAGAAGTAATCAGACATGCTTCTCTCAACCTGTACAGCTGCGATTGCTCCGTCTGCTGCCGCGGTTACTACCTGTCTTAAACTCTTGATGCGGACGTCGCCTGCTGCATATACGCCAGGAATATTGGTATGCATATCCTCATCTGTCTTGATATAGCCACGCTCGTCCATATCAATAATTCCTTCAAAGACCTTGGAGTTCGGGATTGTTCCGATGAATCCAAAGAGACCGAACATTCCGTCATCCTCATCTGCAACAACCTTTGTAATCTCACCTGTCTTGACATTCTTAACCGTCATCTCAGAAAGAATCTCATCCCCGCCAAGCTCCTCAACTACAGAATCCCACATAAATTCAAGCTTCGGATTCTTAAATGCCTTCTCCTGAATGGACTTCGCTGCACGGAGCTCATTTCTTCTGTGAATCAACGTTACTTTTCTTGCAAACTTTGTAAGGTACATTGCTTCCTCAACAGCAGAATCACCGCCGCCTACTACATATACCTCAAAGTCCTCAAAAAAGTTTGCATCACAGGTTGCACAGTAGGACACGCCCTTGCCCATGTACTCTGCCTCGCCTTTACATCCAATCGGTCTTGCGTGTGCACCTGTTGCAATGATTACATTCTTGCCCTGGTATTCAGCTTTTGCGCTCTTAAGCACCTTTACTTCACCCTCAAGGGATGCTTCTGTAATCGTATCTGAAACACGTTCAGCGCCAAACTTTGCAGCCTGCTCTGTCATCCTTGCAATCAGAGACGGTCCGGACTCGCCTTCTACAGTCTGTCCAGGATAGTTCTCAATCTCATCCGTGATTGCAATCTGTCCGCCGTCCTGTCCCTTTTCAATAATCAGAACGGAAAGACGGCTTCTTCCTGCGTACAGTCCTGCCGCCAGACCGGCAGGACCTGCACCCAGGACAATTACGTCATAAATTTTGCTCATAACGTCAATTCTCCTTTTTCCTTCAATATAGTATAAACTTATACTATATTATATCATTTTTTCACAATATCTGGAATGTGTTGTGTGTACACAAATTCCATAATCTGTTCAATATCTGAACATTAATCAAAAATTGTCTGTCCGTCAACCTCTGTCGCAAGGGCCTCTAATGCCTTTTCAACAATACCGCGACGGAGTTTCTTCTCCTCATCCTTATCCAGTGCCGGATTTCCAAGCGGATGTGGAATTGCAATAGCCGGAACGATTCTGTTCGCACCAACTGTCATAGAAATAGGAGTTACTGTACATACATGCACAACAGGGATTCCTGCTCTCTCTACTTCTTTTACCATCGTTGCACCGCAACGAGTACAGGTACCTCATGTGGAGGTGAGGATTACTGCGTCAACACCGTCATCTTTAAGCTTCTTTGAGAATTCCTCTGCAAAAGCTTTTGAGGATGCTACGGCTGTACCATTACCCGTCGTTGTGTAGAACAGGTGATGTAATTCCCCAATCTTTCCTTCCTTCTCCAGATCACGAAGAACGTCAACTGGCAATACGCGGTCAGAGTCTTCATTTGCATATACCGGATCGTATCCGCCGTGTGCTGTCTCGTATGTCTCTTCTGTCAGATCCATAACACCTGCGATATCATACTCGCCGTAGTGTGAAGCACTGGAGCTTTCGATGTGGTCCGGATTTCCCTTCGGAACAATACCGCCGGAAGTAACAAGAGCGATCTTTGCATGTGCAAGATCCTTAACAGCCGGATTCGGATCAACTCTGTCGAAATCAGGCATCGGGAACTCTGTCTCAAACGGCTTGTCATTTAACTTCTTGATCAGCATCTTTACTGCACGAAGAGAACCTCTCTCCTTCTCAAAGAAGTTTACACGAACGCCATTCGGCATATATCCTTCTTCTGAAGAAGCACCGATCTTCTCGCCTCTTCCAACCTTAACCGTTAACGGAGCCAGCTTTTTCACTGCATCCCTCATACCTGCCGCACTGTTCTTTGTGGACACGATATAAACTTTTGTCTTAAACATATCGGCTCCCGGATTCTCTACGTACATACCTGTAACAGCCGGGATGCCAAGCTCTTCCTGAACTGCGTCTGCGATGGTGCCGCAGGCAACGCCGTAACGTCCTGCATTGAACGCCGGGCCTGCCACAAATACATCCGGTGCCTGCTCCTTAACCCATGCAAGGATATCTGCCTTTGCTTTTTCAAGGTTCTCATTAAAATATGAGTCGCCACAAATGATTGTAGCAATAATCTCAGCATCATCTTTGAACTGCTGTGTTAATGCCATACCCGGCCCGACAACCTCGCCTACGCGGATCTCTGCCGGATAATCTGCTTTTTCTTCTCCACCAATCTGTGCAAAGAACTGATTGATGTAATGAACAACTTTTAATTTAGCCATGTTCTTATCCTCCCTTCCTATCTTGCACTCAGCTTGTTGAAACCAGTCTCATTCGTTGCACCTGTAAGTACCTGAAGCTCAACCTCAAGAGATCCATCCTCACGAAGTGTCTCCTCACTTGCACCTGCAATCTTTGTTACATAATCTAAAGTTCCAATTACCTTGTCAAGTTTTGGCAGGATAATTACCTGGTTCGCATTACCGCCTGTTACTACTGCGTCTGCAGCCGGATCAGAGTCAGCCAGTGACTGGGACTTTCCGTCACGCCCTGCATACTCATCTGTAATAATAACAGTCTTAACGCCCTCAGCCTCAATCTTCTTGCAGTTCATAATCAAGTCTGTATCCGGGTTACCGAAACCTTCCTGAGATACGATAACACCGTCAAGGTCCAACATCTTGCAAAGCTTTGCTGTCCAGTCAGAGGAACGCTGCTTGTCCGCAAGGTATACATTCTCATTTGTAATGATGTGGCATACAAAGTTGAATGTCTTTCCGTGCTGTTCGAACATATCGTGAACAACCGGGTTATTGAGATGTACATAGGTCGGGTTCTTATCACATGCGGATACACAGTTACCGGACACAATAGCGCCGTCCATAATCTCGGTAGGACTCATGATTGTAGGAACGATCTTCTTTGCATCCACGCCGTATACATAGGTATCATGAAGAAGTCCCTGGCTCTGGAGCATCTGTACATATGCAACTCTCGGAAGGTTCGGGTATTTCTCCATGCCCTCTTTAATTGTACATGTCTCATATACCTTCGTCTCATCCGGAGTAAGCTCACGTGCCAGTTCTCCAAGATATACCGCAACTCTGAAGCCTGCAAAACGAACAGCCTTCTCATAGTCATGCTGCTTGATGCCGTCTACCGGCTCGCATACCATAACCAGATTCAGAGTCTTGGAAAACGGCGTGTAGTCAGCGCCAGGACCTGTCATATCAATGATACCTTCCTGGAATCCCACGATCTTACCGGCTGTAACTACTGCCATACCCTTCAGGGCGTATGTTTTTCCTTCACCAACAGTGTCTACCTTAGCAATTACGCCCGGGAAGATTCCTCCTCTTCCTTCTACCTTAACTCTTGGTTCAATGACATCCTTAACCGGCGTAATCCTTACAGACTCACCTGGCTTTGCAATATCGAATGATACGCTCTTAATCTTTTCATCCTCAAGAGCAACCGCTTTTACGGCCTCTTCAGATACATAAAGGATACCGTCTTCAATCTTAGACTCAGCCGCAAACTGAATATCCTTAATGTAAATGTGTCCCATTTCTAATCTCACTTTTGGTTCCCTCCTTAAAATATTGATATTATTGTTTAAAGCTGCAACGCTTTTACAACCCCAATGACCTACCCTGCATCTGCCGATGCAATTCCACTTTCTAACAAGGTCCAGTCAATCAAACGAAAATCCTCATACACCTCAGGCTTGTACCGGCCAGACTTAAATACAAACTTTCGGCACGCTTGTATAGCATTCTCAATGATTGCAAGCGACCCTTCGTCTATCTCCCCCTTTCCCTTTGAAATCATCACCGATTTATACGGCGTCTCATTCGGCTTCACACTTCCTGATAAAGGGTGTGATAGTAACCGGTGACCTTCATGAATTCTGTCTCTGACTTCCTTCAATACATCTTCATAAGATATATCCTTGTAAATGGTCGTATGACTTTCGCCAAGCTTCTCCCGGATCAACGGATTGTTCGTTATTATCATGTATTCTTTTTCCATTAGTTATCCATCCTTTCCAGTGATTCGGTAAAAAAAGAAGGACGATGCAAATAGAAATGTGCTATCGTCCTTTCTGTCTTTTGTCCTGACTGCCTCACAGCATACTGTCATCGCAACACAAGATCCAGAATATAGTCCTTTTCCCAGTCCTTTTGCCTGAAAGTTTCGCCTTGCAGGTGTTCACCCTGCCTGCCAGGTTTGCCTCTTCGGCGGCTAATCAGATAGCTCTCTCTTAGGAAAAATCATCCCATTGTTCACTTGTTGTTCATAGATACAACGAATATATTTCATTGCCTATATCTATAGTAACTTATTGTTAAAATTTTTGCAACCCTTTCAGTCAATTTTATTTTATTTAGTCATACTGCACAAACAGGATTGCAATTTTTTATGTATTTTTCCCTTATTTTCCCTTCTTTTTGAAATTTTGGAAATAGTCGTCATGTACCTTCTTAATCATTCCGGTAAGAGCGAACAGAGCCAGAATATTCGGGATAACCATCAGCGAGTTGAAGGTATCCTGCATCGTCCACACAAGCTCTACCTCTGCAAGGGAGCCAAGGAACACACATACCGCCACAACGACTGAATAGATCTTCACAGCCTTCGCGCCAAACAAATATTTAATATTCGCCTGACCGAAGAAGTACCATCCAAGGATCGTAGAGAATGCGAAGAAGAACATACAAATCGCAATAAAGATGTCTCCTCCCTTTCCATACAATGTCGAGAATGCATACTGGCTAAGCTCAGCTCCTGTCTTGCCCGTAGGAATTGAATGTGTTGTAATAATTACAAGTGCAGTAAGATTGAGGATTACGAATGTATCAATAAATACCCCGATCATTGCCACGAATCCCTGCTCTACCGGGTGATTCACCTTTGCAACCGCATGTGCGTGAGGTGTAGAACCCATACCTGCTTCATTAGAGAACAGTCCGCGTGCAACGCCCTTCGTAAGTGCAAGCTTAATGGTTGCACCTGCCGCGCCGCCGACAATTGAAGAAGGTGCAAATGCCCCTACAACAATTGCATGAAGCGCATACGGAATCTCCTTAGCATTAAACAGAATAACAATTAATGATCCAACGATATAGAATGCCGCCATAATCGGAACGATCAGCTCCGTAATCTTTGCAATACGTCCCGTACCGCCCAGGAATACAAACAGGGCAAGTACAGCAAGGATGACGCCCATGATCCACTGCGGCAAACCAAATGCCGTGTTAAATGCTGCTGCGATGGAGTTGGACTGTACGGCATTTCCCATAAAGCCAAGCGCCAAAGTAATGAGAACCGCAAAGATGCCTGCAAGCACCTTGCCAAAGGTTCCGCTGAACGCTGCACGGATATAATACACAGGACCTCCTGTTACTTCTCCGTCATCGCCCACCTTTTTATACTTCTGCGCCATGATCGCCTCTGCATAGATGGTTGCCATTCCAAGAAATGCTGCGATCCACATCCAGAAGATTGCCCCCGGACCGCCGATTGCAAGCGCGGTAGCTGCCCCGGCAATATTACCAGTACCTACCTGAGCCGCGATCGCAGTTGCAAGAGCCTGGAAGGAAGACATACCGTCTGCTCCCGCCTTGTCGCCCTTCTTGAACATTCCGCCAAAGGTTCTGCGCATTCCTTCTCCAAAACCCTTCACCTGAATAAATCCCAGCTTTACCGTGAACCAGATACCACCGCCAAGAAGCGCGGCGATCAGAATGTAGTTCGACAGATAACTGCCCAATGTTGAGAAAATATCATTCAACATTTTTTCCATTGCCAATTCCTCCTTTTTCTCTCATTAAAGATATACTATAGATCCTCCAGATAATTATTTAACATTATCTAGTATCTCTATATTATAACATTTCACAAAATTTTGCAACAAATTTCTTCTTTTTTATCTTTTTTTGAAAAAATATTGTCACTGGTCAAACAGGTCTGTGCAGTGACTGCACAGACCTGTCTGAAAGTGATTCAGGAGACCGGCAGTCACTTATACGTGAATCTGGGCAGTCATACCTAAAAGATCCTTATTTTGTTTTAACACTGGTTCTATAACCTCCTTCAGAAACGCTTCCACCTGCAGAGGTGCGCGGCCTACATATTTCGCCGGATCCATCGCTTTCTTCAATTCCTCTTCATTCAGTCCGAACGCCGGATCCGCTGCAATCAGCTCAAGGAGATTATTATCAAGCCCCTTTTCCTTTACATTCCTTCCTGCCTCCATAGAAAGCCCGCGGATTTTTTCATGAAGCTCCTGACGGTCTCCGCCCGCCTTCACTGCATCCATCATAATATTTTCAGTGGCCATAAAAGGAAGCTCGCTCATAAGTCTCTTTTCAATGACCTTCGGATATACTACAAGCCCGTCCACCACGTTCAGACATAGATCCAGAATTCCGTCAACAGCAAGGAATCCCTCCGGCACACTGAGACGCTTGTTTGCCGAATCATCCAGGGTCCTCTCAAACCACTGGGCAGCAGAGGTCACAGCCGGATTGAGGGCGTCAATCATTACATATCTTGACAGAGATGCAATTCTCTCACTTCTCATTGGATTCCTCTTATATGCCATGGCAGAAGAGCCAATCTGGCTCTTCTCGAAGGGTTCTTCCACTTCCTTTAAATGCTGTAGAAGCCGAATATCATTGGAAAACTTATGAGCGCTTGCAGCGATTCCGGCAAGAATATTGAGCACCCTTGTGTCCACCTTGCGGGAATAAGTCTGGCCGGATACCGGATAACAGGCCTCAAATCCCATCTTCTTTGCAATCATGGGGTCAATCCGGTCGATCTTCTCCTGATCCCCGTCAAACAGTTCAAGGAAACTTGCCTGGGTTCCGGTTGTTCCCTTGGAGCCAAGAAGCTTAAGGCTCCCCCGCACATAGTCAAGGTCCTCCAGGTCCATCAAAAATTCCTGCATCCAGAGTGTGGCGCGCTTCCCTACCGTCGTGGGCTGCGCCGGTTGGAAATGAGTAAATGCAAGGGTCGGCTGGCCCTTATATTCATCTGCAAACTTCGAAAGTTCCGAGAGCACATTGACCAGCTTTTTCTTCACAAGGTCAAGAGCCTCTGCCATAATAATCAGGTCTGTATTGTCCCCCACATAACAGGAAGTTGCCCCGAGATGGATGATTCCCTTCGCCTTCGGACACTGCTGCCCGTACGCATACACATGGGACATAACATCATGGCGCACCTGCTTTTCCCTCTCCTTTGCCACTTCATAGTTAATATCCTCTGCATGGCTTTTCATCTCCTCGATCTGTTCATCCGTAATCGGAAGTCCCAGCTCTTTTTCCGTCTCTGCCAATGCAATCCACAGCCTTCTCCATGTACAAAACTTTTTGTCCGGCGAAAAAATATACTGCATCTCCTTCCCCGCATACCGTTCTGAAAGCGGGCTAACATATCTGTCGTTCTCCATCGTTTTTCTTCCTCCCTCTTGTTTTCATTCTAACTGCACTACTATTTAACAGTGCATGACTCTTTGACGCCAGTATCACTCCATTATTCAAATGCGTGGGAAACATCCTTTCCCGGAACCTTCATGGGGTAATTCCCTGTAAAGCATGCATCACAGTACCCAAGGCTTCCCACCATTTTTTTAAGCTTCCCTGTCTCCATATATCCAAGGGAATCTGCCCCGATCATCTCACGGATCTGCTCCGGCGTATGGGAATGGGCAATCAGCTGCTCATTCGAAGGCACATCCGTACCAAAATAGCAGGGATGCAGAAACGGCGGGGAACTGATTCTCACATGCACCTCCAGGGCGCCTGCCTTCTTAAGCATCTTAATGATATTGGCACAGGTCGTTCCCCGGACGATAGAATCATCCACCATCACGATCCGCTTCCCCCTTACTACCTCTTCGATTACATTCAGCTTAATCTTCACGCTGCTTTCACGCTGGCTCTGCTTCGGTTTTATGAAGGTCCGGCCCACATAGCTGTTTTTATGAAACGCCATTCCATAGGGAATCCCTGACTGTTCCGAATAGCCCTTTGCAGCCACAAGCCCGGAATCAGGCACTCCCACCACCAGGTCTGCATCCACCGGATAGGACTGCGCCAGCGCCTTTCCGGCGGTAATGCGTGCATGATAGACTTGAACTCCGTCCAGCACGCTGTCATTTCTGGCAAAATAGATATACTCAAAAATACACCTCGCCTGTTTTTCCCGCTGAATCCCCATGGTCTGATCCGAATGAAATCCATCTTTTGTAATGCTTACAATCTCTCCCGGCTCCACATCCCTGACAAAATCCGCATCCACTGCTGCCAGCGCACAGCTCTCAGAAGCCAGAAACCATGTATTGTCCCGCTTTCCGATGCACAGAGGCTTAAGGCCAAAAGGATCCCTGACTCCTATTAGCTTACGCGGAGAGCTTATAACCAACGCATATCCTCCCTCCAGCTTCTTCATGGCATTCTTCACCGCATCCTCTGCCTTTTTCACCTTCAGCCGCTCCCTTGCAATATGATAGGCAAGCACTTCTGAATCAATCGTTGTCTGAAATATGGCGCCCGTATACTCAAGCTCCCTGCGCAGTTTTACAGCGTTGGTCAGGTTCCCATTGTGGGCAATGATAAGCGTTCCTTTTACATAATTGAGGACAAGAGGCATGGCGTTTTCCACCCTTGTGCCTCCCGCCGTAGAATACCGGACGTGCCCGACTCCGAGATTTCCGGAAAGCTCCCCGAGATTCTCCTCATTAAACACCTCATTCACTAGCCCCAGACCCTTTTTCGAGTATACCTTCCTTTCTCCATCTGTGTCTGTCACTGCAATTCCGCAGCTTTCCTGCCCACGGTGCTGCAACGCAAAAAGCCCATAATATACAGACGGTGCAACATCGCCCCCGTCCATATCATAGGCTCCAAACACTCCGCATTCCTCTCCCATGCCCGTTGTAATCTTATCATAATCCATGACTGTAAGCTCCTCCTTAAATGAACTTTGAAAGCAGCTGCTCAGGATGCCGTGCAGCAGGATGCACGGCATCCTGAGCAGCCATCAGGCCGCCGTATTTACTTGCGTCCTTTGGAATTTTAAACCCTGTATTCCTTCTTCCATATACCAAGCTGACTGTCCTTCACATCCATATCCACCTCTTTTTTTGCCTTCTCAATTTCCTCTCTGACAAGAGAGGAAACACTTAAAAATATAGGATTTCCTGAAAGCATCTTCACATATTCCTCCTCGGGCAGATACCTTTGGCAGCAATACAGATATGCCTTCAGCATATCCGGCCTCTCGCAGATATGATAAGCCTCCCGGTACATCGCCGCTGCTTCCTCATACAGGAACAGGCAGCCGTAGGCAGTCCCGAGGCAGCCATAGATCCGCCCGTAAAATGTCCGGTCCACCGATTCATCCCATTCTTTGTTAATCACAGACTGGTAGATTAATATGGCATCTGCATATTCTCCTGCCTTCAGAAGCGTATCTGCCTTATACTTCTCCTTCTCTACCTCCTTCTGATTCTGCAGCTGCTCCAGCAGATTCTGTATTCTTGTTATCTCAAGAGGAGCATATATCACAGATCCCCTCAGTATGGTAAGTACGAACTCTGACAGAGGAGCATTCTGGTCCAGCTCTTTTCTCAGGGTTTCTGCCATCCCGTTCAGCCCGAGCTCATCCTGAAGCCAGTCGCAGAGCCTCCGGTTCATGATCATATGGTCAATCAGGTACAGATTATTACATATATAGTAACAAAGCTCTTCAATTGTATAGATTTTTACATGAACCCGTGATATCTCATATGGGCTTTTTGCCCTCTTTTTATGACATAGAATTAAACTGCCCATTGGTTCCTCCTAAGCTGATCACCTTTTCCACCTGGAAATCTGTCGCCGGGAAAAATCCCCCGAACCCAATATCCTTAAATGTAAGCCTGCATGTTCTCTCATCAAGAAACAGCACCTCCACCTGAAGCCGGAGGGAATAATCTCTCCGGTCTGGCATTCCTTCCAGTGAAATCTTTTCCACTGTCATCTCCTCGCCGCTTAAGGATTCGATCAGAATCTCAATATCAGAGGTGTCCTCAAGAAGAACCTCCCACTGTCCGTCAGCCTCGTACCAGTGCTCTCCCCAGGACACAATCGGATACCAGCCCTCCTGTCCGTTTACACGCATCCTGAGCGCAATCCGGTCCATAAGCATACTCTCATCAAGATAAGTTGGTCCCTCCTCCTTTAATGATGTCTTACGGATGGATGTGTAGCATGCCCCTTTACTATACAGATTATTTCCGAGAAATGCACGTCTCCCGTTACAGAGCACCTTCTGGGAATCAGGATACCAGTGATTCTCAAATCCGTCACCGGTCAGATAAACTGATGATACAACCTTCTTTTCAAATACATTTTCAATCATTGCTTTAAAGCTCGCATCCGCATCCTTCGCCCGCTCCGCGCTGATAATGGGATAGAGCGCCTCAAGCTCCTTCATATGTGCATTCGCCACCTCGTCAACTGTGATAAAGGTTCCCGGCGCATGGCTCGCATCCACATTCAGCTTGCGCAGCATATATGCCTTAATCCTCTGATCATCACAAAAAAACAGGGCGGACTCATACTGCCACAGCTCCTTCGGCTGAAAGATCATATACTGGCAGAAGCTTTCCTTGTAATCCTGTACACAGATATTGGATTTCGAAATTCCGAGGTGATGTCCCACGCCTTTGAGCATCTTCGACATATCAATATCTGTCTCTGGAGTCGTAAAGGTAATATACTCAATCTCCTCGAATTTTTCCAGGGAAAGTTCTACAAATTTGGCAAGAAGCCATACGGCGTCATACACCTTTTCCCCGAGACGGAGCTTCTCTCTGTGTATGGCACGCTCAAAAAGATCTGAGACCGTGTGCCCAAGGCTGACTGTCGCCAGCCTTTTCGCTTCCTTGCCGTAAATCCACCGTTCCTGGAAATACCCGATCACGAGAGGGATCTGATAATTGTCTGAGGAAACCTCTAATGTCTCCGGCTCATCCTTTGTCTCGTCATAAAAACTGATCTGACAGTTTTTCTCATTCATGTCATAGCCTAGAATATGCCCCTTTTTCATAGGTTTTCCTCCTCCCCTTAAAATATATCATCAGTATAGCTTAAACAGTCTCTCCGCAAGGATCTCCTCTTCCTCGTATTCAATCATCTTTTTTTTGCGCGTTGCCGGGCCTGCACTGATCATCTCATTGATCCGTCCGAAACGGCCCGCGCGGATGCTGGTTTCATTTTTCAGTACTTCCTTTTCCGTGGAAATGGTATCCTTTCCATTCGTCTCCTGAATATAGTAATTCACAGATTCATCATCATAGAGGATAAACTGCCTAACATACAGATTCTCAAATACCGGCATCAGCACCTCAGACTGATAGCCGAGGGACTCCCTCTCCTGTGTCTTTCTCTTATAGAAAAGCTGCACCTTGCTTCCGTCAGATGCCTGATAGAAGATCATCGCCTTGTCAAACAGCTGTACCTCTCTCAGCCACTCGGCCTTATATTTCATATAACTCGGAAGAATGAGCTGCTTTTCGCACATCTCCCTCAGTACCTGATGGAGCACCGGCTCAAGATCTGCCGGATAGTCCCGCCCTGCATAATAATCCAGCAGCGCGATCTTACACACATCTGTCAGTTCTTCCTTTTCGTCACATTCCTGTGCAATGATCCGGAATACACATCCGTCAATGCTGCGTCCGCGGATCACATATTCTCTGGAGACAAATGCCAGATATGCCTGCTTCAGCCGGAAATACGCATTGCCTGACATATAATAATCCTCGAAAACCTTCTCTTCCCTAAACAGATTTTCCGAGAAAACCATCTGTGTAATGATCCGCTCTCCCAGTTTATATACCGGGATTCCGTATTCTAACGCCACATTCCACAGACGTTTCATATCCCTTGTGGCGCCGCAGTAATAATTTGCAAGGTACATTAAGGTGACCTTGTCATACTGGTCCCGCACAAACATCTCAAAACACAGATAGAGAAGGAATGCATCCTCTCTGTAATTCTCCTCCCTGACCGCAGCACTGGCAAGCCGGAACACCTCCTTCTCATCAAAGAAGGAGATTCCCTTCTCCCGGATACTTTCAAGAGTGGTGACTACTTCCTCTCCCTGCTCCTGTCTGCCGGCTGCATCTGCAAAATTCCTGCACATTTCCAGAAACTTCGGTTCATAAAAAAGACGTTTTGTATCGTATACGATAGAATCCGTATAGTAACGTCCGTCCATGGATTCCCATACAACCCTTGATTCCTTGTCGTAAAGGCGTATAATTGCACCCTCATCCTCACTGTAGGGAACGCGCTGCCTCACCTCGCCGTCCCTTTCGATTACAACTACACACTTCATATTCTGAACCTTCGTTGTAATCTCATAAGAATAGCAGATATCCCGCATTGCCTCCATACGCCCTTCATCCATCTCATCCGCCGCACAGAACCGCTTATATAAAATCTTAAGGTGCTCCGTAATATGGCGCTTCATGAGCTGGTCCCACGTAAAACTCACCATCTGCTCCCGGTATCCGAGATACAACTCCTCATCATTTCCATAGGTCAGAAGATTCGCATAGAGAAAGGCAGCCTTTTTATAATCCAGAGCGTTGCCATGCATAAAATACAAAAGAATCGTCCTGGGAAGCGCTCCCCGGAATGTATTCTCATTCAGGGTGATCATATAATATTCATACAGCCTGGCAATCCTCAGTCCCTCATCCATAGCTCTCTGATACCATACAAAATAGCGCTGTTCTGCCTTATTCCCCTTAATGAGAAGCGTACAGATCGTATTCAGGATCATCGTCTCACTGTACAGCTTATAGAGCCGTTCCAGGATACGAAACAGATCCGGACGGAATTCCTTCTGCTGGCTTGCTATATTTGCCACATACAGCGCAACCTCTTTTGAGATCAGGCGATGCTTTGTGGCAAAGTTCAGCACATGGGTCTCGAACTGCCCCAGCTTCTTAAGAAGCGTGGGCTTCTCGTGATAGCACAGATATGCCTCCAGATAAAACAGTACATCATGAACCTCGAACTCATACTGCTGCTCCAGAACCTCCAGCCTCTTATAAGGGTTCTTGTATCTCTGGTCAAGCTGAAGAAGCATGTAGAGGAGCATCCAGGAATCCTGATGCCTGAGATATGTCTTCCCGATCTCATCAAGTACCCGCTCCGTATGTGCCCTGTTGCCCCGTATCAGAGCTGTAAGAAACAGATAGTAACAGTTCGTAAGCGGATCCTTGCCGATGGCAAATCTGTTGTAATTATAATTCTCCAGAATCCATTTTGCCTCTTCCATGCGGTTTCCTATAATATAGACATGAGCCTGGACAAGCTGATACATCTCACTCTGCGGCTCAATCTTCCTGATAGACAAAAGCTTCTCAATCGCGCTGTCCACCCAGGTCTTAAGCTCCATCCTCCCGGCAACATATCCGATATATTCCTTTACAACCTGTGCCGTCAGAAGCTCTGGCACATGGTGGTTCTCATCGTACTCCTGGTTCTGAAGCACCTCCACCTCATAGACAAGGGTCTCATACGGCGTGATAAACCGAAGCGCCCCGTAGTTCCGGCCTCCGTGCAGATATTCCGGCCGGACATAATATTCCACCTCATACGTATTTCCCACAAAGTCCTCTGTCGTGATCTCTGCCTTGGACGCCTTCAGGAAAGCCCCCTCTGTCTCTATACGCACAAGCATATAACCCCAGGTATTCTTTGTGAGTGTCAGCACGCCCTTTGTGGACTGGTCAATATCCTCAAAAAGCATTCCCTCACCCGGCAGAGTCAGAAAAATACACTCCTTAAGCTTAACACCCACAAGAAACTCCTCAAGCGCCTGCTCACCCAATGACCATTTTCTCATATTATCATACAGATAAAAGATACGTTCATTTTCATATTTTAAAATACTGTAAAAATCCCTGGACCGGAACAGCCTTGCCGCTTCAGAATAATCCTTGATGGCAAGCTTTTTAAAATCTTCCGTATTCTGGACCTTCCCGTATGCAGTTGTTACATACGGTTTTTCCACAATTGCCGTAAAGGAAAGCTCATACTCACCGCCTGTACAGACAACCGTAAACTTTCCCTCCTCCACATGTCCCGGCGGCAGTCCCTTCCCATCATAGGTGAACTCCACCCTGGCCGGATTCCCGTCAAACCCTGAATCCTTCAAATGTACACGAAAAGAAGACGGGTAGATAAGCCCCCGTATCGCGCTGTCATTATTACTCCTTATTGAGAAACTCCCCCTGAATACTTCCCCTTCTCCAATTATCAGTACCAGATTCGTTTCTTCAAACACCACCTCCGGTCTCGGTATCCGGAAGTTCCCTTTTGAAAATTTCTGGATTTTGTTTTTCAAGCTCTACACCTGCTTCTTTCGCTGCTATTTATCTAAAACGTAACTTCCCGGCATCCTGATCACCTCATGGCACAAAAGGCGTCTGAAAACATACGTATAATGAATTATATCATTATTCGACCAGTAATATCAATGCTGTAGACACAAAATCTTAAATTTTTACATATTGGGGACGGGGCATTTTTAAAAATGCCCCGTCCCTACTTTAAAATCAGCGCAACGAATGACAGGTCGTATTTCCCTGTATTCACCATACCATGGCCATCCCCGTCTTTGCAGAAAAACACATCTCCTGCTTCTGCCGGTATATCCTTCCCATTATCATTATATACGCCGCTTCCGCTTAAAATATAATAGGTTTCTGTCTCCCCGTGATGTTCATGATAGCCAAGTCCGCAGCCTGCCGGAAGAGTCATTCTCGAAAAAAGCCTGCAGTTTTCACCGAGCTCCTCCTGCCCCAGGAACGGCTCTTTTAAGATATAGCCCTCTCCGCCCTTCGCGTGGTCTTCCCTTATAATTTCTCTTTCTGTTGCTTTTGTCATAGCAGTTCCTCCTTAAACTTAAGTTTTCTCTGTAACTGCAGGTATCCCTAAAGTCACTTTTCCTCTACTATAACAATACAATACGAAAACGTCAATGAAATTGTGAACAGTAATTGTTACTATTCACGGGGCCGGTTACTGTTCACTCCGTGACCAGTAACCTTCGCAAATCCATCTAAAATTCACTCCGCTGCACGGCATCTGGGCCGATAAGGTGGTGGCTTCTGGCATCCAGCCCCTCGCTGAAAGCGACTTTTAAATGGGCTGGATGCATTATGAGCGGACGGCTAGTCCGTGAATAGTAACCAGTATTTACCCCACAATGCGGTAGTATTCCCGGGCGGTCATTCCATATACGATTACATAAAATACTGCGAATATGGCAATTGTTGTCACTGTGCACAAAAGAAACAGGGATTCATTTACAAGACCTAAGATTGCCAAAAGCTTTTTTACAACGGTAAAGGCTACCGCAACGTGTAGAATTGCTGTTATAAGCGGGAGGAAGAACACGGTCAGCACCTGACTTCTGATGGAACGCTTTACCTCTCTTTTGTCCATCCCTACCTTTTGCATAATCTGATATCTCTCTCTGTCATCGTATCCTTCTGTGATCTGTTTATAATAAATAATCAGAACCGTTGCCAGCAAAAACATCAGTCCCAGGTAGATACCGATGAATAAGAGGCCGCCGTACATGCCGTAAAAATCTTCCCTGGCAAGCGTCCTGCTCTCGTAGGACGACTCTTCAATCTCATTTTCCACCCTTCTTCTGATTTCTTTTGCTACCGCAATACAGTCTTCCTCATTTCCTTTCAGATTAAAGGCAGCCACGCATTTTATCCGGCAGACTCTCTGCACCCAGGCATCCTGCATATCCGAATTTTCATAAATACTCTTAAGCCATTGTTCTACCTGATCCATCCGGCTGAATACGACATACAGCCCTTCAACTACTCTGCTCTCGCTTTTTTTCTCAATTTTGATATCCTTAAGCTCTTTTTTGATCCGGTATGTTTCCCCGTCAATCATAAGGGACTTCCATCCATACATTTCTTTTCTTGTTGTATAAAACAGCACTTCGTCTTTTGCAAGACTTATGTGCTCCCCACTCATCCGGTTATAATCCTCCTGCGAGAGCATGAAAAACTCGCAGACATCCTCTATGCCATATGCTCCATCTGCTTTCAGGGTAAGCTGATTTCCATTCTTGACCGCTGCCCCCATGCCATAGTGGGTGGTCATCCTGTCCTTCATATTCACGCCATACTCTTTTGTTGTCTCGCGGATGATCTCTTCAAGCCTTTCCTCTTTTTCTGTTGTTGTCCCATAAATATCAATGTCGATTTCCCTCGGATATCTTGCATAAAGTGTATCCTCTGCACCTAGATACATACTCACAGAAGTAGACACAAGGATCAGGACTATGGTACTTAAGATGCAGATGCTGGCAAGACCTGCTGCGTTCTGCTTCATCCGGTAAAGCATTCCTGACACCGAAACAAAATGACTGCTCTTGTAATAATAATTTTTATTATTCTTCAGAAGCTTTAAAAATGCGATGCTTCCTGCAATAAATAATGCATAAGTTCCAAGTATGACTACAATAACCGCAGCAAGAAACCGGTACACTGCTGCTAAAGGCGATGGAACCGTAAGCGCGGTATAGTAGCCGTATCCGACCAGTACAAGTCCTGCAAATGTCAGCAGATGCCTTGTCTTTGGCTCCCGTTCCCCCTGACTGCTCCCTCTTAACAGTTCGGCCGGATGCGCAAGCCTCACCTGTATCAGGTTATAAAAAAGTGTCATGGCAAAGATAAGGCAAAAAAGCACCAGGGTCTTAATCAGGGTATCACGTGGAATCATGTACTCTATCCTCGTGTCATAATTAAGGAGCCGGATTAAAAGAAGCCACATAAGCTTGCTAAAAAGAGCTCCTGTCAAAAGACCTGCTCCAAGGCTGATTCCTGCCACAATGATTGTTTCAAGCATCAGCATTTTTGCAATATGCCTCTTCCCCATTCCAAGAATATTGTATACGCCGATTTCCTTTTTCCGCCGTTTGATCAAAAAACTGTTTGTATAAAACAGGAAGATAACAGCGAACACCATAACAACAACCGAAGCACACTCAAGAACCACTGCAAGCCTTCCTTCTCCTATGCTGTCATTCATCGCCAGCCCATCCATAATAAAATACATCATAACCGTTAAGGCTGAAGCCAGTATATACGGGATGTAAGTCTTCCGGTTATTTTTTATGTTCGTCACCGCAAGTCTTGCATAAATCTTTTTATTCATCCTTCACGCCTCCTGTCATGAGCACAGTAAGGGTGTCGGAGATCTTCTGAAACATCTGCTCATTTGTAAGATTCCCTCTGTAAAGCTGATGGAATACCTCTCCGTCCTTTATAAACAAAATTCTGTTTGCCGTACTTGCTGCCTTAACGCTGTGAGTCACCATAAGGATTGTCTGCCCGTCACGGTTAATATCCGAAAAAAGTGCCAGAAGCTCGTCCGAAGAGCGGGAATCCAGCGCCCCGGTCGGTTCGTCTGCAAGAATGATCTGGGGTTTTGTAATCAGCGCCCTGGCAACCGCTGTCCTCTGCTTCTGTCCTCCTGAGATTTCGTAAGGAAACTTCCTGAGAATCTCCCGGATTCCGAGCTTTTTTGCTATTGGTTCCAGCCTCTTTTCCATTTCTTCATATTTCCTGCCGGAAAGTACCAGCGGAAGGAAGATATTATCCTGCACAGAAAACGTATCCAGAAGATTAAAGTCCTGAAACACGAACCCCAGGTTCTGGCGTCTGAAGGCAGCCATCTCCTTTTCCATAATTTTTCCAATATCATTCCCCTTCAGATACACCTTCCCATTCGTCGGCCTGTCAAGGGCGGCCAGAATATTCAGAAGCGTTGTCTTCCCTGAACCGGATTCTCCCATAATCGCCACATATTCTCCGGCCTCTGCGGAAAAGTTCACATCCCGGAGCGCCTCCACCTGGCTGCCTCCCAGTCTGGTGGTGTATATTTTCTTTACATTCTTCACATCTAAAAGTGTCATGTTCATCCCATCCTTTCCTTATTTCAGTTACTTTTTACAATTCCATTATAGAAAAAAGGAAAATGCCCTGCCATTGATTCAGATTACATTTTCCCTTTATTTCTTACAATTTTGAAAGGTTTGTTCTTTACTCCACATGGAGCTTTGAATGAGAAAAACACAGAAAAACTTTTGTTCCCCTGTCCGGCTCTGATTCGATCCGGATTCCGTGCCCAAGCCGGTCCATGACTGTCCGGCATAAGTATAACCCAATCCCTGTGGACTTCCTGCCGCTGCGCCCATTATAGCCCGTAAATCCTCTCTCAAAAACCCTTGGAAGATCTTCAGGACAGATCCCGATTCCTGTGTCTGCAATAACCAGCTCCTCCCCTTTCATATAAACAGATACACAGGCTCCTTCCCCTGATGTATACTTGAGGGCATTCGAAAGAAGCTGCTCCAAAACAAATGCAATCCACTTTTCATCTGTCAGTACTTTTCTGTCCACAGAGTCATATTTCAGCCTGATCTTCTGCAGAATAAACATCTGGGAATACTTGCGGATACATTTTTTAAGAATCTCGTCAAGGTCATACACATCGAAGGAAAGATCCGAAGACATAGATTCCATACGGACATACATCAAAGCCATCTCCACATACTGCTCAATCTTAAACAACTCCAGCTTCATCTTTTTGTTCCACTTCCCGCACTCTTCATCCCCTGCATCTTTCTGCATCTGAATCAGGAGTCGCAGGCCTGCAATCGGCGTCTTAATCTGATGCACCCACATACTATAATAAGTCCCCATCTCCTGCCTGGCAATCCGGCCTTCTGTCTCAAGCTCCAGCTTCTCTTCATAAAGATGTTTCAGAATCCTCTGATAGTCCTCCTCAATAAGACCAGGCGGGACAGGGAGGCTCTCAAGCCCTGCTTCCATCCCATCTTCCAGCTCCAAAAGCTCTCTGTGCCGGCGCACATACCTTAAAAATCCCAGCAGTCCATACAGAAAAGCCACAAATCCTGCAAGCAGAAACGCATAATTCACTGCCTCCTTCTGAATATCATATAGCAGAAAAACAACATAAAAAACACCGGAGAACCCGGCATACAGACAAATTCCCCCCATATGCTCCCTCAAATAGCCCTTCATCACCTTCATCACTCTACTATGTATCCAATCCCTTTCTTCGTCTTAATACAATCACAAAGCCCCAGTTCCAGAAGCTTCCTCCTAAGCCTGGAGACATTCACCGTCAATGTATTATCATCAATAAACTCATCGCTCTCCCACAGACTTGAGATAATCGCATCCCTGGACACAATCCGTCCGGAATTTTCAAACAAAAGCCTGAGAATACGAAACTCATTTTTTGTAAGCAGCATCCTTTGGTCCTTATAGGAAACGGATGCATCGTTCAGGTTCAGAAGAAGCCCTTTGTACTCCAGTACATTCCCACTCCCCTGAAAAGCATATGCCCTTCTTAATACCGCCTGAATCTTCGCCGTCACCACATTCAGGTCAAAAGGCTTTTCTATAAATTCATCTCCGCCCATATTCATAGCCATCACAATATTCATATTATCTGCCGCTGAGGATAAAAACACAATCGGAACCCGGGAAATCTTCCGGATCTCCTGACACCAGTGAAACCCGTTAAAAAAAGGGAGCACGATGTCGAGAAGCACGAGCTGCGGATCAAAAGCCACGAACTCCTCCAAAACACTTCGAAAATCCTTTGCACATGCCGCCTCATAATCCCATCTGCCTAAATGCTCCGCCAAAGCATCCGCAATCGTCATATCATCTTCCACAATAAAAATCCTGTACATCATCTTATACCTCCTCGTAAATTGGGGACGGGGTATTTTTCATTTTACCCCGTCCCCAATTGATTTTCAATGAAAAAAATGATCTCCGATCTGCAATCCGCTGCCGCCCCGGTCAAAATACAGGCATTCTCCCACCGGATTTTCTCCTGAAAGGGCATCTGCTGCCGCCTGCATGGCACTGCCTGTATAGCTCTGTGTACTTCTGACCTGGTCAAGCCAGCCTGTACATGCAGGTGTAAACTGTCCGGACTGGTAGACCACTTCTTCTATGGTCCCGGGGAATGATCCGCTCCTTACCCGGTTCATGACCACTGCACCAACGGCAACCTGTCCCTCGTATGGCTGGTTTCCTGCTTCACAGAAGATAATGGAAGCCAGCAGGCTCTTATTTGCATTTGATACAGCTGACGCCTTCTTTTCTCTCTCCCGCTGTCTTTTCACTGCCTTTCTGGCTTCAGCCTCCTGCACCGCCCCGACTTTCATGCCTACGATCCCTGCCACCTGGTTATGGTCTGTTTCTATATAGTGTAGATTCTGAACACTCTCTAACATCTCTCCTGTACTTACCGCTACTACCTTTTCTGTCTGTTGCACCTGGGCCCTGTTTACGAATCCTGTTGAACACAAGGCTGCCGAAACCAGTCCTCCTATGAGGATTGCCGCCTTTTGATTCTCAGTCATACCGATAAACCTCCTGTTTTGCATATCACATTTTTGTAGTACCTATAATTAGTATATTCATTAATTTCAATTTCATTACAAATATTACAAAAATGTTACACAAAACAGGAAATTCCTTAAGTTTATCCAACTTTATTCTAGCTCCAAAAAGGTTTTGATCTTCTGAATAGTGTCTGCATCTGTATAGACAGTCAGGTCGCGGTTTCCTTCCTCAGAGGCCGCTGTTGCTATGATATCAAGGCTGTAATTGTCCAGAGGATAGTAATAATCTCCGATCCCCTCCAACAGCTCACTGCTGATCAGGCTGCTCTGTATGGACCGGATAAATTCTGGATCTGTAATCGTATATTCCTTACCTCCTGTATACTTCCACACAGTAAGCTTTTGAATCTGCGCCTCCTCCATGGACGTCTGCACATCTGTTTTCAGTTCGTTTTCAATGTACTGTATGGTTTTTTCAAATGTCGGATATAGATAATAAGAATCTTCTATCTCATAGCTATAGCTGCTGTACACACCAAGGATTCCCGGACTGCTCTCAGGATTCATGTCATCCCCTGCCTTTTCGGTGTGGCTGACTGCAAGCCGTCCCACCGGCAGAGTGCTCTTTGCAGTGTCATACGTAAGCTCTGACAGCTCCTCCAGATAGATTTCAAACAGCCGGTTCCTCTGCTCCTTTGTCAGGTGGAGATACCTGCTGCCCTGGAAGTCCACAACTCCCACATCTGTTACCCGGGACCAGTCTGCCGTATACAGGGAATAATGATCCTCCTTATACTCCCGCGTACCGAAAATCTGTCCGAGCAGCCTGTCCTCCAGCTCCTCGCTCAGTACATATTCGCGTCTCTTCTCCCTGCCGTTTTTCAGCCTGTATTTTACAGTGTAGGTCTCGTATCCGGAGGAATCCGCGTCATCTGAAGCATAAGTCTCTGCATTTTCATCATTCTGCATCACTACATCGGCCAGTATCGTGAGTGCTTCTTCCATGACTTCCCCTGAAATGCCCTTTCTTTCCTTTCCCCAAAATGCACCGGTATAGGAGTGTCCACTATCAATGAACAGAGCCTGTGCGTCCTCCTTTTTGGGAATATAAGTATCGTAACCCGAAAGATCCATCCAAAAAAAACCGGCAATTCCAAGCGCTGCCACAATGGATGCCGCCATCTGCTTCTTACAGCAAAGCATTCCCTTCACATCAAACCGGTAGATACATTCGATCAGTCCATGGGAAAGAAAGCCGCCGATGATAATTCCAGCTACAATCCAAAAATGAAAAGAACTAAAAGATGCCGTATACAGGGCCATCCCGGTATACAGGGCTATGGGGATCACAAGGAGAATGCGCACAGCAGGACAGATCTTTGGAAATGCCACCGCCCTGCCGGCCATCTCAGATGCACGCTTTTCATACAGGATAAAATCTGTCGCAAGCAGTACAGCAACCCAGGCGCATAAAGCGGCAAAGGGAAGAAAATGGTCTTTCCAGTCCCACGGCCCGGCATCTGAAAGCAGCTTTACAGCAAGGGCCGCCGGGGAAAAGTAATCGAACACTCCGCCCCGCAGAGGTTCCGAATAGGTTCTGAAAAAGATCGTGGCAAGCCCCGGGTACAAAAAGCGGAGCATCACCGGCGAATAGATCACGATCGCCGCAAATGCAAGAACTCCTACAAATGTATGACCAGTCAGAATCATGGCAAGCGCCATCGTCAGATATACTGCTGCAAACACAATAAGATAGCATCCAAAGGACCACACGGCATTTCTTCCGATTGTCATCGAAAAATGTCCAACAGCGGCAACTGCCGCACATTTAAAAAGCATCAATACCAGGACAGCAGTCCCAAAAAGAACCAGGTCATTTGTTCCTGTAATATAGAAAAAAAGCCTTCTTCTAACTGGCAGTGAATAATAAAAATCAATCTCTGTCCTGGAGTGCAGGCAGCGAAAGCCGCTGACCGCCAGGAGCACCGCAGATATCAGTACAATGATCCCGAATCCCATCCCAGGCTCTGACAACTCGGTAAGATGTTTCCCAATCTCTTCACCCTGCCTACTGCAGATATTCTGCACAGATATTAAATACCAAATCATATATCCAAAGAAAAGTAGCAGAACCAGAAGCATCATTCCGATACGGTGTTTTATATTTTCACGCCTCATACTATAATATGAGCTTTTTGATGTCATAACCAGCCACCTCCGTTTCACTGATAAAGATCTCTTCTAATGACAATGGCAGCATCTCAAAATAAACTGGCTCTAATGCTTCCATCTGTCCCCTGATCTCCTCCTTTTCTCCTCTTACTGTCATAGAAATCAGACGCCCTCTCTGTTCCAGCTGGAGAATACGGAATTTCTCATAAAAGGAAACCTCCACATGCTCTGCAAATACACACTGGACCTTATGAAGATTACACTTCAGATCAGAAAGCTCTCTGGACAGGAGCACCCCTCCCTTGTGCAGAAGCCCTATGTGGTCACAGATGTCCTCAAGCTCTCTTAAGTTATGGGATGCAATAACCAGGGTAAATCCCCTGTCATCAATCTCCTTTGCCAACAGGCTTTTAATCCCCTGACGCATCACCGGATCCAGCCCGTCAAAGGTCTCGTCACAAAACAGATACGATACGTTCGCACATAGTCCAAGGACAATTGAAAGCTGTTTTTTCATTCCCTTGGAATAGGTCTGGATCTTGCGGTGACCGTCCAGCCCGAACTGTCCAAGAAGTTTTGCATACCTGTGTCCGTCAAAGTCCCTGTAATAGCTGCTGTAAAACCTTTCCATATCAAATGCTGTTGCATTAGGATAAAAAAACTGCTCGTCCGAGATATAGAAAAACCTCTTCTTCACCAGCGGGTTGTCCCACACCCTCTCATCGTCAATCAGAATCTCTCCCGCATCCGGCTTAAGCACTCCTGCCATCATACGCAGCAGCGTACTCTTACCCGCCCCGTTCGTTCCAAGCATTCCAAACACATTCTGGGAGTGAATCTTAAGGCTCAGCTGCTTCACTGCCTCAATTGTGCCAAATATCTTGCTCACCTGCTTTACCTCAATCATGCCGTCACCTCCCCGTAAAAGTCTGTAACCACCTCCTGGAGCCTCTGAAAAAGCATCTCCTTTTTCATCCCCTGCCGCAGGCAGACCCGGATCTGCTTCTCAAACCCCGCCAGAAGCCGTTCCTTCTGCTTCTCAAAAAGCTCTGTATCCCGCTTCACAAAATTTCCCCGTCCTTTCACCGCATAGATAAAACCGTCACGCTCCAACTCCGTATAGGCCCGCTGAATCGTATTCGGGTTAATCGACAGCTCAACGGCAAGCGTCCGCACTGACGGCATCTTCTCACCTGCCTCCAGTACCCCGCTCACAATCAATGTCTGGAACCTCTCCACAATCTGCTCATAGATAGGCCGTTTGTCACTGTAGTCTATAATAATCATGGCTCCTCCTTTCCTTCATTGTGTGTGAAATGTATTAAGTGTACTAATTATATTAATACACTTTTCCTGATTTGTCAATTGGGGACGGGGCATTTTTAAAAATGCCTCGTCCCCAATTGACAAAAAATGCCCCGTCCCCAATTGATTAAATCTCCGCAATATTCACTAATGTCAGCTTTTGTATATCTGTATTCTCCAGACTTGTGATTAGTGCCTCTGCCGTATCAATCGCAGTAAGTACATTTACACCTGTCTCCACTGCGTTTCTTCTGATCACGAAGCCGTCCTTTCCATGTTCTGCCCCCTGGGGCGGTGTATCAATGACAAGATCAATCTTATGGCCAAGGATCAGATCCATGAGATTCGGTGTCTCCTGCTCGATCTTATTCACTGCAATTGCCTTAACACCGCTCTTTTTCAGTGCCTGGGCAGTTCCCGCTGTGGCAAAGATACGGTAGCCGATCTTCTCGAATCTTCTTCCAATCTCCACTGCCTGGGGCTTGTCTTCATCCCGGACAGTAAGGATCATGTTATTGAATTTCGGAAGCTTAATGCCTGCACCCAGGAATGCTTTGTAAAGCGCCTCATCGAATGTCTTTGCGATTCCCAGGCATTCTCCTGTGGACTTCATCTCAGGCCCCAGGCTGATATCTGCATCCCGGATTTTCTCAAAAGAGAATACCGGCATCTTTACTGCAAAATAATCTGCTTCTGGCTGCAGTCCTTTTGTATATCCCAATTCTCCAATCTTATGTCCGATTATGACCTTTGCCGCAAGAGGCACGATGGGGATTCCTGTCACTTTGCTGATGTAGGGAACGGTCCGGCTGGAACGAGGGTTCACCTCAATCACATAGACTTCCTCCCCGCACACAATAAACTGAATATTGATAAGCCCGATTACATGCAGTGACCGGGCAAGCCTCCTGGTATACTCCTCAATGGTCTGCTTCGTCTTCTCCGTAAGGCTCTGTGCCGGATAAACAGAGATGCTGTCCCCGGAATGGATTCCCGCACGTTCAATATGCTCCATAATACCCGGGATCAGAATATCCTCTCCATCGCATACTGCATCCACCTCAATCTCTTTTCCCTGCAGATACTTATCCACCAGGATCGGATGATCCTGGGCAATCCGGTTAATGATGCCGATAAATTCGTCGATATCGCGGTCATTAATGGCAATCTGCATGCCCTGCCCGCCAAGTACATAAGAGGGTCTTACAAGCACCGGATATCCAAGACGGTTTGCGACCTTCTTTGCCTCCTCTGCTGTATATACGGTGTCTCCCTTGGGTCTGGGTATCTGACACTCTTCCAGAATCCGGTCAAAGAGCTCCCTGTCCTCGGCAGCATCCACATCCTCTGCCTTTGTGCCCAGAATGGGAACCCCCATCTTCATCAATGCTTCTGTAAGCTTAATCGCTGTCTGACCGCCAAACTGCACCACCGCTCCATCCGGCTTTTCTATATCCACAATACTTTCCACATCCTCTGGAGTAAGGGGTTCAAAATACAGCTTATCTGCAATGTCAAAGTCCGTGCTCACAGTTTCAGGATTGTTATTTACAATAATCGTCTCATAGCCTTCCTTTGCAAACGCCCAGGTGCAGTGCACGGAGCAGAAATCAAACTCAATTCCCTGTCCAATCCGGATGGGACCAGAGCCAAGCACAAGGACTTTTTTACGCCCTTCCGTCTTCTCTGCCTCATTCTCACTGCCGAACACGGAATAATAGTACGGGGTTTCCGCCGCAAACTCTGCCGCACAGGTATCTACCATCTTGTAGGCCGCCCGGATTCCATACTCATGGCGGAGGTCATGAACCTTACGTTCTTCAAGACCCGTAAGCCTTGCGATCACGTTATCTGGAAACTCCAGCCTCTTTGCCTCCTTAAGAAGTCCGGCATCAATTCCCCCTCTTCCGGATGCCACTCTGGGTGCGCATGCCTTCAGAGCCTGCTCCATCTCTACCAGTACTGCAATCTTATCAATAAACCAGATATCAATCTTTGTAATATCATGAATGATTTTATAGGAGATACCTCTTCTTACTGCTTCCGCAATCTTCCAGATCCGCTGGTCATCCACCCGTTTCAGCTCCTCCAGCAGATCCTCCCTTGTAAGCCTGGAAAAATCGTATGACAGCAGACTGTCCACATGCTGCTCCAGGGAACGGATTGCCTTCATTAAGGCGCCCTCAAAATTATCACAGATACTCATAACCTCACCCGTTGCCTTCATCTGTGTGGTAAGGGTACGTTTTGCGCTGATAAACTTGTCAAAAGGAAGACGCGGAATCTTTACGACGCAATAATCAAGCATAGGCTCAAAGCTTGCATAAGTCTTCTTTGTTACTGCATTTTTAATCTCATCCAGGGTATAGCCCAGAGCAATCTTCGCCGCAACCTTGGCAATCGGGTATCCCGTTGCCTTACTGGCCAGGGCAGAGGAACGGCTGACACGGGGATTCACCTCGATCACACAGTATTCAAAGGTATCCGGATGCAGGGCATACTGCACATTACAGCCGCCGGTTATATTCAGCTCACTGATAATGTTAAGCGCTGATGTCCGAAGCATCTGGTATTCCTTATCCCCCAGAGTCTGGGAGGGAGCCACCACAATGCTGTCCCCGGTATGCACGCCCACCGGATCAATATTTTCCATATTACATACAGTAATACAGTTTCCGGCCGCATCACGCATCACCTCGTACTCAATTTCTTTCCAGCCAGCGATACAGCGCTCCACCAGCACCTGTCCTACACGGGAAAGACGAAGGCCATTTTCCAGAATCTCCATAAGCTGATGCCTGTTGTGGGCAATCCCGCCGCCGCTGCCCCCAAGCGTATAGGCCGGACGCAGTACCACCGGATATCCGATACTCTCGGCAAATTTCACGCCATCCTCCACACTCTCCACCACAAGGGACGCCGCGCAGGGCTCCCCGATCTTTTCCATAGTGGACTTAAATTCCAGGCGGTCCTCTGCCTTTTTAATGGTCTCTGCCGTTGTTCCGATCAGGCGCACATGGTTCCTTCCAAGAAAACCATTTTCCTCAAGCTCCATGGCAAGGTTCAGAGCGGCCTGTCCTCCAAGGGTTGGAAGCACACTGTCCGGCTGTTCCTTTATAATAAGCTGTTCCACCACTTCCACGGTAAGGGGCTCAATATATACCTTATCTGCAATATCTTTATCTGTCATAATGGTTGCCGGATTCGAATTCAGGAGCACAACCTCCAGCCCCTCCTCCTTAAGGGAACGGCAGGCCTGGGTTCCCGCATAATCAAATTCTGCCGCCTGACCAATCACAATAGGGCCGGAACCAATGACAAGCACCTTTTTAATCTCATTATTCTTTGGCATTATTCTGCTCCTTTCATCATATCCATAAATCTGTCAAACAAATAGCCTGAATCCTGGGGACCGGGACATGCCTCCGGATGGAACTGCACTGTAAAAATATGTTTCCCGGTATATGCAAGCCCCTCATTCGTACCGTCATTTACATTCACAAACGCCTCCTGCGCGGCAGCCGGATCCATGGTGCTGTAATCAACCGCATACCCGTGATTCTGCGAAGAAATGTACACCCGTCCGCTTTGTAAATCCTTCACCGGATGATTTCCGCCCCTGTGCCCGTATTTCAGCTTATATGTCTTTGCACCATGTGCAAGAGCCATCAGCTGATGTCCCAGGCAGATTGCAAATATGGGAATAGTTGTATCGGATAATTTTTTGATTTCTTTAATAATAGATGTGCAGCTTTCCGGATCCCCTGGCCCGTTGGAAAGCATAATCCCGTCCGGCTTCGACTGAATAATCTCCTCTGCAGCCGTATCTGCCGGATAGATAGTGACATGACAGCCCCTCTGATTTAAAGATCTGGCAATATTCTTCTTTGCACCGAAGTCCATAAGCGCCACCCTCGGTCCTTTTCCTTCTAATATATATGTATCTGTGCAGGTTACCTTTGACACAACATCCCCGACCTTATATGCCCGAAGCGCTGGAAGGACCTCCTCCAGACTGAAATTTGCATTTGTCGTAATCATACCGTTCATGGTACCCTTTTCCCTGAGAAGCTTCGTAAGAGCCCTTGTATCAATCCCCGCAATCCCCGGAATATCCTGTTTAACGAGAAACTCCTCCAGTTCTCCTTCACAGCGGAAATTACTTGCCACACGGGAAAGCTCTCTTACGATATATCCGTCCGGCCATGCCTTCTTTGATTCCATATCCGGGGTAACTCCGTAATTTCCAATCAGAGGATATGTCATCACAACGGCCTGTCCGGCATAGGATGGATCCGTCAGCACCTCCAGATAACCCGTCATCGAAGTGTTAAATACAATCTCACTAATCATGTCCCTCGCCGAACCAATACTGGCTCCCTCAAAGACTGTTCCGTCCTCCAGAATAAGAAATGCTTTCATCCTTCCACCCTTTCCTTTTCTTAAATTCATATAAAAATCAAGAGGTCGTGCTTTTTCATGCGGGCATGAAACGCATGACCTTTTTACACTTGTATCATTTTAATACACTTATTTGCATTTTTCAACCTTTAAAAGTCAGGAAAATAAGCCTTAAGACAATGCCAGACGCTAAAAACGGACCGAACGCAATCCTTGTTTTCCGGGTTCCTTTTTTTACCAGAATAAGATAAATACTAAAGACTCCTCCCAGGATCAGAGCATAGAAAAACGAATAAAAGATGTCCTTTGCACCAAGAAAAAGTCCGCAGGCAGCCATCAGCTTCACATCCCCTCCCCCGAATGCCCCAGGCACAATCAAAGCAATCAGAAGCATCGGAGCGCTGACAGCCAGGACACCTGACGCTCCGGCTGCGATTCCCTGCACATCTGCCCCCTCCAGTGTGAGCAGTCTTATAAGCCCTGTAAGAAGGATGCCAGAAACATACAGATCCGGTATCCTTCTCTCCCTTCCATCCGTATAAGCCGCCCCTGTAAGCAGTATTAAAAATGTGGTTGTAAGCATCCCTTCCACAGACAACAATTGTTTTATCATATCGTCTCCTTCATTACTCCTCATACTCCCAGTAAATCACAATTTTATTCAGCTTTTTGTCATCAATATAACTGTACTTCACCTGGGACAGCCCATACATCTGTGCCAGGCTCTGCGCCGCCTCATGAATGACATTTTCAAAAATATCTTTATGTGCCTCCTCGTATAAATCCTCATTCGAGAATTTAAATACAACGGGGCTTCCCTTTTTAGAAATCATATCGTTCATAACAGCCACTGCTTCCCCACTGTCATAATGGTCATAGTACATCCCATTTACCACATAATAGTTGCAATCCATCTTCGTGCATTCTGGAAGCTCAAGGTCCGCATCAGGAATATGGGTGCGTAAAAGCTCATCATCATCACAGCACATATAATCATAGCTGATATAATCCAGATTCTTCTTTACTTCCTCCCCCTCCTGCTCCTGGAACACCGGATCCCCCCAGGTGGTATCTACATAATAATAATCACCGGCACAGAGCACAAGGTTCCAGGCATGGCTCTGCCCGCTCTCTGTTTTTCCTGTCACATAGGTGCAGAAAATCCCCATCTGCTCCAGCAGATACTGGGTTGCCTTGGAATATCCGGCACATACAGAGCGCCTGCCCACAAATACGCTGTAGATATTCTGATTATCCTCCGCATCCAGGTCGTATTCTACTGTATCTACAATATACTCGTATACATACAGAATCTTCTCATAGTCAGAGGCATCTGCCCTGATTCCCGCCAGGCATTCTGCCGCCGCCGCGTCAATCCTCCCCTGCCTCTCATCCCGCTCTGCCACATCGTACAGGTATACAGGTTCTAACACAGTATATTCCTCATCACCGCCATAGGAGGTGGCGGTAGTTGTCCCGTCGCACCAGAAGATCTCCGGATAATCCCTGAGCACATACTGAAACAGCAGATTCGTCCGCTTTGCATCTGACGAATGGACATAGATCTGTGCGTTATTTTCCTGGATTCCCTGGAGAATCTCCAGGTACACGGTCTGCTCCTCCTGGGATAGCTGCTCATAATAATATTTCCGCGCAACATTCTCCTGCACGTTTTCAATCTGCTGGAAGGGGATCTTTTCCTTTTCTGCAAACTGATCCATTACCTGTTCCCTTACATCTTCCCCCTGGAATATGAAAAATGCACAGGCCATCAGCCCAAGACAGACAACCAGCATTGAAGTCAGCAAGACCAAAAGCGCATACAGGCATCCTGATTTTTTTCGTTTTCTCATCATCCTTATTCCGTAACTTGTTCAAAACTTCCACGCTGCATGCTTCGCCTGACAGGCCTGGGCTTACATGCCGAATCGTTACGTTATTCCTTTCTATGTTTTGTACCGGTATACCTGACCGGACGCAGTCCGCCTTGACGGCATGTATTACGGGATGCCATCAAGGCATATCTTGCCGGACGCTCCGCAGGAGCATGCATTAGGTGATACCGCCAGTGCAATATATAGTAACCATACTCTGCAGTTTTCATATAGTAATAGCAAGAGCATTTTATGAGGTACAATTTATGAACCATATCCATGCCTTTCAGACGGATACCCCTGATAAAGGGCAGTTAAAAGTCCAGGTGACTTCGGAAATCAACGGTTTTCCGGTAAGTGATGCTTCTGTTGCCATCGCATACACCGGTGTACCGGATGACCAGCTAGAAGAACTTACCACGGACTCCTCCGGGCAGACAGAGACCATCGATCTTCCTGCACCGCCTATAGATTACAGCCTTGATGTGAATAATGAGCAGCAGCCCTATTCTGAATATACTATACAGGTGACAGCTCCCGGGTATGAACCTGTCAGCATTGCCGGTGCCGAAATCCTGTCTTCTATTACTGCCATACAGAATGTAGAGCTCCGTCCTGTCACTCCCGGCGAAAATGCCGAGACCTTTGTCATCCCTGCACATACATTATATGGGACATATCCTCCGAAAATTCCTGAGGATGAAATTAAACCGGTAAATGAAACCGGAGAGATTGTCTTAAGCCGGGTTGTGGTACCGGAGTATATCGTCGTCCATGACGGAAGCCCCCGGGACACCACTGCACGGGATTATTATGTCCGCTACAAGGATTATATCAAAAATGTGGCTTCCAGTGAAATCTATGCCACCTGGCCCGCCAATACCATCCGGGCGAATGTACTTGCTATTATGTCCTTCACCTTAAATCGGGTCTATACGGAGTGGTCACTTCGTATAGTCTGATTCAGGACTGCCGGAACCTCATAGTAAATCAACCGGACAAGCCCTACGGCTTTTCCTGTAAATATCATATACCAAGCGGCGACATAAAGCAATTAGAAAGAGCAGCAGCATGGGATAACTGCATTGCAGAAGTTACTATTCACGGGTCAGGAATGCGCTGAACTGCGCATTCCGTAAGAACGTGATTCAAGGGTGAGGGGCAATTTTTGCGCAGCAAAACTTTAAATATCGCCCCGAATCGTTACTATGAGCGGCCTCCTGGGCCGTGAATAGTAACTTGCAGAATATAAAGACGGTCATAGAAGAACAGACCATTTCATTCAGGCGATTATCCCAGCAGAAATCACATGAAACCCAAAAATGGACAAGCACCGCGCCCCAAGTATCATCTGATATTTCCGACGCATATACTGGAAACCGCATCTGAATATTCATATTATGCGAAGAAACTGGTGTCCATGTTTCCGCAATTATATTTTGATTCTGCCGTAACAGGAGCGGCACAATTAAATTTCGGGGTGGAAAATCCCATTGTACAGTATGTAGATGAAGAGATAAACTTAACGGAGTATATTTTATCCAATCATCAGGAAACACCTCAGCAAACGCCAAATACAAAACCAAAAGATACTGACGTCATAAGGATAGCCTGATGTCAGCCACAAAAGTATGGATATGCGAGCTTGGGGAGATAGACAGCACTACAAAAAAAGAACAGTCCGCACTCAAAGAATCGTAATAACCAACAATATGAACAACTGCTCTTTGGGGAAGATGAATTTCTGACTTGTGCAGACTTCCAAGCCGACAAAGCATTATGGAAATGGCAGACAGCGGCTGAAATCGCAAAGGCTCTCAATGAAGAATTTAGAAGCCTTCATATTTCAAGTGCAAGAATCGGTAAGTTACTTGGCAGAATTGAGGAACGGGAACATATCGTATTTGAAAGGAAAGCAGTAAAAGGCAAACGCCTTATACTATGTCCTACAATAACAAAAACAGCAGCCAATAATACCTGTCAGATTTCTGATTTACCAGAATATAGATTCCGTTCCCTACGGATTCTGTCTGACGAAGAATCCGTAAACTCCTAAACTTATATAGGGTGCAGGGTGTAAGATATGTTATATATAAATGATAAAAAATCAGTATGAGGTTATACTATATTTGAAATACTACCTCAACTCTTACACCCTGCACCCTTTTCCAAGCAAATTCTTCTCATATTTCATAAACAGATTCTCCTTACATAAATTCTGTCATAACTAATAAAATAAACATATAAAATGTATCCAATAAACTCCAAGTCAGATGTTCTGCTGTGACTAATGTACGAACAGTTTTCGTTACTTAAACAGCATGAAAAGATACAGCTTTCTCTTATTTTATCCTCATACTTATGTAAGGTTTTCTCATAGGTATTTTCTGTTATACTCTTACACCTTCTGTAATCTGCTTTCTTCAATCTCCTTTAAAAACGCACGTCCCTTCTGATTGTAGTAGTCTATCCGTTCCTGAGAAGTCATATCTTTTGTGACAAAGTAATTATATTCACGTAATTTGTGAATATCTTCAATCGTAAAATTGGGGCTTAGAATCGGTTTTTCCATAATCATTCCTCACTTTCTAATAATACGGACGGATTCAGAATTTCAATCGGTCTGTATCCTTTCAAATTGGTAATTGCACGTACTCCGCGAATCGTTTTGATATTGACTATATGCTTAAAGTTCCATGAGATAATACAATCGCACTCGTTCACAACAGCCGCCCCGATATGCTGACAATCGTCATAACTTTTTTGCGTCAGGATTCCCATATCTATAATTTGCTGTGCAACCTCCGCGGCATCGTTAGAAATGTCAAGGGTTGTAAAGGAAATCTGACCTAAATACTCCCTTAACCGGCTCCTTTTCGGTTCGGGGCAGGCTGATATTTCTTCTAATGTAACTGTAGACACATATACCTCATAAATCCCCTTACGGAACAACTCCCATAACTGTAACGTATCAGCCATTTTTGCGGGAACGTCCTCTTGCATCAAATGACTAACAACAGATGTGTCTAAATATACTTTTAATCTTCGCATGGTTATCTCTCCTTACTTACAGTATAATATAAGATCGTAAAATCCTCAACTGATTACTGTTCACAGCAACATTTAATTTTCTTTATTCTATGCTAATTCCAAGCAGGATATTTACCGCTTTTTGTAATTCCTTTTTCTCTCTGTATGCCTGTATAATCTTCCACTCTGTATCGCTCAATTCCTCTTTCGACAGCTTAACACCTAATAATGAACTTGGAGAAACCTTTAAGGCATAGCAGATTTCTGCAAGCATATCGGCATCCGGTCTGTTAATTCCCTGTTCCCAATTTGAAACACGTCCATTACTGACGCCAAGCTGCTCTGCCAGTTGTTTCTGGCTTATTCCAAGCTCCTCTCTGTATTTACGGATTCGATTTCCGATTTCGTATTTCATATATTCACCGCCTTTTGACTAATTATACATTCAAAACTTTACAAAGGCAATTAACGAGTTGTTTTATCAGAAAAAAATTCTCTTATCACACTTCTCTATGGAAATGCTGAATGCGACAAGCCATTTCAAAATATAAATGAAAGAAATAGGCTTAACAGGAAAAAATTTATGAATCAAAAGGAATACAATCATGTGGAACAGGAACTAAACAATATGCACATAATACTGGAATTTCCAAAAGAACCGGAAAAAGAAGAACTTATAAAGAAAGAAGTGAAAGGAATACTCTCTAACATTCTTCAGGAGCATATAACAAAAATTTCTTAGCTGCAAAGAGGCAGTAAAAATTATATCAGCTACCTCTTTATGGAAATCATTTTAAAACAACCGCAAAGGAGACACATATGAATACAAATAAAAATTTACTTTCAGGAGAAATTCATAAAAAACGAATCAGAATATTGTTACGTGTAAGTTCAGACCAGCAATTAGAATCTGACGGAGATTTAAACGTACAAAGGCAACTTATTATGGAGTATGTAAAATCTCATTCAGAATGGATTTTAGATAGCAAGGAGTACTTTGAAGGAAGCAACAGCGGATATAAAAATTCTGTTGCAGACAGGGAAATTTTGCAGGAGGCATATCATGATGCCGAAAACCATGAATATGATATATTAGTTGTATACAAAGATGACCGAATCGGGCGAAGGATGTGGGAAATAGGTGGTTATATCATGTCCTTAAAAAATCTCGGCGTAGATGTATATACAGTAAAAGACGGCTGCATTTCTCCGAGAAATGATGATATTATGGGACAAATGATGTTAGCATTACGATATGGAAACGCACAGAAAAGCAGCGCTGATACGGGAATGAGAGTAAAAGACACCGCCAAAAAATTAGTTCAGTCAGGAAAATTTATGGGTGGGAAAGCTCCCTATGGATACAGGTTAGAACACTCCGGTGAAATCAGCAAGCATGGACGGGCTTTAAAGCATTTAATTATATCTCCCGAACGGTCAGATGTTGTTAAATACATTTATGAATTGTCATTAAATAAAGAATATGGCTCGACCAAGATTGCAAAAACATTGAATACAGATGAACGATGTAAAAACCTTGCGCCGAACGATGTTTGGAAAAGCGGAACAATTAACAGTATCCTCACCAACCCTATCTATGCCGGCTATACCGCCTACAACCGCAGAGAGAGCTTAAACGGAAGACACCGCAATTTAGACAGCAGTGAATGGATTCTTTCAGATAAACCCAATCCTGACCTTGTAATCATTGATGAAGATACATGGAAAAGAGTTCAGAAAAAACGGGAATTAAGAAGCAATAAGTTTACGAAATCTTTGAAAAATCAAAACGTAACCGTACTGAAACGAAATGACGGTATGTTGTCTCTCGTAGATGTCTTACACTGTGGTTATTGTGGCTGTAAAATGGTAAACGGAAGCAAATACAATTACTGGACCATCAAAGGAACCGGAGAGCGAAGAAAAAGCAAGACAGCCATTTACAAATGTCAGAATGCCTGGCAGGGTGTTCCTCACGATAAGAAAAAACAATACAGGGCAGATGTGATTGAACCGATTGTATATGAGGCATTAGCCGAGTATATCAGCAAGTTACAGGAGAATGAGAATATTTATGAACAGATTACTGCAAATAACAATGTAGAAAAAAAGAGAAAGGAACGGGATTTAGAAATAGCAAGAAAAGACCTTGAAAAGATTAAAAATAATATCCGTATCATGGAAGAACATATCCCAGACGCTATGATCGGGGAATATCCTATTACATTAGAGGATTTAGTCCGTAACATTGACACACAAAAAGAAAAGGAGAAAATGCAAATGGATATCGTAAAAGAAAAAGAAACTATATTACAGAACACCACTGTTATCGCAAAGGACTGGGAAGATATCAGACATCAGATACCGACCTGGAAGGAAATGTTTCTTCATGCAGATACAGCTACAAAACGCGTACTGGTAAATAAACTGATTGAGCGTATTGACATCACCAGAGAAAGGCTGGTTGTCCGTTTTAAAATCAGCTTAGACGAGTTTCTGCCCCAGTCCCGAATCAGTAATAACGAAGTGGTACCGGAACAGAGGCTATGACTTCACCATAACATCATCTACCGCTTTTGACCACAAATGGATACCGGAACGCAATATATATAATACCATATCTGTCATCGTAGATGAACTATTTTCTAATTATTTGTCAAGGCCAAATGTAAAACAGCCTATTCTCACGCAGTACTGTGACGGAAGACAGGTACAGTGTCCCAACTGGATGACCCAGTGGGGCTCAAAATCCCTGGGTGATCAGGGCTATACACCCATTCAGATTCTCCGCTACTACTACGGAGACAATATGTATATTAATACAGCCGAAGCCATCTCAGGCATCCCCTCTTCATGGCCCGGCTATAACCTGGCACAAGGATCAACCGGAGATAAGGTGCGGCAGATGCAGGAACAGCTCGCCGTGATCTCCGGCGCTTACCCTGCAATTCCCAAAATTACCGCCGACGGAATATACGGACCTGCAACCGCAGCAGCAGTCCGCAAATTCCAGTCCGTATTTGGTCTGCCTCAGACCGGGATCGTAGATTACCCGACATGGTATAAAATATCCGAGATATACGTGGGAGTATCAAGAATAGCAGAACTGAATTAATTGGGGACGGGGCATTTTTAAAAATGCCCCGTCCCCAATTGAATTTTTTCCCATATATCCAGCGCTACCTCCTCAGGCGGCTGGTTACCGTCCACGAGTACAACGTTTTCTGTATCCTTCAGTCTGTCAAATGCTTCCATATACTTTTCGCGCACCTGAATCAGCCGCGATTTTTTTTCAAACAACTCCTTCTGGAATCTGTTCTTTGCAATCCGCTCCAGTGCTATGTCCGGATCTACATCTACGAATACCGTTACCGTTGGTTTTAAGATGTGTGCGCTCTGTTCATTGGCCTGGATGACCCATTCCATGGGCATGTCTACACTGTGATATGCATAGGAAGAAAAATAATACCGGTCCGTGATAACCGTGACTCCCTCCTCAATCTTATAAAGGATCCCATTGACATCGTTCAGTAGATGGTCCAGTCTGTCGGCTGCGAAAAGTGCTGCAATGACTTTATTATCCGTCTTGATTCTTCCTGTCATGATCTGGTGGATCAGGGAGCCGATGGGGGCATCTGTGGGCTCCATGGTCGTATAGTGCAAAATACCCTGTTCCTTTAATCTCTCTGATAAATACTTGATCTGAGTGCTTTTTCCGCTCCCGTCGATTCCTTCTAGTGCAATAAACCGGCCTCTGCCATCCTGTATCCACTTATTTTTGTTTTCCATAGTTTTAACCTCTTTCACTGTTTTCTACTTTTGCTTTGTAACTGTTCATTACCTACTCAGTTACATGCAAAAATCTATTTACAGCTATATTCCTTTCTTCAGATCGTGTCTAGTATAACTCTTATGTTACGCTTAATCTTAACAGCTCACTGCCTTGTTACGCTTTCTCTATCATAACTGCAATATACTCTAAAGTCAATGTCAGCTTTACCCCGAAGCCTCCCTCCTGGCTCTGGAAGAATTCTGCTGTTCCTCCGTGCACCTCTGCAATCTGACGGACGATTAAAAGCCCCATTCCATGTCTCTCCCCTCTTTCACTGCTTCCGTTTCCATCGCTCATCATATAATGGGATGTATTTTTAAGCCGCTCCAGCTGTTCCTGGCCTGCACCAATTCCATTGTCTTCAATGATAAGACACAGTCTCCCTGTCTCATCTTTTCCTTTCTCCTTTTCCATCTTAATGATAATCCTGCAGCCATCCGGATTATGCACCCGGACATTTGTCAGAATATTATTCACGGCCCGTCCAAGTAGTTCTTTGTCTCCGTCAATCATGTATGCTGACAATCCTTCCTTCATACTCCATTCCACCGGATACTTCTGCTCCAAATCCGAATTGATGAAATCCGCCGCCGCAAGACGGACTACCGCCGCAAAATCCACTTTCGAGCGCTTTAAGGGCTGCATCGTATATTCCAGTCTGGAATATAGATTCAGATCATTAATCAGATTCTTCATGCGGACGCTTTGAAGCCGTATAACCTGCGCCTGTTTCCTCGCCTCATCCGGAAGCTCCCGGTTCTCCTCCAGTTCCCCCGCGTACCCCATGACCATGGACAAGGGGGTCCGGATATCGTGAGATACCCCTGCAATCCAGTCTGCCTGTGCACGCTCCTTCTTTCTAATGGCGTACTCCTGGCTTCTGAGCCTTTCAGACGCCTGGTTTATGGCACATGCAAGCCCCGAAAGCTGCCCCCGCTCCCGTACATGCACTTCCTCCTTTGGAAGTCTTTCAATCCCATCTACAACCGGCTTTACAGAACGCAGAAATCCAAAGGTGGATGCCATATATATGAAAACAATCACCAGAAGATTCACCCCCGCCGCCTTAAGAATCGTTCCCGGAGCATTTTTTATCAGATTGTAATCCCATGTATTCCACATGTGCTTCCAGTACCGGGTCTTCGGATGCCCCAGAAACAGCAGATCCTTTCCCTTAGAAGCAGTGGTTGTGGGATAATCCTTAATGTATCCCCTCGTTCCCCACGAAATATCTGCGGCGGAATAATGAAGGGGTATCTCCCGGGGCAGATTGTCGCTGTGCCATATGACGTCCCCGGTTCCGTCCGCAACCAGAATCGCCCACGCATCCAGCTCCTCCAGAATCTCTGTGCCCTTCTGTGACAGCTTCAGACCATCTCCGTCTGAACTTAAGAGTTCCTCCGTGATCTCCTCAGCCCACTGCCAGCCGCCCCGGGTGTTTGCCTCATCATAGGTGGCCGCGATAAAGAGAATTACATTTAAAACAAACAGCAAAATTACGGAAAACATCAGTATGAATACAAATCTTCGGATCAGTCTCAATGTATGCTTCATGGCATCTCCTCCGTGATGAGCTTATATCCAAGCCCCTTCACCGTAAGGAGGGATACCGGCTTAGACGGATTCTCCTCAATCTTCTCCCTGATCCGCCTGATGTGCGCCATCAGCGAATTTTCATATCCGTATGGATTATCTCCCCATGCCGCCTCGCAGAGCTGGTCAATCGTTACGATACGCCCCGCATTACGGTAAAGTGCTGTCAGCAGCTCGTATTCCTTTGCTGTAAGGCTTAGACGCTCCCCTCCCTTTTGTACCTCCGCACTTTCAAAATCAATGGAACTCCCGGCAAGGCGCACCACAGGATTTTCATTTTTATAGCTTCTCCGCAGGATCGCCAGGATCCTGGAAGTCAGCTCTCTTGGCAGAAAGGGCTTCACCATATAGTCATCAGCCCCCATATCCCAACCTTTAAACCGGTCCTCATCCTCTCCTCTCGCTGTCAGAAACAGCACCGGAAGGTCTGATTCCCTGCGCATCCTTGAAAAAAGAGAAAACCCGTCCCCGTCTGGAAGCATTACGTCTAGAACGGCAAGATCAGGCTTCCATTCCCTAAAGACACTGAACGCTTCCCCTGCGCTGCCCGCAGTCCTAAGTTCTGTATATCCATCCTTTCTCAGAATCATTTCTACCATCTGAAGAAGCTCCTCTTCATCATCTACAAGAAGAAGCCTTTTCTGCTTCAAATAATCGTTCGCCATAAATACGTCCTCCTTTGGGGACGGGGCATTTTTAAAAATGCCCCGTCCCAGATTTACCTTATCATAACATATTTTTTCTGTTTTTTGATCTTTACACGGAATCTGTAAGGAAAATGTAAGGTTAAGGGAAGGATGCCGTAAGGTTAAGGCTTTATACTGTAATCAGCAAGGGTAACAGGGCAGCAGGCCTGAACCGTTATCCCAAATGAAATGGAGGGAATCATATGAACATAATTGAAACAAAAAACCTGACGAAAGCATATGGGGATTTTACTGCAGTCTCTAACCTGAACCTTCACATACGTAAAGGAAGCGTCTATGGATTTCTGGGCCCTAACGGCGCCGGAAAATCTACTACCATGAAAATGTTTCTCGGTCTTACAAGACCTACAGACGGAGCATTTCATATTAATAAAAAGCGCTTTCCGCAAAACCGGGTGGAGATTCTAAAAGAAATCGGCTCCTTTATTGAGACGCCTGCCTTCTATGGAAATCTTACCGGTACGGAGAATCTGGAGCTGATCCGCAAAATCCTGGGGCTTCCAAAGGACAGCGTTGATGATGCATTAGAACTTACCGGACTACAGGAATTCAAAAACCGCCTGGCAAAAAGATATTCTCTCGGTATGAAGCAGCGCCTGGGGCTTGCGGGAGCCCTTATTGGCAGACCGCCCATTCTCTTTCTGGATGAACCCACAAACGGACTGGATCCGGTAGGCATCCACGAAATCCGGACTATGATCAAGTCGCTCCCGGGAAAATATGACTGCACTGTGCTGGTCTCCTCCCACCTTCTTCCGGAAATAGAACTGATGGCAGATGACATCGGAATCTTAAACCATGGACATCTCCTGTTCGAAGGCACTCTTGATGACCTGAAGTTCCATGCACATGACATGGGAATGCCGGACGATAACCTGGAAGAAACCTTTCTTGCAATGATTGATGCAGACAACCAGAAACGGAGGGATCGAAGATGAGTTTCGGCATGGAACTGAAAAAATTCCGGCGGACGGGATATTTCCCCGCATTTCCTGCAGGAGCTGCAGCTGCCTCTGCATTTCCTATATTAAATATGGCTGTACGTACGGAAGTTTATACGGGTCTTCCCGGGAATCCTCTTGACATACTTCTTGATGCCAGCTGGCAGATGATGGCAATGCTCAACATCCTGCTGATCGTATGTGGAACCTGCATGATGTACCATACGGAATATGCAGAAAATGGAATCCAGAAGATGGAGGTTCTCCCGGTCCGGCAGATATCACTGTTTTTAAGGAAGTTTCTGATTTCTGCCATAATGGCAGCCCTGGTAATTCTCATAGAATTTTCAGCTTTTACATTTTGCATCCTGTGGTGGTTTCCGCATACAGGTATAGACTTTAAGGAACTTCTTAGTCACTGGGGCTTTGAGCTAGTTGTCCTGCTGCCCACCATTATGGTAAGCCTAATCATTGCATCCGCATGCCGGAATATATGGATTTCCCTTGGAATCGGAGTGATCCTTGTATTTACACTTTCTGTCCTTCCAAAGGATTATCTGTTTCTTGACTTATGCCCCTACTGCTCGCCTTACCAGCTTCTTACAACAGCAGAGCAAAACGGACATGCGGCACTGTTTCTAGGTGTGTGCATAGGAGAAACGACCCTGGCAGGAATAGCAGAACACATTTATCTAAAAATAAGGAGGTACTTTTCATGAATTTCTTGTCTTTAACTGGCATTGAACTGCAGAAAATCAGACGCTCGAAAATACTGCTAATCCTGCTTGCCCCTGTGGTCATTATGTGGCTCCCGGCAATTATCAACTCAGAGAGAATACAGGATGTGCAGGGCATTCCTATTACACCAGAACACAATTTCTTTATCCAGGGCTTTATGGGAATGGTTTGGTTCATGATTCCGGCGACCCTCATTATCTGCACCGTACTCTTAATTCAGATTGAACAGACAAACCATGGCATGAAAAAAATGCTTACCCTCCCCATAAACAGAGGAAAGCTCTGTCTTGCCAAATTTACCGTCCTTCTGCTCCTTCCGGCAGTTCAGATGGTAATGTCGGCCGCAGCCTATTATGGAAGTGCCTTCCTCTCTTCTAAGCTGCATGGATATGACTATGTCCTTCCTCCCGGTTACATTTTCCCCTGTATCGGAAAATTCTACCTGGCGGCACTTCCAGCAGCGGCTGTATTCTGGATGATTGCACTTCTGATCCAGACACCTGTTTTCGCCGTGGGAACCGGACTGGCCCTGTGCGTTCCTTCCGTTCTCATGATTAATACAGACTACTGGCTCCTTCATCCCATGAGCTACCCCTTCTATGTGCTAATGACAGAATACGGGAAAGCTGCCAAAGGACTTTATGCTGCTGAAATAGACTGGTTTCCCTGGCTCCCCGTGGCGGTAATGATCACAGTTGTCTGTCTGACGGTCTCCTGTGTCAGAATGTCGCGGTATGCGGAATAAAACGATTAGATATAAATGGCAGCTATGAAAATTCTGAGCAGTTAGCTGTGAAGGCAATTATGCTACGCACAGCCGCATAAGGAAGTATGCCGCTTTGCGGCTGCGGCTTTTGCGATACTCACGGCAGATTTCATCGGCCGTGAGTATAACAATAATATAAAAAAGAAAGCGAGGAAATATTACTATGAGAAACAAGATAATCATTGCAGTCAGCACCCTGATGCTTTTTATTCCCTGGACCATCCTGCCACTTCGAAGCTTTGACTGGGCGCTAGAATCGCCTGTTGCGGAGATTATAATCTCCTGCTATGCGACATTCATGATCTTTTCCGGGATCTTTACGATCTTTGCCTATAAAAAATGGAAGATAAAAAATATATGGATGCAGGTCTGCACAGCGATCAATGGAATATATGCTGTGGGCGGGATTGCTGCATTTCTGCTGATGATACCAAAGTAATTGGGGACGGGGCATTTTTAAAAATGCCCCGTCCCCAATTACCATTTAAATTTTTTCTGACTGACTTTTGCCTTCTTTTTCGTTTTTAAATTATAACGGTAAAATATTTGATTACTATTTGAATCATAATAAAAATAATAGGCATATTTTGAGGTGAGCATCCCCGTATATTCAGCCTTGATTTTATTTGCCAGCGTTTTTTTTCCTTTTCCGGAAAGACTGCATCTGCGGATACGGAATGTGCTGCCGGATCTGCTAAATGGATCACCCACATATTCAGCGTAATAGATTTTTTTGCCGGAAAAATTGGCAGATCCCCCTTTTTTGGTAATACGGGTAGCTTTTCCGGTCTTACAGTTATACACATAAAGAGCCAAAGGACCCAGGGCGCCGCTATTTGGCCTCGCCAGGAGATACTGACCTTTTTGATCACTGACACAGGCATTTTTCATGACACGTTTAACGGCGCCATTTTTCACATTCATGCGATAAGTATGTAACAGTATAACATAGTTTTCATCATGGCAGGACAAATATAAATTCCCTTTATAATATGCCGTAAGCGTGGAAACATTTTTCAATGCTCCAATCTGTTTTTTTCCGCTGCCATCCACCTTAATCCTGCAAATGTAGCTTGTATAATTGCCATTCTGGTCACTGTCTCCCGTTTCCACATAGTAGACAACTGAACCGTCAGAGATCTGTGTTGCAATTCTGCGTCCGTCCGAGGCTTCGGTAAGCACTCTGCCGTTTCCGGACTTTGACGTGGCAATATACAGATACCGGAAAGAATTATCTCTCCAAATATAATATTTCCCAGTTTTGGTTTCTCTGTTGCATTGTCTGAAAGTGGAAGTCTTTGCCTCTACAGACGTGACAGGCAGCAGGCATACAGTAAAAAAGAGTATCAAAAGCCCCCAAAAGATCATTCCTTGTTTTTTCATTCCTATAACTCCTTTCTTAATTTGTTGAGGGATCCATAAATTTTTCCAGCCAGAGCGTGTTTGAAAATATGATTTAGTATAACATGAAATATATAAAAATTCAAATTGTTTAGCCAAGAGACTGCAGTCCCCAAACTACCACCTGAATAATGCTTTCCCGTAGCCACGCAGCAAGTGCGTGGCTCGGGTGTGAACCGTAATGACTCAGTGCATTCTCTTACTTTACTCCGTTTTCCTTTGTTCCATTTCTTTTACAATCTCCTCCACTGAGATCACTACATTTCTATAGGAAGCCTTTCTCTCCCCCTCGTCTGAATCTCCGTTCTTTTTCCCATACTTCTTCCCTGCCCGCAAATTACAGGGAAATAAATCCGTCTTAATTCCATCCATCCTGCTTCCTCCATCCTGAATCATATACCTCTGCCCTCTACTCCTGTATCATATTCTTACGGACTTTGCAGTAAATGTAAAGTCCTGTGTGAACAGTAACCCTATTGCAACTACTTTTATAAATAATATACCCACCCCATTGTCTTTTATACCTTCTTTGCGATATAATATGATAATACAAGTGTCAAAAGGCTATGCGTTTCATGCCTGCATGAAGAAGTATGTCCTCTTGGCACGAAAAACACCGGGAAGCAGCCACTTTTCGTAGAAAAATGAGCGAATTCGATGTGTTTTAGGATTGTGGGAGTGCGTTAGCACGGAACAATTCGTGTATCAGAAGTGTCACTGGCTCTGCTTTTTACACAGGCATAACCTATGGACACAATACGAACTACAATTTTACAAAAAGGAGCTGATCTACATGAAAGTATTAATGATTAACGGAAGTCCTCATGCCGCCGGCAATACATACACGGCCCTGCATGAGATGGAAGAAACCTTTGCAAAGGAAGGCATTGAAACAGAGCTGGTACAAGTCGGGAATAAAGAGATCCGGGGCTGTATCGCCTGTTATTCCTGTGCAAAAAATGGAAAATGTGTCTTTAACGACATGGTAAATGAGCTTGCGCCAAAGTTCGGGGAATGCGATGGTCTGGTCATCGCCAGCCCGGTCTACTACGCATCTGCCAACGCAACTCTCATCGCGCTTCTTGACCGGTTATTCTACAGCACACCGTTCAATAAGAGCATGAAGGTGGGCGCAAGCGTTGTTGCCGCAAGGCGTGGCGGACTGTCTGCAACCTTTGATGAGCTGAACAAGTACTTTACCATTTCCGGAATGCCGGTTGCTTCCAGCCAGTACTGGAACAGCATACACGGACGCACTCCGGGAGAGGCCGCCGCAGATGAAGAAGGACTGCAGACCATGCGGACCCTTGCAAAAAACATGACATTTCTCATGAAGAGCATTGCGCTGGGAAAGGAAAAGTACGGGCTGCCTGAAAAAGAGGATCCGGTAAGGACTAACTTCATCAAATAACGAGTTAGGGACGGGGCATTTTTAAAAATGCCCCGTCCCCATTAAAAGAAGACGCGCCTTATATCGTTGAACATAACGAATACCATGAGCGCCATGAGCAGCGCGATTCCGATCATGTGTACATAACCTTCTTTCTCCGGCGGAACCCGTTTTCTTCTCACTGCTTCGATGAATAGAAATACAAGCCTTCCTCCGTCCAGTGCCGGGAGGGGGAGAAGGTTCATAACACCCAGGTTTGCGGACAGGAAGATTGCGATATTGATCATCTGTACAATGACTGCGAAGCCTCCGTAGGATTTACTTTCTTTATATGTGTCATCTACCATATCCACAATACCAACAGGTCCTGACATCTGATTGAGCCCCACTTTCCCGGAGACAAGCATCTTAAGGCTCTCCAGGGTGGTGCTGATCCAGTATTTCACCTCATAGAGACCATACTGGAGGGCGCGGAAAATGTTTGCTTTTGTATAGCCGGCTGAACCGATCCCCAGCCGGTAATAATTCAGCTCTTCATCCAATTCAGGAGTAATAACAGCAGTTTTATCTTCTCCCTTGTGGCGGAATGTAATCTCTGTGGTCTCCCCCTGGTGGAACTGGTTATAGACGGAGATCTCCCTGAAGATATGGATTCTCTTTCCGCCCAGGCGGATGATGGTATCACCTTCTTCTATGCCTGCTTCGGCTGCCGGAGAGCCTTCTACAACTGTGCCTGCCACGGGTGTATCGTAGCCGATCATCATGATCAGTACCGCGGCAAATACAAATGCCAGTATAAAATTAAATACCGGACCTGCTGCAATAACCGCAATTCTTGACCACACGGATTTGTTATTGAAATTACCAGGGGAATCTGTTGCCTCCTCATCCTCCCCCATTGCGCAAAAGCCTCCGATCGGGAACAGGTGGACTGCATACTTTGTCCCTTTATATTCTTTGGAATAGATGGTCGGTCCCATTCCGATAGCAAATTCATCTACATCAATCCTGTTTTTCTTTGCCAGCGCAAAGTGTCCCAGTTCATGGAAAAATACAATGAAGCTAAATATAATAATTGCTAATATAATACCCAATTTGTTTTTTACCTCCTGCTTTCAATCCGTTCGTAAACCTCTGCCTCCGCTTCCAGAATCTCCTGTAGCGTTGGATTTTCTTTATTTTTGTGTGCCCTCATACAGTCCTCGATAATCTCTGTGATTTCAAGATATTTGATCTCACGGTTCAGAAACATTTTTACCGCCAGCTCATTTGCCGCATTAAATACAGTGGGAAGAGTTCCTTCCGCACGTCCTGCCTCATAGGCCAGGGCCAGGGCATAGAAGGTATCCATGTCAGGCTCCTCGAAATCCAGTCTTCCAAGCTTCCAGAAATCCAGCCGTTCCCCCGGCAGGTATCTCCTCTCCGGGTAATAAAGTGCGTACTGGATCGGAAGCTTCATATCCGGTGTCCCAAGCTGTGCCATCACTGCCCCGTCCACATATTCCACCATTGAATGAATTATGCTCTGAGGCTGAATTACTACCTGGATCTGATCCATCTTTACATCAAACAGCCATCTTGCCTCCATAACCTCAAGACCTTTATTCACCATTGTGGAGGAATCAATTGTAATCTTTCTTCCCATAGACCAGTTAGGATGCTTTAAAGCATCCTCTACCTGAATGTCAAGAAGGTCTTCCTCCTTCTTTCCCCTGAACGGCCCCCCGGATGCAGTCAGCAGGATCTTTTTTACTGCTTTTCCATCGTTTCCTCTGAGAGACTGGAAAATCGCACTATGCTCGCTGTCCACTGGAAGAATAGATACATTCTTTTCTCCTGCAAGAGGCATAATGATGTGGCCTGCTGTCACAAGAGTCTCCTTATTGGCAAGTGCAATATCCTTTCCTGCCTGGATGGCTTCTATAGTCGGCCGGATCCCGATCATCCCTACAATCGCCGTCACCAGTATATCTGTCTCCTGTATTACCGCCAGTTCTGTCAGTCCATCCATCCCTGAGACTACCCGGGTGTCAAGATCTGCGATTCTAAGCCGCAGCTCCTTTGCTTTCTCTTCATTCCAGACTGCCGCAAGCTTTGGCCGGAATTCACGAATCTGCTCCTCTAACCGTGTAATATTACTTCCTGCTGAAAGTCCGAGCACCCTGATATCCTGATTTTCCCTGACAACCTCCAGTGTCTGTGTACCGATTGAACCAGTAGAACCTAATATCGCTATATTCTTCATAATTACCTCTCTCATTGTAATAACCCTGCAAAAAGCTGCCGGGCAGCCGCTATGATCTATCCATAATAATCAAATCTCTGCTTTTACAATCTATGCCTGACAAATGTCCCATATGTGTAACTGTTCAGCAGAGCCGTATTTTTGCATGCGGCTACAGGGTGCCTGTAAGCCAGGACGAAAGGTAGTAAATTACCGGCGCTGTGAAGATGACGCTGTCAAACCGGTCAAGCACTCCCCCGTGTCCTGGAATCAGCTTCCCGTAATCCTTGATCTCATAGTTTCTTTTAATAGCAGATGCCGCCAGATCTCCCACCTGGGAGATCATACCGCCAACGCCGCAGATCAATGCATGATGGAGCGGATTTGCCGGTGCACCGGAAAAACGGTTCATGAGAACTGCAAATAAAAACCCGAGAAGAGCAGCTCCAACAATACCGCCAATACCGCCCTCCACAGATTTTTTCGGGCTCAGCTTTGGCGCCATCTTGTGCTTTCCGAGCAGCATTCCCACACAGTACGCGCATGTATCACACCCCCAGGAACTTAGGAAAATCAGCCATACAACAATACCTCCATCCGTCAGTACACGCGTCTGATAAACATAAGAAAGCATTACCGCCACATAAAAAAAACCGAAAAATATGGTTGTTACCTGCTCCGAACGAAAGGCGGGAAATGAAAACACATAGGCTCCCATCAGCACTACAAGAAAGAATATGGTGAGAGCCATCATGTAATCTGTGTTCCCTGTCAGAACCAGCACATAATATGCAACTGCTGCAGCATATCCTGCAATGCCCAGATTATTTGCCGTCCCCACCACCTTATAGAGCTCATTCAGTCCGATCAGGCTTAATAGTGCCAGTACTGCAAGCAAAAGATGTCCGCCATATCCCACTGTGCCAATCAGCACAATCACAAGCACAATTCCGCTTAGTAATCTGGTCTTAAACATTCTGCCCCTCCTTCACACCGCCGAAGCGCCTGTCTCTTGCATTATAACGCTCAATGGCACGTACAAGCTCTTCCTTTGTAAAATCCGGCCATGGCACGTCTGTAAAATAGAATTCGGTGTATGCAAGCTGCCATAACAGATAATTGGAAAGCCTCTGCTCCCCGCTGGTCCTGATTAAAAGATCCGGATCCGGTATATCATGTGTATCAAGATAGCGCTCAATGCATCTCTCATCGATCTCGTCCGGATCTAATCTTCCTTCTTTCACATCCCCTGACAGATGTCTGACCGCGCGCACAAGTTCATCCCTGCTTCCGTAATTAATGGCGATCTGAAAGTTAAGCCCTCCGTTTCCCTTTGTTGCTTCCTCAAGCTCCGCAATCCTGCTCCGGATATCCGCATCCAGCTTTGAGATATCCCCAATAACACGGATCTTCATATCATTTTTTGCCGCTGTTTTAAGGCAGGTCTTCATATAATTGCGCAGAAGCTTCATGAGTGCATCTACCTCATCCTTCGGCCGGCTCCAGTTCTCCGTGGAAAATGCGTATACCGTCAGATACTTTACTCCCATGCGGAAGGCATCCTCACAGATCCGTTCCACGTTCTTGCTTCCCTGTGCATGCCCGTAATTACGCGGCATTCCCTTTGATTTTGCCCAGCGTCCGTTGCCGTCCAGTATAATTGCAACATGCTGTGGTATATTCATAATAACAGCTCCTTCCATATAAGACAATGCACTCCCGGAAAATCCTCTGTCCCTGCCTTCACGGCTGATTTTCCGGGAGTACATATCTGTTTATACCGTCATTACTTCCTTTGACTTTGAGTCTACGGTCTTGTCAACCTCTTTTACAAACTTATCCGTAAGCTTCTGAAGGTCATCGGTCATATCCTTAATCTCATCCTCTGATACATCCGTCCCCTTCAGCTTTTTTAAGGTATCATTGCCATCGCGGCGGATGTTACGGACAGCCACCTTTGCTGCCTCTCCCTTCTTCTTTACATCCTTTACAAGGTCTTTTCTGCGCTCTTCTGTAAGCTCCGGAAATACAAGACGGATACAGGAGCCGTCATTGGTGGGATTGATGCCAAGATCAGATACCTGGATCGCCTTTTCAATCACCTTAAGCATATTCTTCTCCCATGGCTGGATCTGAATCATACGCGGATCCGGAACTGCCACATTCGCCACCTGCTGAATCGGCGTAGGGGTTCCGTAATAATCTACCATAATTCTGTTCAAGACATTCGGATTGGCACGCCCTGCACGGATTGTCCCCAGCTCCTCCACCAGATTTGCGATTGTCTTCTCCATCTTTGTTTCATATACTTTAAGCCTTTCATTCATAATCTGTCTCCTCCTTATCTATACAGTCACCCTGGTTCCTGTAAATGTTCCTGTCATTGTCTCAATAATACTGTTCTCTTCATTCAGACCGAATACAAGCATCGGCATCTTATTTTCCAGACACATGATTGACGCGGTAAGGTCAACTGCCTGAAGCTTTTTGTCAATAATCTCCTGAATGGAAATCTCGTCATATTTTACTGCTTCCGGATTCACCTTTGGATCACTGTCGTAAATACCGTCAATTGCCTTTGCCAGCAGCATAGCATCTGCTTCAATCTCTATTGCACGGAGAACTGCTCCTGTGTCTGTGGAAAAATACGGATGCCCGGTTCCTCCTGCAAAAAAGATAACCTTTCCTTCTTCTAGCGCCGTAAGTGCTTTATCCTTTGAAAACAGGGTGGTAAATGCCCCGCAGACAAATGGGGTGAATACCTCTGTCTTCATTCCTGCATACCGGAAAATGTCGGATACGTAAATACAGTTCATAACCGTTGCCAGCATCCCGATCTGATCCGCCTTCACCCGGTCAATGGTCTCGCTTGTCCTGCCCCGCCAGAAGTTGCCGCCACCGGTAACCACTGCTACCTGAATGCCAGTGTCTGTCAGTGCCTTTACCTGCTTTGCAACCCCCATGCAGGTCGCCTCGTCAAAGCCGGTTCCTTTGCTGCCTGCAAGGGCTTCGCCGCTGAGCTTTAATAATACTCTTTTCATAGTTTTTGTACTCCTTCACATACTTATAGATAAGTATAGCACAGGAACGGCGAAAATGGAATATGGATGTTTGTTTTTTCTGCTTGTTGTCTGTCATTTTGTTACTGTTCACACAGGTCTGTGCATTTACTGCACAGACCGTAAGAAAGTGATTCAGGTATGAGCAAATCCCATTCTCGGAGCGAATTGAACCTAATTCGTTGTCACATGCCAGGTGCCGCTTCTGCGGGAGCCCTGGCGGATTATGTGGTTGTTTTTCTTTAGGGACTGCAGTGTCCGTTCTACTGTCCGTTTGGCGATTCCGGTCTGCTGGCTGATCTTGTCGGTGGAGACTGACGGCTGTGAGGCAAGGACAGCCAGTACTTTTTTCTCGTTGTCAGTTAATTCGTCTGTAGCTTTTTTTGCATGATCAGTTTCTGTTTTTTTCTCATGGGTATGCTGCTCTGCAATGCTTTCATTGTTTTCTGCTGCAATTTTCCTGTTATTCTCTGTGGTCATTGTCCGGGAGGCTTCCGGATCACTAATTTCTTTTTCCATGGTCATTGGCCGGGCTGTCTTCGGATTGCTGGTTTCTTTTTCCATGGTCATTGGCCGGGCTGTCTTTGGATTATTTTTTTCTTTTTTTGTGGGGCTTTCGGGATTATTTTTTGTAGTTTTTTGTCTGGGGCTTGCTGTGCGGTTTTCTTTTTTGGTTTTTGCAGGGGTTTCTATGTTATTTTGGGGCGGTTTGGTTTCTGCTGTGATGTCGGGGGCTGGGAAGGGACTGCTTTCTGAGTAATTCAGGTTTTTGAGGGTCAGGGTGAACTGACCGTGGTCGGAGTAGCAGGAGTGTTTTTTTTCAGGAGTAAACTGGTGAGCTTCCTGGCAGTCTGACTGTATTTTTGTAAGTCCTGTTCCTTCCTGTTCCATATAGCCGATCTGGGTAAGGATTCCGGCTATGACCGGGTTCCGCACAGAGGGCAGGACGATGCCGGGGGGCTTATCCTGAATCTGGCTGCCGTCTGCCATTCCCCCGGGAGAGGATATGGTAAGGTGGTCATCATAGATGTCTATGCGGATCTCACTTTTGGTTCTTAAGTAGTCCCGGTGTGCGAGAGCATTTACTAAGCCTTCAAAAATACTTCTGTCTGGGTAGTCTGGCAGCACGGTCTTTTTACCGTCCGCCTCTTCCCACTGTATTTTCATATTTTCCTTTATGAAGGCGATTCCTTTGTTAAGGAGTGTAAACAGATTTCCTTTGTACCTGGCACCAGTCAGAATGCCCTTTCTGCCGCCGGAACGGTCAAGTCCATTCCATCGGATGCAGCGCAGGCCGGGAAGGCTGTCGGAGATGGCATGTGACCCAGACTGGCCTGGCTGTGTACTGCATGCCTTGTCAGAATGAACTGACAGAATACCGCATGGCGCGCCTGGATGCCCTGACGGGATCTTGAAATCTGCGGTGTCTGCAAAGAGAAGGCCTGCAAAAGTGAGTCTGTTATTTTTTATCAGGCTCAGGGCTTCCAGACTGGCTTTTGACAGAATGTTTCCCGTCCACTCCTGATAGCATATGCCAAGCTCTGCGAAGGAGGTTCCTTCTGCGGGATAATCGGTCTCCCGGGCGTCACAGGTGATATCCTCCGCCTTTAGGAGAAGCCTCTTAAGCTCCTCTGTCCCGGCGGGGATGTTTTCTTTTCCTGACCGGATATATGCTCCCCGTTTTCTGTCAGTGATGTAATAATAGGGCGGCTCTTTTCCGGGAGACACCTCTAAAAGCAGAATCACTTTTCCGTTTTTTTGTTTTCGCGGTTTTAGGGTAATCTTCGGAAGAGGAACGATACATTGTTCAATTTTTAACCGGATCATTTCTAATGCGGTCTCCATATTCTGTGCCCCGGCAACGGTTCCATCGCCTGCCGTTCCAAATACCAGTACGCCTCCTGTCCCATTTGCGAACGCACTTACACTTTTCAGCCAGTTTTCCACCACTGTCTGTCTCCCTTCCTTGTCCAATTGATTATGTAACTACTCAGTACCTTTGCAGTTACATGCAAAATCCATTTAAAATATCTACGCTTCGACTATTGCTTAATTGTTATAATACTGACCTGCAGGCAGCGCAGAAAGAATGACGACCATCATAATCAATCGGTTTCTTCTCATAAGATAAGTTCTCCATAACATATACATATATACTTTATCATTATAAATCAAAGGTCTTGAATGAATCAACTCATTTGCACAAATACGCTTGATATTTTTTTCAATATCACGGATAATAGAATTGTAAAACATGTTCCTGACTCTTGAACAGTAACCAAAACAGATTAATTCCTCCGGAGGTTTTTATGAAAAAGTTTTTAATCATTCTGACTACTGGCATCCTTCTTCTGGCCGCAGGCGGCTATACCGTTCTCTGTGCTGTTTCTGATACAGGACATATTCTGCCCGGAATCACTGTACGAGGAGTAAATATAGGCAATATGACCGCTGAGGATGCGGTTCATGCACTCCGTAAAGAAGCGGACCGTAATTCAGATCACGCACTGATTACCGTCTCGCTGGACGGCGTCAACTATACTGTCAGAGCAGAGGGGGCGGCCGAATTAGATTATGAGGCTGCGGTGCAGGAAGCTCTGCAAAAAACTCCTGATGAATTCTGGCTCAGGGGAGCTGCATGGCTGAAAGCTTTCTGGGGAGGAAATCCTGTCTCACATTCTCCTGTAAAAACCGATCCGGACGCTCTGTGCGCTGCCCTTATTTCCAACGGCTTTCCAGATATAGACACTTATATCAGACAGCCTGTCACGGTCCAGGGGGACCGGCTCGTCTTTTCTGCCGGAGCAGTTGAAGAAAAGATTGATAAAGAGACACTGGTCGAACGTATAACAAAGACTTATGAGAAAGAGGCCTATTCGGAGGTGATCCCCTGTCCCCTCACCCCGACAAAAGCTGCTGACCTGAAACAGATTTACCAGGAAATACATAAGGAACCGAAAAATGCAACACTGGACCCAGATAATAACTATGCAATTGTAGAAGGAAAACCAGGGATTGATTTTGATATGGAACAGGCCCGGAAGGCATTGGAAACCGCGAAAAGTGGGAAGGAAGCATCCATTGACCTTCTATACCCCGAGCCAGAGGTGCATGCCCGGGATCTTGAAGAACGCATGTTTTCAGATGTTCTTGCCACCTATACAACAACCGTAAATGACACACCCAATGCTGTGTCCAATATTAAGCTTGCCACCAAAAAATGCAGTGAGATCATCCTGCCCTCTGGCTATGAATTCTCCTTTAACAAGGCAGTCGGAGAACAGACGGCGGCCACAGGCTTTAAAACAGCGGATGCCATTCTGGACGGCAAGATTATCCAGGCATATGGCGGCGGCATATGTCAGGTATCCACCACAATCTTTGCCGCATCGCTTTATGCAAATCTGGATATTCTGGAACACTGGAACCATGACTATGTGTCAAGCTACATTGAAGCCGGCATGGATGCCGCCGTTGCATGGGGCGTTCTTGACATGCGTGTGGGAAACAGCTTTGCCTATCCGGTTAAAATAGAGGTACGCTGCACGGGAAACAACCTGACTGCAACCATCCTTGGCACCAGAACTGACGACTCCTTTGTAGAGATTGAAACCGAAGTTTTGCAAAACTCTCCGCCCCATACTATGGAGGTTATCACTCACCGCAATGTTTATACAGAAAATAAGCGGCATGTTTTTACAGAAAAAGCCGCCTACAGCAGCTATGTGCAATAGGCTGTTCCAATGGAGGGAATAAATATATGGGAACATACTAAATCCAGGCAACAGTGGATTTGAAGAAATACTTACAGGCTAAAGCCTCTCCAAAATCCGGCGCTTATATTCCAGGAACTCCGCTGTCAGATTAAACTCCTTTTTTCTCGGCCTTGGTTCCTCTATTACGATTTCTTCTGTCACCCGACCCGGTTTCCCCGTCAGGAGGCAGATCCGGTCTGACAGAAGAATCGCCTCGTCAATATCATGGGTAATAAAAAGAGTTGACAGATGAATCTTATCCATAACATCCAGATACCATCTGTGCATCTCGCCCTTTGTCAGGGTATCAAGAGCGCTGAACGGCTCGTCCAGCAGAGCCACGTCACTGGAAAACATATAGGTTCTAAGCAATGCCGCCCTTTGGCGCATACCTCCGGAAAGCTGGCGCGGATATTTCTTCTGTGTCCCCTCCAGTCCGAATTCTTCAAAATAAAGCGACACCTTCTTCCGGGCCTCCTTTTTCTTCTCGCCCTTAAGCAAAAGCGGCAGAATCACATTATCCTCTATGGTCCGGTACGGCAGAAGCAGATCCTTCTGCATCATATAGCTGATCTGACCAGGGCAGCCTGTAATATCCTTTCCGTTTAAAATCACCTTTCCCTGCTGCGGCTTATGCAGCCCGGAAATGATATGGAACAGGGTTGTCTTTCCGCATCCGCTTGCTCCAAGAATACTCACCAGTTCCTGCTCATGAAGCTCCAGGCTCACGTCCGCAAGAACAGGCATCTCTTCATATGCAAAAGTGATTCCTGATACTTTTAGTTCAGCCATAATACCTACTCCAGATATTCATTCGTGAATCCGGTATTCTCAGGAATCTCTTCTTCTGATAAGCCCTTCTCACTAATCCAGTTGTAAAATGCATTCCACCTCTCCTGATCTATGTATCCCCATCTGTCTTCTTCCGCCTTATACTGGCCGGACATATATTCCTGGCTTGCCTGCACCATCTCCTTATCCAGCTCCGGCGCAGCCTGGCATAAAATCTTTGCAGCTTCGTCCACATTCTCTATGGCAAACTCATATCCTTTTTTTACAGCGCCAAGAAACGCTTTTGCAGTCTCCGGATTTTCCTTTAGCCAGCCCTGGTTCCCGATTATCACAGGCGTATAATAGTCAAACACAGGGTCTATATCCCGAAATGCGAAATAGTCTGTCTCAAGACCAGCGACTTCCGTAGCGATTCCGGCCCATCCATAGAAAATCCAGATTGCATCCACCGATTTGCTCTGCAGTGCCGACACCTCGTCCGTTACGGTACTTGGGATTAATTCCACCTTACTGAAATCCCCTCCGTCCTTCTCTACCACCTGCTTTAACGTTGCCTTTTCAATATCCAGGTCCCAGGTGGCATATTTCTTTCCCTCCAGCCCCTTCGGCCTGTCGATTCCATCTCCTTTACGTGACACAATCCCGGAGGTATTATGCTGGAGGACTGCCGCAACCGCTTCAATCGGAAGTGCGTCCTCTCCTGTCACTGCCGGCATCATGGTATCCTGAAAAGAAATGCCAAACTGTGCTTTCCCCGAAGCCACCAGCACCTCTGCACCGTCTTCTGGAGGCTGGACAATCTCTACCTCAAGATCTGCCTCCTGAAAATATCCCTTTTCCCTGGCCACATACAGTCCTGTGTGGTTCGTATTGGGCGTCCAGTCAAGAACCACTGTAATCTTCTTCGAATCCCCTGACCCTTTCTCATCGTCTGAATCATTGACTGCGCCATCTGGCTCCTGGTTCCCTGCATCTTTCTGAACTGACTTCTCATCCTGATTCGCCGCGCATCCGGCCATGGTTCCCACAAGAACTGCCGCCAAAAGCACTGCCAGTAATTTCTGTCTCATCTGTTTTCCTCCTCCCACGGCATACTGATCCTCTGAAGTATGTTTACAGCCCACATCAGGAACAGACTGATTGCAGAAATCAGAAAGATCACCGCAAACATTTTGTCAAAGGAAAATGCCTTCTTCACTCTTGTCATATAAACTCCTAATCCGTTAAATCCGCCCAGCCATTCTGAAATCACAGCTCCCACCACCGCATAGGATACGGAAATCCGCAGACTTGCAAAAAAAGAGCTAAGCGCCCCCGGAAACTTTACATGCCGGAAAATCTGTGCCTTCGAAGCCCCCATGGAGCGCAGCAGGCTGATGGTATCCTTATCCGATGCCCGGAACCCGTCCAAAAGGCTTACTGTAATCGGGAAAAATGTGACAATTACAATCAGAATTACTTTGGGGAGCATCTCATATCCGAACCATAACACCAGAAGGGGTGCAATGGCTACAGTCGGCACTGTCTGCGTCAGTACAATCAACGGGTAAACTGCCTGGTATAACCACTCAAAGCCGTCCATCAGCAATGCCGTCACAAACCCAACCAGAACGCCCACTGCCAGCCCGGTAAAAGCCTCAAGAAGTGTCACCTGTGCATTGTCCATAAGAAGCGGAAAATCTTCTGTGAATGCCTTCACCACCTCAAACGGGGATGGCAGCAGAAACCCGGAAATCACCCCCGCCGCGCTGGCTGTCTGCCAAAGAGCCAGCAGCACAAGAACAGCTGTAGCCGGCAGAATCTTACTGGTGATGTTTTGTAACTTTCTTTTCAATGGTCAGCACATCTCCTTCCGGTCTGTAGGTAACCTTGATATAGGCTGCAACCGAAGGGGCACCCGCCCTAATGGCAATGTGCTGACATTCCTTTACAATATCCATCAATTCGTCATAGTCTCCTTCAATTGCCGTCTCAAAGGGACCCACATAATAATTCAGTCCTGTACTCTTGATATAGTCAATCACCTCGTCTACAATCCTAATTAATTCCTCATCGTTTGCTGCCTCCGGCAGTGACTGAATCGCTACACTTGCATTCATTTTTTTCTTCCTCCTGTTATAATATTATTTTTTGAGAAAACCGATCCCTGTATCTTTGGAAACTCTGCATACGAAAAACAACGTTTCCCATACCATAAGGAAAGCCCTGCCGGAACACCGGCAGGGCTTCTATTTCACTATGCATAAGGCATAAATCTTCTGTAAGTTCCTACGCTGGCATTATCCAGATCAGGTATAAGAGTCAAAGAAGCGCTCTATTCTTTATCTCAGCCGACTTGCCGCCAGCCCCTCTCTTCTTCATTCAGTTTTCAAGGTTTTTGTACATCTAGTTCCTCTGTACATGCTTTAGTCTACACTCCCTGGGTAAAAATGTCAAGTAGGAACAACTCGCATCCGCCTCGCCAGCGGCAAGTCTTTGTAATCTGACATTCTGTTAAAGCGACCTTTGAACAAACAGAGCTATATTTCCTGGACAGTTCAATGCTCCTGCTGTTGTCCAATCTGTTCACCATCCTTTCTGCCTCACCTTTATACTACAGTTTCAGCAGCAATTATCTCAGCTTTATTCCAAAAAATACCCCATGTCAATGCGAACCTCTTTCTTTGATATATCATTGTTAGAATAACAGCAGCTGTCGAATCCTATGAGCCGGAATCCCTCATGCTCATAAAAGCTGATTGCAGCTGTATTGCAGGACTGTGTCTCCAGGATAATTGCCCTCCGCTTCTCCAGGGCTGCCTGCTTTTTGGCCAGTGACATGAGTCTGTGTCCAATTCCCTGCCTTCTGAGCTTCTCATGCACCCACAGTTCTGTAACCATCAGGCGGTTACTCCATTCCTCCGGGCAGACTTCAATACAGGCCAGCAACTCCCGCACATCTCTTTCCTCTCCCACAATTCCCCATGCATAAGCCTTCTCCCAGTGCGGCTGGTACAGCCTGTCAGGGAAATCATATTCTTCCGGATAATGGGATACCGGTGTGTCAAATCTCTGTCTTTGGATTCTGACATCATATCCATCCGCATTCTTTCCAATCTCTACGTCAAAATAGTCCTCTGTTGTATACTTCATTGGTATCACAGTCCCTTCCCATTCGCTTTTCGGAAGGTGAATAATCTCCAGGTTCTGTTTCATAGCTCCTCCTTTTGCGATCTCCTGATGCCTGCCCGCCGTATAGTGCAGATAAAAGACTCCTATGTCTCCTTTTCGAAGTGCTGCACAAGGCAGGTTCTCTTAAATTACAAATATTCTATCATGAGACTTATCCTAAAGCAAGTTGCTATGACACATTCCGGCTCCTCGCTAAAAGCATTACTATTCACGGAACCGATGAGGTGGTGATTTTCAGCATCCAGCCCCTCGCGGACGGTTAGTCCATGAATAGCAACGTAACTTCGTAACCGTGAAGCCTTCCACGATATATAATAAAAGGATTGACATACAGAGAACCATACCTTATATTATAAGTACAGAAAACCGTACGTTACGCTTCACAGTCTGGAAGGCCGTGAATCGTAATAATTATACTTTTATTTAGGAGGTATTTCATTATGTTAGCTGTGAACTATACGAATCTCCGTGATAATATGAAAATGTATATGGATAAGGTAACAGATGACTATGAGACTATGATTGTGACAAGAAAGGATAATAAAAATATAGTTATGTTATCGGAAGAATCTTACAATAATCTCATGGAGAATATTTATGTTATGGGGAATAAAGATAATTATGACTGGCTAATGAAAGGAAAAGCGCAGTTGGAGAATGGACAGTGTGCTATCCATGAGTTACTTGAGGCAGAAGATCATGAATAAAGTGTTTGCAGATACTGGCTGGGAGGATTATCTTTATTGGCAGACAGAAGACCGTAAAACCCTTAAGAAAATTAATCAGTTAATAAATGATGTTGCCCGGAACGGCAATGAAGGGATCGGAAAGCCGGAACCACTAAGCGGGGATTTATCCGGATACTGGAGCAGACGGATTAATGATAAAGACCGCCTGATTTACAGAATAGATGAAAATAATATATATATTCTGGCATGCCGGTATCATTATCGCGACAGATAAAATTGGGGCTGAAAGACAGGGTTGCAGCCTTCGCTGTATCCCTGTCTCTGTAGTACCCGGTAGCAGGAATCCCCAAAGCAGTGCGAATTCTTGTTACTATTCACGGACTAACCGTCCGCCCACCGTAAATCGTCTTTTTTCATCCTGCACAATTTCCCCTGTTTTCCGTCCATACTTCAGTCCTCTTTCCACCGCTGCCGCCAGTGCGGCTCCGCTGCGGGCATAACCCATTGTCCGGACTGTTTCCCGGACCAGTTCCTCTCTCCCCAGTGCACCCTTTTCACGTAAAGTACAGTAAACCGCATTTTTTAGTTCCTGCTGACAGATCTCATCTGCTGATCTTTTTTCGCCGGAATCCGCATCCTTCCGGTATACTCTGTACAGTTCCGGATCCTGGTCTTTTCTCCAGTAGAATTTTACCCCGGACTGCTTATTCACACGCGACGATGTCTTCTTCAGTGCCCTGTCAGTTGCCTCCAGAGTCTGTGCACTGGACCGTGCAATGTGAAAAGATCTGAGCGTCTTTTTCATCAGTCGGTCATAGGTGACTGGTGCCTCAGTATCTATAATCTGCTGCAGTCTCCTGCTAATCACCGGAAGATTTTCTTTTTTCACATAATCTGCCGCAGACAAATCTGTAATCTCTACATCTGCAGACACATATTCCTCAATCCGGTACTCCGGCTCTTCCTGTTCCATATACCTGTCATCAGGCGGAAATCCACTCCCTGCTGCTACTTTTCCGGCAGCTCTTCTGGCAGCCTCTCCTGGCTCAGATATCAGCCTCTCTCCAACCGCAACAATTGCTGTTTCATACTCTTTTAGTTCTTCCGGTTCTGTTATAACAGTCTCCCCTGCTTCTTTTACTTCTGCCAGAGCATACTCATTTACTATGTCTGGTTCTACAGCTGCAGAAGCCTTCTCTGCCTTCTTCCAGTCTTCTTCCTCATATGCCCGTTCTTCACTCACCTCTTCCACTGGCTCTCCCTGGCACTGCCGGCGGGCCTCTTCCTTTCTTTCGGACAGAATTGTTGTAAGCTTCAGTAGCTCTTTCTCTCTGTTATCCCACCAGTCCATCGTCCACACACGGTGCAGTCTCCATCCCAACGACTTCAGCACACTGATCTGTGCTACTTCACGGTCCTTTGTATTGGCAGACTGTCGGTAGGATTCCCCGTCCAGCAGAATCCCGAGCAGATATTCCTCTTCTTTGTAAGGATTAATTACTGCAATATCCACCTTAAACCGGGAATGCCCTACAGCCTTCTGATACTGATATCCGGCATCTGTGATATGCTGGCAGATATGTTCCATAATCCCCTGATCTTTTGAGACTGTGGTTTCTGCATACTCACCCTGCAGCCGTCCTTTCCCTGCAAACTCCAAAAAGTTTTTCAGAGACTCAACACCTCTTGATTTTGTACGTCTCAGGTTAATCATTTCAGCTGTCATGATGGTAAATACCATCATTTCGGATCTTGCACGGGATACTGCAACATTCAGCCTCTTATAACCCCCGTCTTTATTGAGCGGTCCAAAGTTCAAGGACATCCTGCCGTCGGCATCCGGGCCAAATGCAATGGAGAACAGAATCACATCTCTCTCATCCCCCTGGACATTTTCCAGATTCTTGACAAATACAGGCTCTTCCCCTGTATTCGCCCATTTATCAAATTCAGCATCCCTCTGATATTCCTCCTGAAGCAGATCCTCGATCAGTATCTGCTGGCTGATATTAAAGGTTACAACTCCTACTGACTGCCCCGTAAGCTCCGGATCCTGATATCTTCTCCTAATGTCAGCAACAATTGCCCTGGCTTCCCCTCTGTTCACACGTCCTTTGCCGCGCTCAAAAAAACCTTCCGTCTTTACCAGGCTGACGCGCCTTTCCCTGTCATTCACGGACGGGAAAGTAAGCATGGCATTTTCATAAAATTCCTGGTTGCTAAAGGCAATCAGGCTCTCATGGCGGCTCCTGTAATGCCAGTGCAGATAAGTCTGCGGCATACCCAGCGCCAGGCAGTCATCCAGAATACTGTCTAGGTCCTCAATATCCAGGTTCTCTTCATCCACCTTATTTCCTGCAAAAAAGCTGGTAGGAGGCATCTGGTTCGGGTCGCCTGCTATCACCGCATTTTTGCCGCGCGCCAGTACACCGACCGCTTTACAGGTCGGAAGCTGTGATGCCTCATCAAAGATCACAATGTCAAATAAATCATTCTCTGCTTTCAAGTACTGCGCAGCCGAAATGGGACTCATAAGCATACACGGGCATAGCCTGGGGAGTACATGGGGAATCTGCTCAAACAGAGTCCGGATTGCCACTCCTCTGCCGTTACTGCTGATGGCTCTGCGCAAAAGATTCAGCTCTTTGCTTATCTCTACAGATTCGCCGGATACAGGCAGCTGGTGGGTGAGCCTGTAGAACATTTCATCCTTTGTAAGCTCCAGAAACTCCTGATCCAGCTTTTTAAACTGCGCGATCCTCTCGTTAAATCCAGTTCCTGTGAATCCATTCAAGACAGGCTCTTTTTCAATGACAGACAAAATAATTGCCCTGTAAACAGACCGCAGATATACGCAGATCACATCATCATGGGACATACCGGCCTCATAAGCATCGCATACCGGCGAAAGTCCCCTGTCTCTGCACTCATCTGCAAACTGCCGGTAAACAATCCAGTCCTTGATATAAGAAGCATTTTCAAGTATACAGCTGCAAAGCCTTAAGCGGCTCTCCATCCAGTCTTCAGTCCCCTCTTCAAACTCCAGCTCCAGGAGCTCCTGCGCCTGGGCTTCTATGAGCTGGACTTCCGTCAGGCTCCCAAGCAGATTTTTTGCATGCTGAACACATGCCTGAAGCAGTCCCTGCCCGGAAAGCTTTCGCCGCTGCCCAGAATATTTCTCCAGTGTCTGCATCTGCCCGCGAATATATTCTTTATAAGCCATCAGGGAATCCTTATCAGGATAATCCTTGATCAAAGCCTTCCATTCATATGACAGAGCCTCTTCCATGTTCTGAAGCTCCTGAAGCTCCTGCTGATAAAACATCACGTCCGTCAGATAAACAGGAATTCTGTCTGTCTCAACCGAAAAGAAGGCATATGCCTGAAGTTCAGAGGTAAGTAACACTAATGCCTTTTTCTTGCCAAAGAATTTTTTATTTGCCTCATCATACTTTAAACGGAAGCTGCTCATATCCATACGGAGAAAGTTCTCACTCCACCAGGTATGAAATGTCTCTCTCTTTTTGGAAAATGCTGACTGGCGTTCTAAAAATGCCAACGGCTCCTCAAACTCTCTGTCCACATTATCTGTATTTATCAAAAATACCGGAATCTCTTCTGCAGCAATTATACTACGCGCGCAGTTACAGACATTTTGCCACTCTGTTTCAACGACAGGCGTGCCAAGCTCCATCTGCTCTGCAAAAGGAATTGCCTCACTCCGGAACTCTTCCAGGACATTGCGATAGGCCTGCATAGTAGTATCCAGGTCAAATTTCATCCTTTGGCTGTACTCTGTTTTATGTACCACGGACAGAGGATGCCCACATGGATGGCCAATGGCTTTTCCTGCAGCAACCAGCCTCTCCAGGCTATGCATCTGATTCTCCAGGTCACTCTCTGTCAGCGTGCCTGCATATGTATGGTCAAACCGGATATCTCTTCCCAGTTCCGGAATCATTTCATAGAGATCTATGAGCTGACGCAGGCTTTTTCCAAATGGTCTTTTTATATGCAGTGCTTTTACGTAAGCATCCAGCTCCATCCGCATCCTCTGGATATCCTGTATCTTTTTCTCATAATCAGTCGGGAAATCACATACTGCTGTCTCCAGACCGCGTTTTAATTGATCAAGTACAGCCTTCTTCGTCGCCTTATTAGAGTACAGCTCCAGGCAGAAGTTCTGAATGCCAAGCGCCTCCAGCCTCTTCTGAACCACCTGAAGCGCTGCCATCTTCTCTGCAACAAAGAGAACCGTTTTCCCCTTTGCCAGTGCATTGGAAATCATGGCAGCAATCGTCTGTGATTTACCTGTTCCCGGAGGTCCGTGCAGCACGAAGCTCACCCCCGCTGCTGCCATATTAATTGCGCGAAGCTGGGAAGCATCCGCAGTAACCGGCAAGTATGCCGTATCTGTGTCCACACTCTCCGGTACCGTGCAGTCCCACTCCACGGCTCCGCTTATCAGGCTGTGGACGATCTTATTCTTTTCCAGGAAATCCCTTCTGCTGTGAATGTCGTTCCACATCACAAACTGAGAAAAGGAAAAATTCCCAATAAATCCTGCTTCCACCACATCCCACATAGGAAGATTCATTACCTCATGGCGAAGGATGGCAAAGATTCTTGGCAGATCCAGTCCGTATTCATCTGTGGGCGGGGGATTCAGTCCATGAATCTGTATTGCAAAGCTCTGCTTTAAAAACTCCAGCAATGTAATGTTAATCTTGGCATCCTCATCCCTCATGCGCATGGCATAACCCTTACTGGCAGATTTTCTTACAATATCAATCGGAACAAGCACAACCGGGGCATAACGGACTACGGCATCCGGTCTGCTTTCAAACCAGCGCAGCAGACCCAGAGCCAGATATAACGTGCCTGCACCATTCTCTTCCATAGAAGTCTTTGCAGAACGATACATCTTCGTCAGGGAACTGTTCAGCTCTTTTTCTGTGTAAAAAGAGTGCAGCCTTTTGTGCCTCCCCTCCAACGCAATAAAATCCGCAAGATTCCCAGGCTCCCCTAATGCTTCCACAGGGATTTCTCCGTCATCTGGAACAGACAGGTCTGCCGGTCTTGGCAGCACCAGGAATTCCTCGCCTTCCGTAAGGGCATTCTCTAATGTGCTGACATCCGGGGAAAGCAGTGGAACGACTGCACTGGTCACCCGCAGATTAATCAGCATATTTCTGAGGCTCAGATCCAGCAGCTTTCTTTCCCACTGTTCCTGCTTTGTAGCAGTGCCTTTCCCGGAAGAATCCGGCAAATCGAAGGTTTCCCCCACTGCACTGGGCTTATCCGTGATATCCTTCTGATTCCGCTCCTCATGCCGGATCTCGAACCCGTCAGCTGTCTTCACACGCATGGGAAGTGGGCGGACTCCCATGCTCCTGGCACGTTTTACATCTATAACAAAGGCAAAATCCTTATAATTTGCCACATTATGTTCCGCCAGTGTGACTGCTTCGTCAAAGCTCCTGGACTTTCCTGCACACATGGCTGTGCATTCCACTACAATGAGCTCATGAATTCCCTTAGACATTCTCTTTTCCAACTGGGAAGGATCTTCCATAATCATTTCAGGAAATGACTCGTCAATCAGCCACACACCGGCAAAAATGTGCCCCCGCATCATGATCATAACCGGATTTAATCCCATGGCCTCCAGGCATGCCACATAAAACAGCGTCATATCCATACAGGTTCCCAGGTGCTGATCCAGCACAGCATCCACCAGGCGGATCCTCTGCCCGATCTTCTCAAAGCTCGAAGGCGGCTCTGCATAAATAATATTTTTCTGCTGAATGGCTGCATAAGCCGCTGCTGCCATATGCTTTACACGGTTCGGTCCGCCATGCTGGTATCCGGCCAGAGAAGGATCCTTCGTCCACTTTTCCAGATAATTTGCAGCAAGGCCCAGCATACTTGTAACTGCATAATGATTCGGCATAACAAACGCCGTGAGAAGTTCAGGGGTGTATTGCAGCCCCGGCCATTCATCAAATGCCAGTACCGTGACACTCACTTTCTTTGAAAGAAGCTGCTCATTTCCTGCACGGATGCTGATTGTCATCTGACAGATAACTCTCTCTGTCAATGATGCCAGGTAATCTGCATTTACCATAACATCCAGTTTCTTAAAGTGCCTCTCCTCCTCCGGCTTCATTTTGTCAATACCAAACACAAGCTTTTCTGTCAGTCCATTTTCTGAGCTGACTTCTACGGCAAGCTGGTCAAGGTCTGCCCCGGAGGTATTCTTAAGGCAGATATCCCTGACAATACGTGCTCCGTTATGAATCGCCGCATAGGTCAGCACATCATCAATCTCACAGCTGATCTGCAACCCGTTCTCTGACGTTCTTACGTCAGTCTGTTTTTCTTCCATCGTAAAGCCCCCATTCCTCTATGGCACTGCGCCGCGTATGCAGATTTCACTGGCACAAACCCGGCGCAGCATTGGTACATTATCCCCTAAGTGCTAACAGCCATGCCGTGACATGGATTGCCTGCTGGAATTTACCCTCAGCAATCAGGGCTTCGATCTCCTGTGCAGTATGCTTTTCAGCATTTAGGAATTCCGTTTCATCCAGTGACTGTCCGGACACTCTCCTGCAGTTCTTCGCCGCAAAAAGATACGCATAATTATCTGCTATGGTCGCATTGGAGGGTACTGTGAGCAAATGCTTCCATTCACTGGATTCGTATCCCGTTTCCTCTAAAAGCTCCCTCTTTGCTGCTTCCAGCGCATCCTCCGCAGGCAAATCATCTGCCCCTCCATATTCCCTGCCGTCTTTCCTCTCAATCCCTCCTGCCGGGAACTCCGTCGTAACCTCTTTGATCCCCTGCCGGAACTGACGGACACACAGATAATTCCCCTCTTCATCTGAAGCCACGATCACAACATAATCCCTCCGGCTGTAGCTGTAATAGGGTTCAAATACACTGCCATCTGGAAACCGGTATGCAGATCTTCTGAAATCAATCCATTCATCCTGGACAATATGCTCCGTGCTGACTTCTTCCCAGGCGAGGGGATTTTGTTCTTCTTTCCCTTTCTGTTCTCCCTTCTTTTCCCCACTGCCTTTCTTTGCTCCGCTATCTTTCTTTGCCTTGCTACCTTTCTTTGCCCTGCTGTTCTTCTTTGTCCCGCTGTCTCTCATTGCTCCATTGTCTCTCGTTGCTGCGCTGTCTTCCCCGCCGTCTTGCTTTGCTCCGCTCTCTCTCGTTGTCGTGTCAGGTTTCACATCTTCCACATATCCAAACCCGTGTCCTTCACACCATCTGACCGCAGCTTCACGATAAGCTTCATCCTGATAGTCATACCAGCTTTGTTCAATCCCATACCGGTTAATGGCATCCTTGAATCTCCGGAATGTTCCCCTGCCCCTGATTGCATTTTCCAGAGTGTCCTGAATCTGTCCCCCGGGCAGGCTCCATATAAAGTGTTCCATGATACTGTACTCGTTAATGTCAGACTGGGAGGGCAAGCCGAAGAAACGAATATTCCACTCCTCTTCGATCAGCTCGGAAAGCTCCTCATCCTCCTCGCAGAGCCCGCCTAAAAACTGATCCTCCGGCAGGCTCACAACTTCCATATTTTCGATGTCCAGATACTGGCTCCACATATCGTCTGCCATTTCGATGGCATCAATGATTAGTTTTAAAGGTATTCTGATGTTGTTTTTATTCATAAAAGTATTTTCCTCCTGTTCATTTCTATCCAAAAAGGACTGGTCATATGTCCAGTCCTTATGTATGCCTTAGCGTGGATGGGCTTAAAGACTCCCATAATATACTGCCATGCTATCTAAAGTAATCTCATTCTGGCTAGATACCCCTTCCGGAAGTCCGGCACGGGCATCCTTCCATGGAGATTCCGAATGTGTCAGTTCACGTAGATCATACGGCTCTTTGTCTCCATAGCTATTAAGCACAATATCAATAGACTCCGTTTCATTATCGATACTGTACACAATAGTTCTCTATTTCTCTATAGTCTAAGACATATTCCGGTTCCTGTCAACAATGATACCCTTATAGCCTTGCATCTTCTTATCCAAAAATTTTCTGCACCTTTTCAAAATCCACCAGCCTGCGCATCTTTGCACTTTTCATGAACCGCGCATAGCGTTCTTTATCACCGATATCCCGGGCATCTTCCAGTAGAAATAAGATGATGTCCGTCTGGTCCTCCTTACATTTTTTAAGGCCATACTCTGCTGCTACAATAGCCTTGGCAGTGTCCTTGCCTCTGTAGTACTTGATCACTTCCATGTAGGGTTCTGCTTTATCACCAAGGTGGTTTTCAATGTATCTGATATATTTCTCCTGCTGCCCGCATTCCTTATACAGCTTCGCGCCGTCAGCCTTCATATAATCAGATCCTGTCCCGAATATGATATCGGCACATTCGAGCTTCTCTTCCTGCGTGAACATAAGCGCATGGAACAGATCCCTCATGGGATCGTATACTCCGTAAAAATCATAATACTCGCCTTCGATGATTCCTTCTAATACCTGCCTTCTGATCTCCCAGGACTCATCCTTTAATCTGCCGTCCTTTATCAGTTCTTCACATATGTTCCATATCTCTTCGATCTCCCACTGGTCGTCAATGTACGGCTCATATTTCAGTGTGTTGATCAGACGAATGATCTCGTGCCACTGCTCCTCAAGGAAGGACTCCCTTGGTTTACTCTTCTCGGCGGCAATCATGACGCGCAGATCTTCGTATAATTTTTCTTTCCCTTCAAGGGTCATGGTGTCAAGAAGATCGTATATATCGGGACGATTAAATGACATGGATTGGTACCTCCTTATAAAAATAATTCTTGACTGAGCCCATTCGCGTAAAATACCTACAATTACCGCCATACGTTTTTCTTTATCATCCAGCAAATATTCAAGCATTGCACTGCAGATTTTGTCACTCCATTCTGCATGGAATCTAGCCATTCTTGGCCAGTCAGATTCGTTGGCAATACCCACGCCATCTAATTTATAACTCATCCACGATGCCTTGCAGTGATCCGCTCTATCCCACGAAAGAGAAATACCTAACTTTCCCTCGATTTCATTTCTGTGCTGATATAGCATGTCAAATGTCGATTTATTCTTTGTTGTATCACTGTTGCCAAGATAGAAATCGATTCTTGCATTGTCATAATTGGCCACACAATTAATGCTAAACCCGCTTATACCAAAGGAGCCCGATTCTGTGTTTGATGTGGTTGGATTACAACCGCTAAAAGTTCCTCTGTGAATATGCTGCTTTTGAATAATCGGAAGTGCATATTCCCAATATCGTCTCCGGCTCTCATATCTGCTGGCATCTGATGATTTTTTCGCATCAGCATTCTTAAGATAGAACACCAGATCCATTGGATCTGCCTCATACAAAGCAAAGATTCTTCGCAGAATTGACATCTTTAATGCTGTACTTGTATTCTTTTCCACAAATACATGATCATCAATTTTCAAAGCGCTTCTCAATTCCGATTCATCGTCACTTACATACACAGCCAATTCCGTATTGTTCTTTGGACTGTATGCAAGTCCCGTCAGAATAGATTTGTCTTTTTGATGAAGAAACTTGACCACATGTTCAAACATATCCGTCCAGCTGGTTACCGGCTGCTCAGCATTGAGATAGCTATATTTTGCAATGTCACGTCCTGTAAGGTCATAATTTTCATCATCAAGTGTGCATGAATCAAATTCTTTCTCTGCCGGAATGAAATCTGTTGCCGGACATGCCCAGATTTCCATGGCAAGCTCCAACATCTCTTTATTTCGCTCTTCCAGCTCCGGCAATCCCCAGGACTGTTTTGCGGCAATCTTCTGATTCATTTTTAATCCACTGGCTTTGTAGCCGCCTTCTTTTGCATCTCTCTTCTCGGCAAAAGGATTATTGCTTAAGTTGGGATTATATCCTGTTAATGTTAAATTTGCCAGGCGATGCCGCCATTCAGCATGAATATCCGCAGCGTTTGCACCCAATGCTTCAGTCCAGGCTGGCGTAAGATGCTGAGGCATAATATGCTCAATCGTATACACGTTATTATCAAGATGAGTATATACATCCTTTGTTTCTATCGTTCCATAATTTTCAAAACGTTCAAACATATAGGCCTTATACTTGCCACGCATCAGGTAAACCTGTTTTTCTGCAAGTGCAGCACCAAATTCCTCATCATCAGGGAAGCGTCCGCTTTCTTTTTTTGAAAGAAGTGCATATATAAATTTAGCCACATAGTTATGTGCAGTATTGTCATACCTAAGTATTTCCTTATTCAGATTCAGGAATATTTTATTCAAAGCATTCGTCGGAACTTCACAAATATTCCTGCGGAACAAGTAGTTCTCGGTAATGAGAAAGATTCTTAATACATCATCAACTGTCAGCTTTCCATCTTGCTGAAGACGCAATACCTCCAACAGGAACGGACGGGTAACAACAATCTCAAGACGCTTCAATCTATACAGGCAGTCATCTAATTTCTGTTCTTTAAGCCCGCTCTTACAAGTTAAAAGCTTTTCAAAAAATCTGGCATACCTGAGAAGCTCGGCTAACAAAGTGTCAACCGGCAAAGAAACCGATTCCGCAAACGTCTTAAATGAACGGTAAACATTATGAATGGTAGGTGTTACCTGCTGCCTGATACTAAGATAGTCTCTAATAAAACCACTGACATCATTTTCCGTACACTTTTCAATCTTGGCCCAGTATGTATCGTAATACTTGGTCTGCTTCTGTGCAGGAAGACCCATCAATACATAGTTCCTTATTTTATCGCCTTCAGTAAGAGCCAGGCCTGTTGAATTCAGGCTCTCAAAAATAAGCTGCGCATTATCACCCTGGTCGAGTGTAATACTGATTATTTCAAGCTTTCCTACAGCAGCATACAAATCAGCCACCGGTACTTCTTCTTTTAGAATCATGTCATAGAAAAACCGGTAATTGATTGTAAGGTTTGAACTTCGGTCATAATCTTCTTCATCACTAAACAATTTCGCAAGAGCTTCACGGTCACTCTTTACTGGGCGAAGCTTAATCTTATCATCATCACTTGCCCAGGGTGAGATGAGGAAACGCTGGCTGATCTGCTCATCAAGTCTTCCCTCGTTCGTAGTAATTTTGCCCTGGGCTATTAAATTACGGATAGCCAGGAGCAGCAACGTAATTGTAGTCAGCCGCTGCTGGCCATCAATGATATGGTATTCAATCTTACTTCCATCCGGCACTACGGCAGAGACAATACTGCCAAAGAAATGACTTTCTCTTCCATCTGTTACTATTTTCTTTAAATCTTCATACAACTGGCGGCAATTATCATATTTCCAGTCATACTTTCTCTGATAAACAGGAATCACGAAGCGCTTATCTGCGCCTTCCATGAAGCCTGTCATTTTTGCTTCTGAACCTTTCATTGATACCTCCTATGTCATTCCACTTACAGGCTTTCCATAATATCCAACAAGTGCTGATAACTGTCCACACTGTCATAAACAACATCCTCTCCCGACAGTTCTTTAAACAGCTTTCTTGCACAATCAATTTTCGCCTTTTCGATTGGCTTCAGTTTCAAGGTTTCCATAGTCCCTTTTGTCTCTGCAATAAAGAAAATATGCTTCACTGTCCCCTTATGAAAAGCTATCGCCCAGTCCGGAGAATAATTGCCGACAGGTGTCGGAATGGAAAATCCTTTCGGCAGCTTTGCGTACACACACACTTCATCAGCCAAATCCATATCTACAGCAAACTTCCGCTCTATACTCTTACCATCCCTGGCATATCCATCTGTAAACACATAATCCTGCACATTTTTCTTTGCACGGTATGCTTTCGAAAAATCTGCATTTTTCTCAGCTGTAAAGATATTCGCATCATAACTGCCCTCTGCTTTGTTATATGTAATCTGCTCCACAATCATGGCAGCTTTCTGCTCATTAATTAAGCGAATCGCTTTTGTAATAAATTCCTCCGGATTATCTTGAAACATTGCAAAGGTATATGGTTTTATGCCTGAAAGGATTCTTGCTGCTGATCTTCTTGTGAGTTTTGCTCCTTCAGCAACCTTGCCCACAAGATCATATTTCACAATGCTGTCCTCCGGACGCATCAATGTAAATGTATGGCTCTTTTCAGCCACAAATCCCTCTCCCCTTTTCAGCATATCAGAATTCCAATCGCTGCCTTGTTCACCGGTCGTTACAGTGTATTGCAGCTTTGCAACAAACATCTTATCATCTATATGATCAATTGCTTTTCTAATCAACTCCTCACTGTCAAAATCTACCGTATATGCATATTTATGATTGATATAATTCCAAAGAGTCTGAAACTCTTTCTTGTAAAAATTATCATTTAGGGCATTCTCCTGAATCTTCGTTTCATGACCATTGCTGATCATATCATCCAATACGTGTTCGTCAAAAATACTCTGAACAAGCGCATGGACACCCTGGCCAATATCCTTGCAGCTTTCCGGCAGCATTATAAGTACGCCATTTGTCAAATCGGCACGGTACCTGTCCGTTACGTGATCGTCATTATCAATATAATCATTCCTCACAAGATAACGATAAATATCCCTGCCCTGCTTATCAGAAATAATGACTTCATTGCCTCCAACCGTAAGCCTTTTCCCAATGAAGTATTCCGCCCTGGCCTTTGTCGGACGCTCATACAAATCATCACGAATACCTTGCTGCAGATCAGCGACAAAATCTTTGTACCCCTCCGATGCAATAACAGTAAGCTGATTCATCTTCTGAACCTGATTTCCAAGAGTATCTGCATCCAGACGCTCGCCATTCTGATTTACGCAAAGTCTTAACCCCCTGCCAACCTCCTGCCTCTTCTGTATCGGAGAACTTCCGCCATGCTTCAAAGTACAGATCTGAAAAACATTCGGATTATCCCACCCCTCTCTGAGCGCAGAGTGAGAAAAGATAAACCGGACAGGATTGCTAAATGACAACAGTTTCTCCTTGTCTTTGAGAATCAGATCATAGGCTGATATGTCGTCACTTTCATCTCTGCCGCGCTTTGTAGTGCTGTCAACCTTGCGTCCTTTCTTGTCAATACTGAAATATCCGTCATGAGTCTGATTTATTTCAATATTACGCAGATACTGCTCATATGGCGTATGAAACAAGGTCAGATACTCATTCAGTATATCCGTATATTCCTGCTCAAAGATTGTTCCATACTCTGAATTAATCTCATTGCCATCCTCATCATACTTACGATACTTCGCAACCTCGTCAATAAAAAAGAGAGAAAGCACTTTGATGCCCTTTGGAAACAGCTCTTTTTCTTTCTCAAAATGAGAGCGGATTGTCTCCCTGATCTGCACCCTCCTTAAATCTGCTTCCGAAACATCGCCGACCACTTCGCCTGCACGAATAACCTCACCATTCGTAAATGATACAGTTCCTCGTATTGGATCAATTTCATTGACGCGAAATCCCCTGTACTGCTCCATATTTTTGGAAAGTGCAAAAAGGTCATCGTCCACGCCCACCACTCTTGTTTCCCGGTTAATGGACTTGTTGTAACCAATCTCGAATTCAATACGGGCCATTGGCGGTTTTTTAGGTGATATAACAATTCCTTCCAAAAAAAGATATCTATCCGTGCCACGCAGATTCTTTATATCAAAACCTTTTACTTCTATCTTTTTCACTAAGCGCTTGTTATACGCATCCAATGCATCCAATACATAAACAAGCGTATGGTGCTGCTTATGTGTGGCAGAATAATTCAGACAGAACAATGGATTAAATTCCTTTAAACTCTCCTGTGTCGCCGTTCCTCCCATTTTCTGCGGCTCATCCAAAATCATAATCGGACGGTTGGCTTTGATCACATCAAGCGGCCTTCGGCTGCCAAAATCATCTAATTCCGTCCGGATGCGTCTTGCATCTTTTCCACGGGCATAAAATGCCTGAATATTAATAATCATGACATTAATATCAGCGCTCTGGCTAAAGTTGTCTATCTGAGCTAAATTCTTCGAGTCATATATAAAGAAACGTGCTTTCTTCCCATAATACTCCATGAAATGCTCCTGCATTGTCTCAAAACTTTTGTAAACACCCTCGCGAATCGCGACACTCGGAACAACCACGATAAACTTACTCCAGCCATACTGCTTGTTCAGTTCAAACATTGTCTTAATATAGACATAAGTTTTGCCTGTCCCCGTCTCCATTTCAACATCAAGCGAGCAGATTCCAAGACCATTTGAAGAAATCGTATCCACAAGTCTGATATTATTCCTTGCCTGAATTCTGTGGATATTTTCAAGCAATTGACCAAGATCAAGCTGTACCTTCGCATTGGCAAACCCCATGTATAACTCTTCATCCGTCAACTTCCAATTGGTAACATCTCGTTCTATCTGAGCATCCCTTCGGTAAGTAAAACGATCATTAAAGGGCTGTCCTAAAAAAACATTTATCACACTTTCCACAGCCTCTGTCTGATAAGGCTGTATGGTGAATTTGAATTTCATATCACTCACTGCCGTTTTCCTCCTGCGCCCATTCTTTCAACTTTTCCTGCAACAGCTTCTTGTCCGGCAGATATAATTCATATTTTGATGCATAAATATTAGAGTCCTTCGGCAGCGTCAGCTCAACAAGCGCATCACTTTTCTCCTGACAGAGCAGAATACCTACTGTAGGATTCTCTTCTGCTGTCTTTTCATATCGATCATAATAGTTAACATACATCTGCATCTGTCCCAGATCCTGATGCGTCAAATCACCCAGTTTCAAGTCAAAAAGCACAAAACACTGTAACAAGCGATTATAAAACACTAAATCCACACGAAAATGCCGCTCCTCAAAAGTAAACCGAACTTGTCTGCCAATAAAAGCGAATCCTTTTCCTAATTCTAGTAAAAACTCCTGCAAGTGATCCAAAAGTCTGCTCTCCAATTCCGTTTCTGAATATTCTGGCTGTTCCTGCAGACCAATAAATTCGAGAATATACGGATCTTTTATCATATCCTTTGGGTTCTCAATAATCTGACCTTTTTCAGACAATTCCATTACCTTATCCTTATTACGGCTAAGAGCAAGGCGCTCATACAATGCACTGTTGAACTGTCTTTTTAGTTCCCCAACTCCCCAATGATTCTGTGATGCTTCTATCTCATAAAAATGTCTCTCGTCCACATTGCCAATGCGCATCAGCACTAAGTAATGCGACCAGCTCAGGGGAAATTTTCTCCCTGTTGACACTGCCGGAAGATCCCGCAATTGGTCAGAAAGCGTCTGACCAATTTGATCTTCTGCATAGACTTTATAAAATTTACGCATTTGCTTCAAATTTGTAATAGAATACCCGCGTCCCATATGTTTTGTCAAATATTTTGAAAGTTCTGGTATCAAATATTTTCCATAAACAGCCCTCTGCAAACCATTCTGTTCTTCTTCCACAATCAAGCGCCCAGTTTCAAAATATGCGTAAACCATTGACATATCAATCGCTGCTTTTACATTTTTCCGCGCTCTTTTCAGCACATCTGCAACGCTCCGAAGAAAGTCCTCATTCATTTTTTCATCCATTACAGCACTTTCCTCCTCGTCTTTGGGCTATACGTCTCGAAAATTTGTTCAAAATTCACTGCGACACTGTCACTTGCCAGTCCGCTGTCACGAAATACAGCATAGAACGGATGTCTTTTCGCAATCTCCATCACAGTTTCTTCCGTTACATCTTTGTCAAAGCAGGCGATCAGATAACCGTTTTCAACGGAAAATACTTTCTTTCCTGCGATTTCTTCTTCGCCAATTTTGCTTGAAAGTAATATGCCAAGGTCAAGCATCACCTGGAAAAGCAGATCTTCCGGTGTTCTGTCAGGCTTGATGTTATCTGCAAACAAGGACAACTGCTCTTGTTTATAATCTGTGGGTTTATAGTAAACATCTTCCATATTGCTGCTGTCTACACGGAATACCCGAAAACCATAATCAATATCCCCTCCTGTTTCCTCTTTGATCTTTTTTCCCGCACAGCGGATACGTTCCTCACCAATTTCACAGATGGTTCTGTACCCTGCTTTGTAGGCTTCTGACTTCACATCTGTCTCCTCGGGCAACTGAACCATGATAAACTTGCGATTACTACCGTCTTCTGCATTAAGTTGCATGACAGCATGAGCAGTGGTAGCAGAACCAGAAAAGAAATCCAAAACAATATCTTTGTTTTTTGTAACTTGCTTAATCAGACATTTCATCAATGATATCGGTTTCGCATAGTTAAAAAAACCTTTTCCGTCAAATAAACTTGCCAAAGTTCTCGTTCCTTCAGTATTAAGGCCAACCATATCCATCCATGATGAAAATGGATCATTCTCTGTCTTCAATTCTGACGCAAAACGCTTAAGCATAGGACGTTTTGACGTATCATTTGGAAAGATAACTCTATTATCTGCAATTAGTTCTTTCATTGATTCGGCAATATATGACCAAACACGATTATAATTGGGTTTATATATTTTTCCGGTTTTTGGATCAATTAAGTCATAAAATTGATTTGGTCTTGCATCAGCATTCATTCCAACAGTTAAATCTCCCGTAGTCCAAGGACCTCGGGAATCATTATCTGGGTTTGAATAATTCTTATAGTCCTTCTTTTTGCCCCAAAAAGTGATTCCTGGGGTTTTACAAAAACATACAATATATTCATGATCAATAGAAATTAAGTGTTTATCCATCGAAGAGGAAGTTCGTCTTTTCCACACAAATGAGCCTATATAATTGTTTGCTCCGAATACCTCAAAACATACCATAAGAAGATTTTTATGCTCATTATCATCTATACTTATAAAAATAGCTCCATCATCATTCAACAAATCCTTGGCGATTCTTAATCTCGAATAAATCATATTCAACCAATCTGTATGAAAACGACCATTAGTTTCGTTATTGGTTCGCATATCAAAAAGCAGATTGCCATCTTCATCCCTCTGACCACTAATTTCCGAAAACTCCTCACTAGTAATAAATCTATCATCATCATAGACAAATGTATCCACTCCTGTATTATAAGGTGGATCAATATAGATCATCTTAACCTTGCCAAGATAAGTTTCCTGCAAAAGTTTTAGTGCATCAAGATTATCGCCTTCAATATAGATATTCTCAGAATCAATACCTCCCCCTGTACCGTCACGCCCGACAGACCTCTCTCTGTCAAGGCGGAGTGTCTTTGCAATCGGTGCATTGGCAAGTACTACCGACCTTTTCTTATCCGGCCAGGTAAACTGATAACGCTCCTGTGCGCCCTCCACAACCTGCGCAGAAATCTCCTGCCTGAGGACATCCGCATCAATGGCACGTTCTATAATGGGTTTCCCGTCTTCCTCATACCCCGTGATCGTTTCAGTCACTGCATTCGGAAACATTGCAACCAGCTTCTTAAAATTCTCATCCGCTAAATTCGGTGTGTGCATTTTTAGTTTATCCATTAACTTCATGTCTCCTTTATGCATACAGATTGTATTTTCTCAAAACAGCAAAATCTTCTTGTAATAGTTCAGCTGCCAAATCATTATTATCAATCAAGCCGTTATAATGTTTTATAGCTTGATGTATTCCCTTTAGAATAAGACGCGGTATTTCCTGCTCCAAATTACTATATAACTCTTCATATGTTGCTTGTGATAATTGTCTGCCAAAAGGTACAGGGTACAATAAAAGAGGATTTTGTCCATTTTTATATGCATCTATCACATTGTCTTTTCGTACATTACGTATATATCGTATAATATCATCTTTCTTATTCATGAAATCTATCATGGTCTGAGGATAATTATTGCAATACTTAATCCCATCTTCTATACTTTTATAAGTATCAGCCACATCAGGAAAGTTGAGATAATGCGACAAAATTTTGTAACACATATCATAAAATATCTTATTCATTTTTAAGATCCTCCAATCTATTTTTGTAAACCTGCAACCGCTGATATAATTCAAACCGTTTTTTAGGCTGCTGTTCTTCCCATGCAGCAGCTTCAGTCTTTTTTATCAGTTTTTCCAGTTTGATTATCTGCTCCTGCATGGCAAGGCGTTCGTCAATCGAAATCCCTCCTGCACTCTTAGCGTGTTTTTCTGAAATAGCAATCTGTTCTATAAATGAATCCCATATCTCATCAAGAGAAAACCCTTGTGTTTTTAACTCTATGTCAACTAATAGCATCCATTCTGTACGGTACAGCTTACGATACCATATAGCCAGTTGTCCGTTGTCTTCATAGATAAGCTGAAAGATCAGCTTATGGGGATTCTGTTTTGCAATCGCCTCTATTATTTTTGCGTCAATTTCCTGCTTTTTTAGGAATAATGACAGTAGAAGTATTTCCTTTACCTCCGACTCTGCAACAAGATTCAGATTATCTTTCGTAAGACTGTTTTCCACAAATATTCTGTCCACGTCAGATACAAACCTCTCTTTAAGAACCTTTGTCAGCGGTAAGTGCCTATAAAAAGCCTCCTTCGGTATCCGTCTGTGTACAGCAGTTGCTGTTGGGAAATTTATCATTCAATCACCACCATAAAACAAATCAGTTCAAAATCATCAAGTCCCGAAAAAGCTTCTGAAAGGAAGGTTGTCTGACCATCTGAAAAAAAGCTGTCAATATCACCTTCATCTTTAGCCTCAATGATCGTCATAATGGAAGCTTCTAAAAGCCGTGACACCTTTTCCATATCCCTGCCATCGCGTGTTGATTTATTAAAGATACCACATAATTTCTTATCTGGTATGGTTTTGCCTTTTGCAAGATGCCTCATTATATCCAGCGTATCCTTTGGCTGCAGATGTGTTGTAACAGCCTCTCCATCCATACCAATATACACCATGTAAAATGGATGCAGTCTGTTCTTATTCTGAATATTAATCTGTTCATTCACATTTTTCAGAACAAATATTACACCTGGCCTTTCCCCTTTAACCACGGCATGGATTCCAAAAGGAGCACGATCAATATTTTCATGCTCTTTCATATAAGCAAGCAAATCCATACGGAATTCATTCAAACCTAAATCCATAATAGATACACCATTGGCCATATCTTCAAGGTCAACTACCTCTTCCTGTAATTTTTTCAACTGGCTTCGCCGGTATTCCAAATCACCTTTCTCCTCCTGATTAATCGGATCATCGTCACCTGTTGCAGTCATAACGGAAATCCGCATTCTTGTCTCCACTCTGGATTTCAGATTAATATATTCATCTAAATCCAAATCCGGCCAAAAGTTTACAAGTTGAATTGCACTGTTTTTACTGCCGATGCGGTCAATTCTTCCAAAACGCTGTATGATACGAACAGGATTCCAATGTATATCATAATTCACACAATAATCGCAGTCCTGCAGATTCTGTCCCTCTGAAATACAATCTGTGGCGACTAATATATCTATTTCTGTCTTATCATTCGGGTACAATACATCTCTGTCCTTTGATCTGGGCGAAAAGCACGCGAGCACATGATTCATATCAGCCTTGAATTTTGGTATTGTAGTCTTTCCATCAACAGAGCCTGTAACAAGCGCTGTATGGAGACCCAGCTCTGAAAGAGCCATCCTGCTTACATTCTCATATAAATATTCTGCCGTATCAGAAAATGCGGTAAAAATAAGAATTTTTTTGTTCCCTGGATTTATGGGAACCGCCGCTTTCTCCCGGATCACACGCAACAGTTCATTCAGCTTAAAGTCGTACTCCGGGGTAATATCCTCCACCATCAGGATCAGTTGCTCAAGATTTTCCAAATCCTCGTCAATATCCCGTTTCCATGAAATATAGTCCATATCATGCAGGTCAATCTTCACTTTCTTTCCTACACAGAAAAAGTCCGTGTTTTGATCATCGTCATCAAAATCTTCTGCAGATGCCGATAAATCCCCCGGTTCTTCAAAATTCCCGTTACCATTTTCCATAAAGTCCTCAATAATGCGGGAAGTATCATATAAGTAATCATAAATACGGCGCACTGTCAGAAGGAACGAATGGACTGAGCTTTCCATACGCTTCAGCAGATTAATACTCATAAGTCTTTGAATACCCAATTCTCGCCCTTTTCTAAAGTTTGCTGTTTCCCTTTCGTCCAAATACTTATGTAGTTTACTGGCATGAATATATATAGTTGGTGTGTATATAGTCAACTGTAGTTTCGAAAGCAGCTCAAAAACTTCTCTGTAATTAATGGCATTCAGACAGCTTGTCAGTTTTGGCCGCAAAGATATAGGACTATTTCTAACAGGGAATGTCCCTACATCCGACACTTCATAATATGTCTGAATGTGCTTTCTTGATCGCGCAATTGTCACACTGTCCAATACTTCAAAGAAATCAAAGTCAAGCTGTGACAGCAGTGTTTCCGTAGTTCTTTTTCTTTCCGGCAGTTTGCACCAGGCATTATACACCTTTTGTGCCTGACGGAAGATCGTATCGATATCCGATTTGATATTCAGCTTCTCATTAAATCCTGATGGATCACCCTCATAAGCAAGCGCAAGCTGATTGCGAAGATCATAAAAACGATTATTCACCGGTGTTGCAGACAACATCAAAACCTTTGTCTTCACCCCTGGTTTTATCACGCGATTCATAAGCCGCATATAGCGGTTTTCCTTTTCTCCTCCCTTGCTGTTCGTACCGTTTCCATTACGGAAACTGTGGCTCTCATCAATCACTACAAGATCATAGTTTCCCCAGTTGATACGGTCAACAGGCAGTCCGATTATTGTGTTTCCACTGTCTCTTGAAAGATCCGTATGATAAAGGATATCATAACGCAAACGATCCTCGGACAAAGGATTATTGATAAGGTTTCCGCGATATGTCATCCAGTTTTCAGACAGCTTTTTGGGACACAAAACGAGAACATTTTTATTACGTCCCTCGTAATATTTAATTACAGCGAGAGCAGTAAACGTCTTACCAAGGCCAACACTGTCTGCCAGTATACATCCATTATACTGTTCCAGTTTATTGATTATTGCGAGAGCAGCATCCTTTTGGAAATGAAACAGTTTATTCCAAATAATACTGTTCTTAAAACCGGTTGCTTCATTCGGCAGTATATCCTCCGATATATCTTCTAAAAACTCATTGAAAATATTATAAAGTGTCATAAAATAGACAAGTTCCGGTGAGTTTTCCTGGTAAACTGCCGAAATCATATCAACAACCTCTTCCGTGACATCGGAAAGTTTATCCACATCATTCCAGACAGAATCAAACATACGCAAAAACTCCGTACTGGCAGGATTCTCCATACGTGTAATCATATTTGTCAGATTATTTCCACGCTCACAGCCCAGGTCAACCGTTGTAAATGTATTCATGGGCGAATATACGTAAGAATCAGCCTCACCGTCAATAACAAGGAAATGATTCATCCCTTCGCGAGTGGTATTTGTCTTAAAATGTGCTTTTCGCCTCATCCACTGTGCACATTCCTTTGCTACAGCTTTCTGCTTTAATTCATTTCTCAGACGGACCTCGAATTCTGTACCATAGAGACTTTTCTCACGCTTTAAGCGCGGAATATAAAACTCCCTGCGCTCCTTCGGTGTGTTTTCTGTAACAAAAGTCGGCGTTGTAAATATAAAGCGAAATTCATCACACGATTCTAGCTGTGCCTTTAATTCCTGGTAGGCATAAATCGAAAAACAGGCGGCTGCAATGGAAATGCGGCTGCCAGGCTCTATCTTATTCTTCAAATCGTCCTTAATCACCTTTGTGGTATTATTAAAAATTTCCATTGTCTGTCACCGGCATCCTTCCTACTTATAATCATCTTCTCAATCTTCGTCCTTTACAAATTCTACGATGTCTCCAATGTTACAGTCAAGTGCTGAGCATATTTTCATCAGAACTTCCATGCCCACATTTTCTCCTTTAGATAGCTTTGTTACGGAAGTCCAGCTGATTCCCGCCTGTGACTGCAGATCTTTCTTCATCATATCTTTATCAATTAATATTTTCCACAATTTTTTGTAACTTACTTTCATAGCGTCTTCACCTTTACAAAAATCAAAATCGACTTTTTAAAAATTAATGCCAAACATAAAATACTTCATGTATAAATAGTATTACAAATCCCCCTATTTTGCAAGTATATCTCTGAAAACAAACGAATAATTCTTTTAATATTGCAGATAAACGATGTAGCCGATATTTCCGGCGTCTTGGTTTCAACAGTTATAGATATTTTTTGTTCACTATCTTTCCATTAATTTCATGCTGATCTCTCTTACTGAACCCAACTGCCTTTCAAACATAATATCCCATAAATCAAGACATTTTTCTGCAATTAGCTTATTCGTTCCTTTTTCAGAATTAGCCGTCTCATCATATAAGGAAATAATTAACTTTGATAGCTCTTCCTCTATTCCCCATAATTCATCCATTTCCATCTGTAAAATATTTTCACACAACTTTATGATAATATCTGTATAATCAACAATAGAGAGTGCATTCTCCTCCAAATAATGAACAAATAACCAAACTATCCTTTTACTTATCTTCGAACTCATAACCTCGTGTAAAAACGTCCTGTCATCTTCCAGCTTAATATATTCTTTATCAAAAATTTGAATCACCGGAAATTCCAAATCAATATTGCTGTTTATGCAACTGAGAATAATAGTCTTTGCCAACTCCCGGTATTCGTCTGAAACCATGTAAGGAATTGCCATTTCCAATACAGATTTTATTTGCTCTTCATTTAATGTTTCCACATTAGATATAATTTTTTCAAAGTTACCATGTTGTATATAAAATTCAATGACAGATTTCTCATGTAGTCCCGCAGCAATACTTTTTCGGCAAATCTGTTGAAACCAATTTTCAATTAAGTGGCTGGTAGTCAGGCAATCACTGTATGACTGTTCTTTTTCCAAATGTTGCCAAATATAGATATTGCTTGGTATGCTTAGTAACATTTTCAACTTAATAGACAAGTTTTTATATTCTTCGCCAATTATTTTCCTGACTGTATTTTCATCAAAATTTCCTATATTAACAATTGTCCAATCGCTTTCTTTAGATCCTTCCTGCTTAAATAACGAACCTATATGATTGTCATTTTCAAGATCATAACTTCTACAGACAAATACTATAATTATTTTCTTTTCCCGCTCACGATTCAGATATTTCACCTGCCTAATTAATTCCATACATATGGAAATGGCCTCACTTGAGTTTGCCTGTGTCCATCTTAAAGCGTCCAACTGATCCAATACAATTACAGCTTTTTCATTCTTTGAAATACAATGAATCGCATAGGCAACTGAACCTGGCAGACCCAACTCCTGCCCCCACTTTTCACAATTTCCCTTTGGTATTCTCCTGTCAAGTTTTATGGCAATATAAGGTATGTTTTTTCTTTCACAGTAATTTAAAATTTCTTCAGTACATCCGCTTTTTCCGTATCCTGCATTACCTGAAATAATAAATGGTTTTTCTTTTTCTATCGCATTTATACAACTGTTAAATTCCTCTCTATCTATTAATCCACCCTGTAGAGGCTTAAATGTTTCCCTGTATTCATAATTAATCTCCTCTATTCTTGGAGAAATTCTATCATCACCATCCCTAAGACGAAATTCTATTTTCTGATTCTTCAAATAATCATATAGCATGGATTGCGTTATTTCTTTTCCCAATATATCTTTTGTAACTACAAATGAAACAAAAGCGTTATATACAGCACTTCTTTCACTTATAAATAAAAACTGTATACTTTGATTTATAAGCTCCTGAAGCTCATATTCCGACATACGCTTATAATAGATTCTTTGTAAGTAATCTATACTTTTTAACACATCTTCATTTTTCTTAATATCCACCCCCATCTCTTTACAAAAACTTTCATAAAACTTTCGAAACTCTTTGCTGCTTTCCAAAATCTGAATATTATAAAAATCCTCGGCTTTGCCACTCGTGTTATGTGCCCGATCATTTAAATCTACTAAAAAAGAACACTCCATTGGACTTACCAATGCAACCTTCCTATCATCATTCCGATTCAACTGTATTTTCCAGGCGCTTAATATGTCTTTTGCTTTTAGATCAGAAATCCCCCAACTTATTTTACTGGCATTTCGCGCTTTACATTGCTGATGTTCTTTTATGCCTTCAAAAGTCGTTATAAGAATATCCGTTCCTATTTCATCTGTACCAAGTGCTTCCACTACAACACTATAATTTATTTCATTTAGAACTTTAAGAATCTCATAGATAATACAATTTGTTTCATATTGATTTCCTTTTTTATCTGCTCTTCCGCCTTTTTCTAATGGCATATTACCCTCCCAAAAACTTTTATAAAGTTTTCTACTAATAACTCTTTCCCGAGCCAAACTTTGGGTTATGCGATAACCTCAAACCGAATAGGTTCTCCGGAGCTGAAAGAAAACGCTTTTGGGATCTTGCTCTTGCAAGATCCTATATTTTTACCAAAGGTGGCTTTGCAAAATCACACCTGGCTAGATTTTTCCTAACCAGTACATTGAGCCACTTTTGACCTCGTCTGTGGCTTCTAACATCATAAGTCGTCCAAATACTTTCCTCTGTAAATATAGCAGCCTCTTCTAATAATTCCTCGAAGGTTTTTTCGGTAAAGTCAGTAAAATGCCTTCCTCCAACAATTCGTTCTTCTTCCCCATACTTCCATGAACAATAACAGATCCCGCCCGTTTTTAACGCCTCGCCAATTGATCTCAATGTCTTCGACTGATTATCCTTTGAAACATGCAGCAACGATGCACATGCCCACACAGCATCGAATTCATTGGAGAACGGAATGTCTTCTGCCTTCATTTCAAGTACCGGTATGTCCACCAATGATCTTGTCTGCGCACACATTGCAGGCGAAGGATCCACGGCCACAACATCATAACCTTTATCAGCAAAATATTTACTATCCCTACCGCTTCCACATCCTAGATCCAGTATTCTGCATCCTGGGGTAAGAAGTTTTTCAAATGGTCGGTATAGCTCAGAGACATCTGCATCTATAGTTGATTCTATAAAAGCAGATACATTCTTTTCATAGTATTCTATTGTCTGGTTTATAGCTGATTTTTGCTTATTTTCCATGTATCATATCCTTGCAAACGTGCCGCATCGTAAATCGGCTTCATATTATGTTCCAGAATATTCATAAACTGCAGAATCGAATTCCCAGGAATATATAGCGTCTTTGCCGCCCATATCGCATTCAAATTGTTTCTGCGGCATTTATTGAATTTCTTTATCAGTATCTCGGATTGTGCTGTTTTTTCTTCTGGAAAGATTAAGCCATACAAATAAAACTGATACTGGGCAAAGGGCTTAAAAAACTCTTCCCAAAAGGGCAGTTTATTGTTTTTGCTAGAATTCAGAGACCTTCTCATCGGAGTAAGATTCCATAGCTCATCATTTGAAATGTATGACCTCGGGACAAAGTGATCTATAGACAAAGAATCAATCGGAATATCCTTCCCGGTATAGATTTCCTTTATGGGTGTTCCGGTAATCTCTGCAGCCGTTTTCCACAGATCGCGGGCCTGCTCCAGCTTCCTTAGCTCTTCGTTTTCCGGACAAATCTTATATATCACCCCCGGAACACCCGGGTTCCTGTCCTGAAGGAACTGCGCTTTGTTGTATTGCACCCAACTTCTGATAACAGAATGCATGTTCCAGAAAATTCTCGGCATTTCCATTCACTGTCGGTCCCAGCCTAAGATGATAATGCGTAACAGTGTGCCAGGCTTCACAGATCATCTCGTCTATTATCTCCTCAAATGTCAAATCCTCCTCAGAAGCCACTGACAGATTCAGTATGGCCTCAAACCAATAGAACTTGTAACTTTGCGCCTTATTATTGAACATACGGGCAAACTTGTCGGTATCCAGATTATTTTCATATATTATTTCAAGGCGTAATTCCTGATCCATGTTATTTACTCCTCGCTTATCCATGGAATCGAATAGTATAATCCTGATATCCAACTGCCCATCCCCCATCCAAAGTCAGAAAGCTCATAATAAATATATTCTAATCTGTCCTTCCAAAGCAGATAGAGGTTTTCGTTTTTACTTGCCGCAACGACTGCGTCATGATATGCATTGCCCAAAGCTTCATAAAACTTTTCATTTATATCTCCAAAGCTCATCGTAAACTCTGTAGCACATTCGGCAAAATACAATGCCAGATCTCCATACCACCTTCCATCATCATTCACACATTTATCCCCAAATTCCGAAAGAATATCTTGTGCTGTTTTTAATGAAAATCCCGCTTTGGCAAAATTAGTTGGAAAAAAGACTTTATATAACTTCTTCTTATACTTTTCTAATAACTCTTTTCCAAAAGCCTCTCCCTGCATTAACATATTGATTCCATCCGATATTGCTGCACTTGATTTATATAAATCAACAATAGTCTGTTGCAGCTGTTCTTTATCCATCTTTTCTAACTTTTTTATTAGTTGTTTTTCTGATAATTTTCTTGCCATATTATCTCCTTTCTACCCATGCCACACATTCGGAATAGCCCGATCCATCAATTTAGGAATCAGCGGCTTCGTTTGCCCATGGGACTAAATCTGTATTTCCCTTTTCCATCGTATGGTAACAGAGATAATCCCCGCCCCCTGCTTCAATTTTCTCATAGGTTTTTATCCGGTATCCCCGCTTCAAATACATACTTTCCGCCGGAAAAGACGCATCAATATGTACTGCATGATGTTTTCTGAAAACCATATCCTCCAATAAGTCCATCAGCCTGCTTCCATAACCTTTTGCCTGGTATTCCGGTAAAATAAACAGCCTGCAGATCTCATTCCCCCGGATGCTCCCAGTTCCCACAGTTTCCCCCTGCACCACCGCAAAATAAATATCTTCCCTGGCAAGCGCTTCCCTTATCTTCTTTTCGTTATGAAGATCCAGAAAAAACTGTTATATTCTTCTGCAATCCACCTACATTTTACTATCCGAAAAAGAACAAAAAAGCCGATCAGGGATACACTTTTATTTTACGTTCTGAGGGGTTCAAATAGAAAGACATGCCAGAAAACAATTTCCAGGTTCCCGTTGAATTTCATACCTTCTTCGTGTATAATCCCCTTATAGGGAGATATACTCTTCCTAACGATGCAGACCAAGAGAGGAGGTTTTTCCATGAGTACCTTAGACGCAACTGTGTCCATGCTGGAAGCAATGCCGGAAGATGCAAGGTTCAAAGTGTTTGAATATACACAGCAGCTCTTCACTTCCAGGAAACCCGCAAACCCGTTTGTCCCTGTCAGCACAAAACAGGTTCTTTCAGACCTTGCCGAATCCCGCCACCAGATTGATGATGGGAAAGGGCTCGACATGGCAGACGCACTAAATGAGTTAGGTAAACAGCATGAATTCGTATAATGTCATCATCTCGCCAAAAGCGCTGTCCCAATTGAACAGCTATATTGACTACATTCAGTACACTCTGTTAAATGACCAGGCTGCGCGCAGCATATGGCAGGACGCCCTGGAAACCAGGAACCGTCTGGCGATAGTTGCCGGAACCTTGGAACACTGCACCCATCCACAGCTTAAGCAGCTCGGCTACCGTGCCATCCATTTTAAGCAGCACCGTTACACGATGCTCTACCGTGTAGATGGAACAGACACCTATGTGGACGGGATATACCACCAACTCCAGGATTACGAAAATACCTTTGCAGATGAAATAGATCATTAGATGACAAAAGCCAGGGCAGAAACCGCTTTGATGGTTCCTGCTTTGGCTTTTTGATTCACTCTTCAATGCTATTTACAGGCTTATTTGTTGCTCCTGCTTCCACGATTTTGCTGACCTCAGCAAAATCGTGGAAAATATCATGTCCACTATTCTCACAGGCAATCATTGCCCTTTTTATCACACCAGTAAAATTTCTCCACTGAGTATAATCTAAAGCAACCGCAAGTTCTCTCGCACTCCAAAATTCCGAACCGTCCTCACGAACCTGCTTGATATCTTCAAATCGTTTATATTCTTCTGCAATCAGTCTCTTCATATACAATCCCCTTTTTCTGTGTAGTCTTTAAACAATTCCGCATTAGGAAAAACTTTTAAGAAATCATTTAATTCATCTTTCACAAGAACTCTAATACATATTAGATTATTCTTTGCACGTGAACATGCAACATATATCGACTTTTGCGAATCGTTTCTTTTCTTTGATTTTCCTTCTATAGATTGGGAATGTATCAATGAAAAATCATACTCATTCCAAAAATATTCCTCTATCACAACAATAACGGATGGGATACTCGTTCCTTTCGTCTTATGCATCGTTATATATTCTGTTTCTTCATTAAGATACCTTGTATAATTTAAATTCTTTTGCATAAATGTTAGCATTTTCTGGCAACGTCATAAGCATTGAAATTATATATTTCTTTTTCGTCTAAACATTCCAAATATCTTTCAGTTGTTCGGAAATTCCGAACAACTGAATCTTAATATCAATTTTTTTGCTAAATGAATTCTTATGTATCCCCACACCCCACATCAACCACCGCCGAAACCTCAAAATACTTCTCCATCCTTCTATTCCGATCCTCATCTTCCGCAAACACAAAATGCCTATAAAACTGCCTAAAACAAAGCACTTCTACATATGTTTCCTTTGCATTCCCACCACACATTCTGTGTGATAAGTCCCCGGGAATAAATCAACCCCCGCCATCTTCTCCACCCTGTATCCTCTCCCCTGCAGCATCTCCAGATCCCTCGCCAGGCTGCTGGGCTTACAGGCAATATACACCATCCGCTCCACCCCAAAGTTCGTAATCCGCTCCAACGCCTTCGGATTCACTCCGTCCCTCGGCGGATCCAGCACAATCAGGTCCGGCATCTCCCGAAGCTCGTCAATCACCTTCAGCACATCCCCTGCCCAGAATGTACAATTAGAAAGCCCGTTAAGCCTTGCATTCTCCCTTGCAGCATTCACCGCCTCCTCCACGATCTCCACGCCCACGACCTTCTCTGCCACCGGCGCCAGGATCTGCGCAATGGTTCCGGTTCCGCTGTAAAGGTCGAAGATGACCTTATCCTTTGTATCCCCGATATACTCCCTCACGATCTCGTACAGCACTTCGGCTCCAAGCGAGTTTGTCTGAAAGAAGGAAAATGGTGTAATCTTAAACCTAAGCCCCAAAAGCTCTTCATAGAAATAATCCTGCCCATACAGAACTTCAGTCCCCTCATCCTTCACCACATCCGCCACACTGTCATTTCTCGTATGCAGTATCCCTGCAACTTTGCCTTCAAGAGGAAGCTTAAGAAGCCTGTCCACCCACTCCCCAAGGTCAGGTGCACTCTCCCCTGTTGTCACCAGGTCTATCAGGATCTCCTTCGTCTTCACCGCCTTCCTCACAAGCAGGTGACGGAAATAGCCCGTATGCCTCATCCTATGATAATATGGAAGATTCGTCTCCCGGGCATACTCCAGGGTACATGCAAGTACCCTCCTGTAATCCTCATCCACGATCTGGCAGTCTGTCACATTTACAATATCATGGAAGCTTCCCCGTCTGTGCATGCCAAGAGCCAGGGGACCGTCCTTATATTCATCTCCAAAGGAAAACTCCATCTTATTACGATAGCCGTACACAGCCGGGGACGGCTTTACACCCTCCCAAATGTATGCTCCGTCAACCGCCGCATCCATCATGGCCTTAATCTGCCCCTCCTTCAGCCTGAGCTGCTCCTCATAAGGCAGGTTCTGATAAGTGCAGCCCCCGCACTCCCCGAAATGGGGACATGCCGGCTCCCTCTCAAGCGGAGAGGCCTCAAGAATTTCAAGAATCCGGCCCTCTGCCTTCTCTCTCCTTACCTTATTTACCGAAAAACGCACTCTCTGTCCAGGAATCCCGTTTTTTACAATCACCGTCCTGCCTTCCTCAGGCAGCACAATTCTGCCCTTATTCGGAAACTCCACTGATTCTACAATCCCTTCATAGACCTGTCCCTTTCTCATACCGTACCCGTCCCATTTCCTTTCCTGTATTTCTCATACTGTGGAATGAATTTTCAAACACGCTCTAATGCACTCCCACAATCCTGTCATGATAAAAGCAGGCATTCTGCCTGCTTTTTTCCTTTAACACAATCATCTTGTAACTGTTCGGTACCTTCGCAGTTACATGCTCTATACCTGATCTTCCTCGTTAAAGAAGTCATCGTCAAAATCATCTTCGAAATCTTCCTCAAAGTCTTCCAGATAATCCGGTGTAAAGAAGCAGTATACCGCATAAGCGATTGCTGCCACTGCTGCCACTGCACCTACGATTGCAAGGACCCACAGAACAGTCTTACACTGCTTATCCTCTTCCTTTTTATTTACCAGTTCATTTAATTTTGACGCTGCAATAAGTTCTTCTACTCTACTCATGCCCCCGCTCCTTTCTTTTTTCTATCCTTATTATACCATTATCAAGCCAAGATTACTACTCATTTATTCCAAAATCTTCATCAAATATTATAATGCCATTCCAGTTCACATCCGCGCCATTCGCAAAAACGCATCTACGATGCTTTTCCGCCGCTTCGCGGCTAATTTTGCTCATAAACCGGCGCTCCCTTCGTCAGCCACCATCCTGATAAGTCCTTGTGCACGCACAAACTTATCAGGATAATGGCTGACGTGTGAACTGTAATTTATATTTTTTGAAGCTTCGCAAACATGGCAAACATCTTCTTTCTCCCCGCGCTGTCGAAATCTACCGTCACTTCATAATCACGCCCGCCGGATACAATACTTGCCACGGTTCCTTCACCGAACTTCACATGTTTTACGCGGTCGCCTTCCGCATAACCCGGTCCGTCTCCTGCAGGCTTTCCGAACTGCTGTGCCGGCTTTAAGGCAGCGAATGCCTTGGAGTGGAAGGCCTGCTTTGCCTGCTGGTGCGCCGCCAGCTTTGCTGCCACCGGGAGATCCTCCATTTCCTTTTTCTCGAACGCATTTCCTGTGGAAACCAGCTCCTGGGGAATCTCCTTTAGGAAACGGGACATCTTATTATACTGGGTCTCGCCCCGGATTACCCGCCTTCTTGCATATGTAAGCATCAGTTCTTCCTTTGCCCTCGTAATTCCCACGTAGCAGAGCCTGCGCTCTTCCTCTACTCCTTCCGGGTCATCTGATGTGATGGTCAGATAGCTTGGGAAGATTCCGTCCTCCATTCCTGCCAGATACACCCGGGGGAATTCCAGTCCTTTGGCGCTGTGAAGAGTCATGAGCATGACATAGTCACTGCTTTCATCCAGGCTGTCAATGTCCGCCACCAGTGCCACTTCCTCTAAAAATCCGCTTAAAGTCACCGGAATATCACTGTCCGCACAGGCTTCCTCATAGGCCGCAATCTTGCTCAGAAGCTCGTCGATATTTTCGATCCTCGCCTTTGCATCCTCCGCATCATCCGCCTCCAGGCTGTCAATATACCCGGTTTCCTCTATAATCTCCTTCATCAGGTCAGAAACTGACAGATCCTTTGCGTCTGTCCGGAAATGCTCGATGAGTGCCACGAAAGATTCCAGCTTCTGGGCTCCCCTTCCGATATTCGGAATCAAGTCTGCTGCCCTTAGCGCTCCGTAAAATCCAGTCTCATGCTCTACAGCATATTCCTGCACCCGGTTGATACTGGTAAGCCCAATGCCTCTTCTCGGCACATTTACAATCCTGCGGACTGCAAGGTCATCTCTTCCATTATCCACCGTTTTCAAATAGGAAAGGAGATCCTTGATTTCCCGCCTTGCGTAGAAATTAATACCGCCTATAATCTTATACGGAATATTGGCTGTCACGAACTTCTCCTCAAAGATACGGGACTGGGCATTGGTACGATACAGGATGGCATGGTCATGGTATTCCCCGTCGCCCCGGTTCACTCGCTCCTTAATATCGTCCGCAATATATTCCGCCTCATCATAAGCCGTATCAAACTGGTGCAACCCGATCTGTTCGCCATCGCCGTTTTCCGTCCACAGGGCCTTTTCCTTCCTTCCCTTATTATTCTTAATTACCGCATTTGCCGCATTTAAAATGGTGCTCGTTGAACGGTAGTTCTGCTCCAGCTTAACCACTGATGCATCCTCGAATACCTTCTCAAAATTCAGGATGTTCTTAATGTCAGCCCCCCGGAACTTATAGATGGACTGATCGTCATCCCCCACCACACACAGATTCCTGTACCTGGAAGACAGAAGCCGGATCAGTTCAAACTGCACGAAATTCGTGTCCTGGTACTCATCCACCATGATATAGCGGAAACGCTCCTGGTAGTGCTCCAGTACATCTGCCTGTGTCTGAAACAGCTGGACCGTCTTCACAAGCAGGTCGTCAAAATCCAGTGCATTATTTGCCCGAAGCTGCTTCTCATACTCTGCATAGACCTCTGCCACCTTCCTGCTTCCGTAATCCCCCCCGGCTTCCAGCATCAGCTCTTCCGGAGTAATCAGCTCGTCCTTTGCATGGGATACTGCACTTAAAAGCATCCGTTCCTTATAAATCTTTGTGTCAATATTCAGAAGCCTGCAGATTTCCTTCATCAGTGTCTTCTGATCGTCTGAGTCATAGATGGTAAAATTCGTATCATATCCCAGCAGGCCGATATGTCTTCGCAGAATCCTGACGCATAAGGAGTGGAAGGTACTCACCCAGATGCTCTCCGCTCCATACTCCACCAGCTGGTCCACACGCTCCCGCATCTCCCGCGCTGCCTTATTGGTAAAGGTAATGGCAAGGATATTCCATGGATTCACCCCTTTCTCCTCAATCAAATAGGCAACCCTGTGTGTCAGAACCCTGGTCTTCCCTGAACCTGCCCCCGCAAGAATCAGAAGGGGCCCTTCCGTATTATATACCGCCTCCTGCTGTTTATCATTCAGTGTATCATAAATACTCAAAGCTGTTATTTCCTTTCTACTTTCGTTTCCACTTTTCTTAATAGTAAGCCGCTTATGTTATAGTATAACACGGCCGCATGTTCTGTGTCATAATCTTTCGGGAAATAAATAATTTTCTTTTCTTCCCGCGCACTTTTTCTTCATTCCCCTTCCTGCCATAAAGAGCATCCATCTGTTGTTTCTCCTCGCCTGCACCGGACAGGCAGAGATACAGTGCATACAGGAAATGCATTTTTCCTTATCCACATGCTCCGGGTGTTCCACCAGGATTGCCTGCACCGGGCATTCCTCTGCACATTTGCCGCAGCGGTTACACCGTCTTCCTGCCTCTGGTTTAAAAGGCACGCCGTGGTATTCCCTGTACGGGCGGCTGCCGGGAACCGAGAGCTCTGGCAGCTCTTTGCCGGAATCAAGCGCTTTCTTTATTTTAGAAGCATATTCTGTCAGCTCCTTCTCGTCCTGCGCATCCGGCCTTCCGGCTGCAAACTGGCGGAGAATAGAATGCTCTGCTACTGCAGCCACAGCAGCCACACATGCAAACCCTGCAGCATCCAGTATATCCTTTAATTCCACCAGCGTATCATCAAACTCTCTGTTTCCGTAAACCACGGCCAGTACTGCCCGTGCCCCGTTTCCCTTCATCTTCCTCAATCTGTCAGCCGCAGGCTCCGGTACTCTTCCGCCGAAAGACGGAACTGCCACAATGCAGAGATCCCCTGCGGAAAGCTGCTCTTCCTGACCATTCCTGTCTTTCTTATTTTCCGGCCTCATCAGGTCTGTCGTTCTCTCCGGTCCGTTCCATACACGGCAGAGTATATCTGAAACCTTCTTCGTTCCGCCAGTGGGGCTGAAATATATCTGATAAATCATATCCTGTTTTTCCTCCATCTGCTCTTTACATTTCCTAAGCACTGATCACATTCCCGGCATAACCGGATGCCGCCCATATGTATCACTCAGTCTTTTTTTATTCCTTTATGCGCTGATGGCATTTCCCGTATAAAGCTGGTAATACCTTCCTTTTTCTTCCAAAAGCTGTTCATGGGTTCCGCGTTCAATGATCCTGCCCTGCTCCAGCACCATAATGCAGTCTGAATTGCGCACTGTGGACAGCCTGTGGGCAATAACAAATGTTGTTCTTCCCTTCATCAGCTTATCCATGCCATCCTGCACGATCCGTTCTGTTCTTGTGTCAATGGAACTGGTCGCCTCATCCAAGATCAGAACCGGCGGATCCGCCACCGCCGCCCTTGCGATGGCAAGGAGCTGACGCTGCCCCTGGCTTAAGTTCGCCCCGTCCCCGGTAAGCATGGTGTCATAGCCATCAGGAAGCCTCCGGATAAAACCGTCTGCGTTGGCAAGCTTTGCCGCTGCCGTCACCTCTTCATCAGTTGCGCTAAGTTTCCCGAACCGGATATTCTCCCGCACGGTTCCGGTAAATAAATGGGTATCCTGCAGCACGATCCCAAGAGACCGCCTCAAGTCGTCCTTTTTAATCTTATTCACATTAATCCCGTCATACCGGATTTTCCCGTCCTGAATGTCATAAAAACGATTGATCAGGTTGGTAATGGTAGTTTTTCCCGCTCCCGTAGATCCCACAAACGCAATCTTCTGCCCGGGCTCTGCAAAGAGCTTTACATCATGGAGCACGATTTTTTCATCTGTGTATCCAAAGTCCACGCCGTCAAAGACAACATCGCCTTTTACCTCCACATAATCCACGCTCTGGTCTGCCTGGTGCACATGCTTCCATGCCCAGCGGCCGGTTCTCTCCTCACATTCCTTAAGCACGCCGTTTTCTTCCTTCACATTTACGAGTGTCACGTATCCGTTATCTGTCTCCGCCTTCTCGTCCAAAAGCGCGAAGATACGCTCTGCTCCTGCCATTGCCATGACAATGGCATTCATCTGCATGCTCACCTGGTTTATGGGCATACTGAAGCTTTTGTTAAAGGTAAGAAAGCTCGCAAGTCCCCCGAGTGTCAGCCCAAAGCTCCCTTTCAGGGCAAGGGTTCCCCCCACAATGGCGCAGACCACATAGCTGACATTTCCAAGCTGGGCATTGATGGGGCCCAGGAAATTGGCAAAGGTATTAGCTTTGTCCGCGCTTTCGAACAGTTTGTCATTCCTTTCCCTGAATTCTGTCTTGCAGGCCTCCTCCCGGCAGAATACCTTGACCACCTTCTGCCCGTTCATCATTTCCTCAATATAACCATTTACCGCACCCAGATTTTTCTGCTGCTCTAGAAAATATTTCCCGCTCATGCCGGCAGATTTTTTCGAACAGAATACCATAACCGCCACCATCAGAAGCGTAACCCCTGTCAGCGGCACACTTAAGACCAACATGCTGATAAATACGCTGATGATGGTAAATCCGCTGTTCACAAGCTGTGGAATACTCTGGCTGATCATCTGTCTGAGGGTGTCAATATCATTGGTATACACAGACATAATATCCCCGTGGGCATGGGTGTCAAAATACTTGACAGGAAGTTTCTCCATATGGGAAAACAGATCGTCCCTTAAGTCTCTCAGTGTTCCCTGTGTTACATTGATCATAATCCGGTTATGCCCGTAGCTTGCAAGAATCCCCACTGCATAAAAGCCTGCCACCCGGAAAATCGCATGCAGCAGAGGCGTAAAATTCGGGTTTTCTGTAAGAAGAAACGGCGTAATATAGTCATCAATCAGGTTCTTCATAAATAAGGTTCCCTGTACATTACATAAAACCCCGGTCAAAATCAGCACGATCACTGCCACATAATGGAGCCCATATTTCTGAAATACATATTTCATAAGCCGCAGGAACAGCTTTCCCGGATTTTTTACTCCTGATTTCATTCCCCGCGGCCCTCTGTTCATAGGTCCTGCCATCTTCTACTCACCTGCCTTTTCATCAAAATCACCGCCGCCCTTTGTCTGTGACTCATAGACCTCGCGGTAAATCTCATTTTTTTCAAGAAGCTCCTCATGAGTACCGAATCCATGGACGCGCCCCTCCTCCATAACAATGATCCGGTCCGCATCCTGCACACTGGCGATACGCTGGGCAATAATAAGCTTCGTGGTATCTGGAATCTCCTCCCGGAAGGCCCGCCGGATCTTCCCGTCCGTTGCCGTATCCACCGCGCTGGTGCTGTCGTCCAGTATGAGGATCTTCGGCTTTTTAAGAAGCGCCCTTGCAATACAGAGCCTCTGCTTCTGCCCGCCGGACACATTGCTTCCTCCCTGCTCGATATGAGTCTGATAGCTGCCCGGAAACCTCTCAATAAATTCATCCGCGCAGGCAAGGCGGCAGGCCGCCTTACATTCTTCCTCAGAGGCATCCGGGTTTCCCCATCTCAAATTGTCTAGAATCGTTCCGGAAAATAACACATTGTTCTGCAACACCACAGACACCTGGTCCCGCAGCACTTCCATATCATAATCCTTTACATTGCAGCCGCCCACCAGCACTTCTCCTCCTGTCACATCATAAAGCCTGCTGATCAGACCTGCCAGGCTGCTCTTTGCACTTCCGGTTCCTCCGATAATCCCAATGGTCTCTCCGGATTTCACAGTCAGGCTGATGTCCTTAAGCACCGGCTCGCTGCTCTCCTTTTTGTAAGCAAAGTACACCTTGTCAAACACAATGCTTCCGTCCTTTACCTCCATAAGGGGATGATCCGGGTTCTTAAGATCGCTGGTCTCGTTTAACACCTCTGAAATTCTCCTTGCACTTGCCATACTCATGGAAATCATGACAAATACCATGGACAGCATCATCAGACTCATCAGAATATTCATGCAGTATGTAAGAAGACTCATAAGCTCCCCGGTAGTGAGTGAATCCACAACAATCATCTTTGCCCCGATCCAGCTGATCAGAAGGATGCAGGAGTACACAGTGAACATCATAAGCGGGCCGTTGTAGACCAGATTTTTCTCAGCCTTAAAGAAAATGCGGTATATGTTCTCGCTGGCTCTCTTGAATTTTTCTGTCTCCTGGGACTCCCTTACATATGCCTTCACAACACGGATTGCCGACACATTTTCCTGTACAGAGGCATTCATATCATCGTATTTCGGAAATGCCTGCTGAAAGTACCTTGTAGCCCGGCTCATGATCAGGAACAAAAGAACCCCCAGGATCACGACTGCCGCCAGATAAATACTGGAAAGCCTTGCATTAATGGTAAAAGCCATGACCATTGCGCAGACCAGGCTCGCCGGCGCCCTGGTGAACATCCGCAGGGTCATCTGATAGGCATTCTGAATGTTGGTCACGTCTGTAGTCAGACGGGTAACCAGCCCCGCAGTGCTGTATTTGTCAATATTAGAAAATGAAAAAGTCTGGATATTGTTGAACATGGCAACACGCAGATTCTTCGCAAATCCTGCAGAGGCTTTTGCACCAAAACGTCCGCCGCCAATCCCCGCAAACAGCCCCACGAGCGCCGCCGCAATCATAAGGACGCCCACCCGGTAAATATGCCCGATGTCCCCTGCATTCACCCCCTTGTCAATAATGGATGCCATGAGATAGGGGATGACCATCTCCATCAGCACTTCAAGAATCATAAAGAGAGGCGTAACCACAGACGCTCTCTTATATTCCTTTACTTCCTTTAATAATGTCCGAAGCATCAAATCCCTCCTTTACTAACTCATTGTATATGGATAAAATTTTAATGTCAAAGGCTATTTTTAAGATTTTAGATATCTTATAAAAAGCTCTTGCCATCTAGTTTTTAATACTATATAATAACTGTATTGAGGTGAAAAATATGGTGATTGATACAAAGGATATGCTGGGCAGCATCCTGTCGAGCATTGCACGGATTGACTATATCAAGCTGGATGACATTCCGAATATTGATCTTTATATGGATCAGGTTACTACTTTTATGGAAGAGCAGTTAGCTTCCACCAAGCGGTACGATGATGACAAGATCCTGACAAAGACCATGATCAACAATTATACGAAGAACAATCTGCTGCCCCCTCCGGTGAAGAAAAAGTACTCCAGGGAACACGTTCTTGTCATGATCTTTATCTACTATTTTAAAAATATCCTTTCCATCAAGGATATTGAGACACTGCTTGCACCCATAACGGATAAATACTTTCGTAACGGAAGCGACTTTAATATTACTTCTATCTACGAAGAAGTCTGCAAGCAGGAAGTGTCCCGCATCGATGCCATGCAGAAAGATGTTGCCAAAGCCTACCATCAGGCAATGGAATCCTTTGAGCAGGATGGGATCAAGGAAGAGGACCGGGATTATTTCCGTCTGTTTTCTTTCATCTCTTCCTTAAGCTTTGATGTCTATGTAAAAAAGCTTTTGATTGAAAAACTAATTAACGAGCTTCCCGAGCCAGATCACGATAAGAAGAAAAAATAGGGCGCACGCCCTATTTTTTCTTAATTGTGCTTAATCCTTTCAAATACCATGTCGTATCCGTCATTGCCATAGTTAAGAGAACGGTTTACCCTGCTGATTGTTGCCGTGGAGGCTCCTGTCTTATCTGCAATCTCCAGATAGGTTTTGTGCTCTCTCAGCATCTTTGCCACCTCAAATCTCTGCGATAATGACAACAGCTCATTGATCGTACAGATATCCTCAAAAAACGTGTAACACTCTTCCTTATTCTCAAGGCTCAATACCGCATCAAACAAGTAGTCTACCGCCTCTGTCCTGATTTTCTTACTCATGGCATATTACTCCTTTAACTGTCCTGTCCATTTAAAATTACACAATTACATTTTAACACAGTAAATTCGTAAAGTCTATCTCTTTTTTCCACGTTTTAACAAAGCCTTCAAACCTTCCAGTGAGGTATTTGCAATCAGCTCCTCCGGGAAACCTGTCTCCTTTAACAACTCCTCTGTCCTGGCATAATCTGCGATTGTCTGATCCACATGGGAATCTGTCCCCAGAACAATCCTTGCTCCGTACTGTCTGCAAAGCTCAAGCATCCTGCACATATTTTCCCAGGCATTCTGACGGAAAGAGGTTGGCCTCAGGGAAGAATTATTCACCTCAAGAAGTGTCCCGGTCTCCTTAGCCGTCCTTACAAGCCGCTCATAATCCACAGGAAATCTCGAATCATCCGGATGCCCGATAATATCCACATAAGGATTTTCCATTGCATGAATATAGGCACGAGTAATGCTTTCCTTGTCCATGGCTCCCTTATAGCAGGGAGCATGCATACTGGCAATCGCAATATCCATTTCCTTAAGCTCCTTTTCAGACAGATCCACCTCTCCCTGTTCATTCCGTATATTTAATTCCACACCAAGAAGCAGTTCAATATCCTTCCTTTTTCTCGGAACTACCTTCAGATTCTGAAAATGATAAATATACGGACCGCCCGGCATATCCGGTGCATGCTCTGTGATTGCAAGCCCCTTCAGACCTCTCGCTGCCGCTTCCTGCGCCATCTCATTCATAGTACAATAAGCATGACCACTGGCAAGTGTATGAGTATGAGTATCAATCTCTATAAACATGTTATTCCTTCTTTCCAAATAATATTGCAAACTATTCAGTAGCTTCATAGTTACATGCAAAAATCTATAATTACGGAAATATTATACAGTATATTATTTTAATTTTCTACAAAAATTAAGAGAAAAAGAAGAAAAGAGGTATTTTACATGGACACAGATAAAAGAGCAGATAAAAAAGAAAGGTCAAACGATGAGATCATTAATTCTTACGATTACCTGTCAAACGCGGCATCAGCCCAGGATATGACGGGACTGATTCCTTCTGCCCCATCCTCAGATGAAGAGATTGAAGCATATGAAGAACTATATCATTTCCTCCCGCCAGACAGCGAGGCTGAGAAGATCCGATAGCACCAATAACTTCATAATAAGGAACTGCTAAGACACGCACTCTCCATAGCCGCATGGCATATATTAATCAAAAACCGGAGATTTTCATATGCCAGCAACATTAATGCCTATTACAGGAATCATACAAAATGTAACATCCTTTAGTGAAGACTGCTGCGAACAGCAGGTAACCATCCGCAACGATAACGGAATCAGCCAGTTCATCATAAGCCCTGACACCTATGTAATCGGAGAAGTACGTCTCCGCCCTGGTATGCCTGTCGCGGCATTTTACGATGCCTCCCTGCCCGTACCGCTCATCTTCCCGCCAAGATACCAGGCCGTCATCATCGGAAGAAGGAACCCATCCGAAAATATCTATGTCGGATATTTCGACGACACACTGACCGCAGAAGACAACGCACTGAAAATAAATCCCAGCCGGACCACCGAAATCGTGACCTCTAACGGACAGGGCTATGGCTGCCGCCCCGAAAACAAAATGCTGGTGGTCTATTACAACGAAACAACAAGAAGTATACCGCCGCAGACAACACCGCGGAAAATCATCGTCCTATGCTAAGTTGGGGACGGGGCATTTTTAAAAATGCCCCGTCCCTAATTCGCAGCTTCAATAAGCTTTTTGCTAATACGGTTTTGAACATCAAGATAGTACGCAGTTTCTTCCGTATTCATTTCTCCATCATCCCAGCTTTCGAAATCCTCTACCCACTCAGCATACTTACTCATATAATCCGCATAATCTGCCACCAGCCCCAGATCCGTTCCATCTGATTCTTTGTACTTCTTCATAAATTCACAATATTCCGTCATAAATTCCTCGTAGCTATCCATTGCTTTCTTGAATTCCGGCCGCATACCGTCTACTGATTTTTCACGGCTTTTCGGATTTTCCTTTGCCTTTTCCTCCTTAGTCGCTTCACCTTCAGGTTCGGATTCCACTTCATTTTCATTTACCTCATCTGATTTTTGGATTTCAACAGACCGTACGGTCTTCAGATCCTCTTTATTTCTGACAACTGAGTTAACAATTCCAATTGCAAAAATAACCAGAAGAACCATAAACCATCCTTTCTTGTAAAATGGTTTCTTATTCTTTGCGCCGCATGACGGACAAATCCTTGCATTTTTTGCAATCGGTGCATTACAGTTCCTACATATTACCATCTTTGGTTTCTCTGACATCTTATCATCCTCCCTCAGTTTCTTAACTTCTTAAAATACGTTTCTTTTCCTCATCAAACTCATCCTGTGTCAAGATTTCTTCATCTAGCAGTGCCTTTAACTCTCGCAATTGTTCTGTCCTGCTTTTCAACTGGTTATCTGACCCCAAGCTCTTCTGCACATTTTGAGCCATGGTATTTCCTAAGGCCATTCCCGCCCCCAGCCCTGCCAACCCTCCCTTCTGCTTTGCCGCATCTCTCATAGCTCTTGCTGTCTGGTATTTCATAAAGGATTCCATATCGCTTTTTGCAATACCAATTCCTGACTGCTCATCAATCATTCTCTCAACATCCTCAGGAAGTGAAATGTTTTCGATAATCACATCGCTGAATTGTATCCCCGTCATTCTTATCTGACCGTTTAATCTTTCCTGCATTGCAGAAGATAAAATTCTGTATCCTGCGGCCAATTCCAAAACTGACATTTCTGTTTCTCCAACCGTAGTTGAAAAGACTTCTGTCACCATTGACGAAAGGTATTCAACAATGTCATAAGTCATTACAATTCCTTTTGTTCCAAAGATTTCTTTCATAAAATAAGCAACATCTATAATTCTGAATGCAAATTTTCCAAAAGCACGTATCCGCACCATATTAAAATCTTTGTCTCTCTTCATAATAGGATTTTTTGTCCCCCACCTATTGTCTATAAACTGCCTCGTACTCACAAAATATAAATCTGCAATTACAGGTGATACAAATAAATAGGGAAATGCCTTAAGTTTTGTCAGAACAGGAAAATTATCTGTATTGAGCTCATATGTACCTGGCGGAAGAATATCTGCCAACTGACCACCTTTCAAAAACACAGCGCACTGGCTCTCTCTGACAATAACCTTTGACCCCTGTTTTAATTCATCATTCCCGCTTTCCCGGCGGAATTTCATAACAATAAGCCGATTGCTTTTATCTTCATATTCAATTACATCAAGAAATTGATCTTTAACAATATCTCAAAAATCCATACTTCTCTCCTTCACTACAGCAGGGGCAAGTCAAATTCATCTTTAAACATTCCTGTTGCAATCAAAATAATATCAATAATCCAGCCAAATCCAAACAAGCCCAATGTAAACAAATAAAGAATTCCCATTCCTGCCTTGCCAACATAAAACTTATGCGCCCCTAACCCTCCCCCAAATATACACAGAGCCAAAGCAACTGTTTTACTTTTTCTGCTGACTCCAGGGGGGGCTTCCAGACTCTTGAATACTGGATTGTCCATTATAACATGTTGTCCCGGCCGCTCTTCCTTTTGGCAGTACATCTGATTTACACTTATATCCTTCTGAACCGGCATTCTGTCCTCATACTCACAATAATCACATCTTTTCCCCTTCAGCGGCGCACCGCATACCGGACATTTCATTTCCATCATTCTCCTTCTTTTCCTTCAAATATATCCTCCTGTAAAGAAAACTGACCATATATTTATTAACATGTCTGTTTCAGCAGGCTACAGGAACTTGCCAAGATCAAATTTATTGGCACGGGGACATGCAGCGAGGTGCAAGTCCCCATGAATAGTTACAATTCCTCATAAATCCTAACAGATCTTTATTTTTTGCATAACAGCTAAATATACTCCATGATCATTCATAACTTTCTTCTCAATTCCTCTATACTTTTCACATATGTCATTCCATCACTTTCTTCCGGCATATGCGGAATTCCATGTCCCAGGATCAGTGAAATAAATTCTATCTGCTCTTCTCTTTTCTTAATATCTCCTCTGACAATTTCTATCTTCCGTCTTAGATATTCTTTTTTCTTATTGTCTGTTGCCTGCAGTAATTGTCTGATTTCTTTTAGCTCAAATCCCATCTCCTTATATAGCATGATTTCCCATATTTTTTCCAATGCTTCCTTGTCATATAATCGATGATTATTTCTTGATCTTTCTGTCACAAGAATTCCCTCGTCATCATAATACTGTAATGTACGCCTGCTTATCCCAGCCAATTTACTTACCTCATTTGTTCTTTTCATTACGGCCTTCCTCTCTCCGCATAAAAAGCATATCCTATCACGTGAACGTGATAGCAATACCTTTTTTTCGGAATCACAAATTATTTGCTTCATATAAGGCCGCGATTATTACGCGAATTTTTATCAATCAATATGTGTTTCATTGCAGCTAATGGCCAGGGTATGTTATACTATATTGAGTTGTCAGATACCACTATACTTTTATTACATTGAGAGGATGATGTATATGAAAAAAATACTTATGATTGCCACCGGAGGCACGATTGCCTCCAAGGGCGGAGAACAGGGACTTGCGCCTGCCATGACTGGGGATGAACTGGCGGCGAATGTCCCGGGAATTCAGGACAAATGTAAACTCACTGTCCTGCAGCTTATGAACATTGACAGCACAAACATGCGTCCGCGGGACTGGCTTAGAATCCGTGACGCAGTCATGGAACACTACGATGCTTACGATGGATTCGTAATCCTGCATGGAACAGACACAATGGCATATACAGCCGCCGCACTTTCCTATCTGATACAGGACAGCAGGAAACCCATCGTACTAACCGGATCCCAAAAGCCAATGGGAAACCCATACACAGATGCAAAGCTCAATATCTATCAGAGCATCCTGTATGCCCTGGATGACCAGTCCTGCCGCGTCTGCATTGTATTTAATGGGAAAGCCGTTGCCGGAACCCGCGGCAGAAAGCAGCGCACCCGGAGTTTTGATGCCTTTGAAAGTATGAACTTTCCGCTTCTTGCAGTCATTCATGACGACCGCATCATCCGGCACTACACCGGTGCACTGCCCGAACCGGATGCACTTAAAACCTATAGCAGACTGAACGACCGGGTATTCGTCCTAAAACTCACGCCAGAAGTAAAAGCAGAGATCTTCGGACTTTTAAGCAGTCACTATGATGCAATTATTTTAGAAACCTTTGGAATTGGCGGAATACCAGAATATGAGGATGCCTCCTTCGAAAAGGCAATTTTCGGGTGGGTAAATGCCGGAAAAACCCTTGCAGTAACCACCCAGGTTCCTGAAGAAGGCTGCGATCTTGAAGTTTATAAGGTAGGGAAAAAATATAGTGAACACCCTGGAATCCTCCAGGCTGCAGACATGACAACGGAATCACTCGTTGCCAAGATTATGTGGATATTAGGACAGACAAGTAAACAGGAAGAAATACGCTACATGTTCTATACCTCCATCAACCATGACAGAACCTAGTACTGTATTGCGTAATTAGCAGTGAATTCTGCGCCCGCTATCTGTGCCAGTTGCACATCTCCAATCCTAGGCGTAGCCCGCTACGCCGTCGGCTTGTAGCTGCACATCTGACCCAGATATCAAGCACATTATTCACTGTCAATTATGCAATGCAGTACTAGTACTCCATCCGATACACAGCAGGAAGGGACAATCCCATGTTCCAATGAAAACAATTAGGGGCGCTTTTTATGGAGGTGAAATCCATTGCCTGCGAAGACTTAGGCGTGAGGGCTCTCCCGAACGCCTTAGTCGGAGCTGGCAATTAGTTCACCGGAATTTTGCCCCGTTTGAATGGAATATGGGATTGTCCCTGCCTGCGTCCGCTGCCAGACAATAAAAATCACCCAGTACCTACACAGACTCTTCAATCTGCACAGTCTCTTGTTCCTGCTCTGGCTCTCCAATCTGCCCCGGCTCCCCGGTCTGCACAGTCTCTGGCTCCTGCTTTTGCTCCCCGGCCTGCTCAGTCTCTGGCTCCTCGATCTGCCCCGGCTCCCCAGCCTTTGGCTCCCACACCTCTTTCACTCCTGTAATCTTCTCCAGGAGCTCCTTTGCCTCTTCCACACAAAAAAGCGACCCGCCACGTTCCACTACATGCCGCAGCTTAAGCCTCGCACTCTCATTTTCTCCCATTGCAGCATAAATACGAGCCTCCTTCATATCAAAGAGCACCCTGTGCCATGGATAAGACATCTTCCCTGTCAGTTCCTCCCGCTCCTTTACAAAACGGAAAGCTGATTCATAATCCCGGTTTTCCATCGCCCGGAACAGATTATTATCCGCACAAAGCATCTGAAAATACTTCTGGTCTTTTTTGTTTCTGATTCCCGCGCGGTAAGTCTTCTCAAGCTCTGCCACTCTTTCCCCTGTCCCGTTCCTGAAATGCAGTGCACAAAGGAGCACATAGTAATTGAACCGGAATCTTCCTTTTAACTTATATATATTAATACGCTGAAGCGTCTCCCATGCCTGCGCAAAATTCCCCTGGTAATACTGCGCCATGGCATGATTGCAGGCGATTCTGTCTTTGTAAAATAATATCGTAAGCCGGTTTAGGCAGGCCTCAAAAAGATACGGATCACAATCTTTCATTAAGGTCTCAGAAATCACGGCTGATGCTGACATGAGCACAAAGACCATGACCGCCGCCAAAGTAATATACACGATAAAAATGCTCAATGTCAGCAGCAGTGAAGCAAACCCCCCCACTACAAGACTAATCCGATAATCCATCTTAAAGATCCCCAGATAAATCAGGTAAATGATCGCGATTGCACAGATTCCCACTCCCGTCCATTTTCTTTTATAATAGGATGCCATTACCTTTCTTATCTTATATTCCATATTTCTGTCCATACTATAACCTCCCTGCTAACTGAAAGCAAAAATTATATCACTATTCACAGGATCGTGCATCCCGCTATAGTAACAGAGAAACGGCCCAGGCCGCCTGAACCGTTTCCAAAAGCTAATTACCCTTTATCATTCACAGCCCGGGAATGCGCACAAACCGCGCATTCCGTGAGAACCCTGAACCGAATTGTTACATTTTCTGCACGATATTAATAATCTTCTTCGGAACATAGATTTCCTTCACTACCGTTCCGGTAATTTTATCTGCAATAGCTTCCTTTCCGGCGGCAATTGCTTCCTCCTTCGAGATATCGACCGGGATCTGGATGACTGCCTTTGTCTTTCCGTTCAGCTGAACTGGAACTTCAATCTCATCATCCTTCATAGCCTCTTCGTCATAAACAGGCCAGCCCGCCTTAAAGACAGACCCTGTATGGCCTAACTGCTCCCATGCTTCCTCTGCAATGTGGGGTGCAAACGGGGAAAGAAGCACGGTCATGGCTGATAATGTCTCTTTGTCAACTCCGCCTTCCTTTTTTGCAATCTCAATCAATTTATTATTATGCTCCATAAACCCTGAGATTGCTGTGTTCAGACTGAAGCTCTCCAGACGCACGGTAATATCCTTAATTAGTCTGTGACGTTCTTTGACCATCTCTTTTGTCGCAGTCACATCTGCTTCCCTGCTGTCCATGACAAGATTCCAAAATCTCTTAAGAAAACGGTTCACACCGTCAATTCCACGGTCATCCCACTCGGCATCCAGTTCCGGCGGCCCAACGAAAAGCTCGTACATACGCAGGGAATCACACCCATAGTCTCTCACAAGGTCATCCGGAGATACCACATTGCCTTTTGACTTGCTCATCTTGATTCCGTTCTTTCCTGTAATCATTCCCTGGTTAAACAGTTTGTGGAAGGGCTCGTCAAAATCAATAACCCCTATATCGCACAGGAACTTTGTATAAAATCTTGAATACAGAAGATGAAGCACCGCATGCTCCACACCGCCGATATACATATCTACCGGAAGCATTGCATCTGCCTTTTCTCTGGAAACAAGCTCCTTATCATTATGGTTATCCACATAGCGCAGGAAATACCAGGATGAGCCTGCCCACTGGGGCATTGTATTTGTCTCACGCTTTGCTGGTTTTCCACAGACCGGGCACTTACAGTTTACCCACTCCTCAATCGCTGCAAGGGGTGATTCCCCGGTTCCTGTGGGCTCATAGGATTCTACCTCTGGAAGACGCAACGGCAGCTCTTCCTCCGGCACCGGCACACATCCACAATCCGGACAGTGCACAATCGGAATCGGCTCTCCCCAATAGCGCTGACGGGAGAATACCCAGTCACGCAGCTTATAGTTCACAGTTGCACGCCCGATTCCCCTCTCTTCAATCATATGAGGCGCCTCCTTTTTCAGTATGGAAGATTCCATACCATTCCACTCCCCGGAATTGATCATGGTTCCGCTTGCTTCTGTGTAAGCCTCCGTCATATTCTCAATTTCTTTTCCGTCCTCTGCAATAACCTGTACAATCGGAATACCGAATTTTGTAGCAAATTCAAAATCACGGTCATCATGTGCCGGTACACACATAATAGCACCAGTACCGTAATCTGCCAGTACATAATCGGACAGCCAGATCGGCGTCCTCTCGCCATTCAATGGATTAACCGCATAGCTTCCTGTAAATACGCCAGTCTTTTCCTTATCCTGCATCCGGTCTACATTTGACTTCATGGATGCGTCATAAATATATTTTTCAACAGCTTCTCTCGTCTCATCTGTAGCAAGGCCCGCAGCAAGCTCGTGCTCTGGTGCAAGTACCATAAAGGTGGCGCCGTATAAAGTATCCGGTCTGGTCGTATAGACTGTAATCTTCTCGTCCCTTCCGTCTACTGGGAAATCCACCTCTGCACCATAGGATTTTCCAATCCAGTCTGTCTGCATCTTCTTTACCTTCTCCGGCCAGTCAAGCTTATCCAGATCTCCTAGCAGACGCTCTGCATAGGCGGTAATCTTAAGCATCCACTGACGGAGATTCTTCTTCGTCACCTCTGCGCCGCAGCGCTCACATTTACCATTTACCACCTCTTCGTTGGCAAGCCCTGTCTTACAGGAAGGACACCAGTTGATGGGAAATTCCTTCTCATAAGCAAGCCCCTCCCTGAACATCTTTACAAAGATCCACTGGGTCCATTTATAAAACTCTGGATCTGTTGTATTCACCTCTCGGTCCCAGTCGTAAAGGGCCGCAATCTCATTAATCTGTTTTTTAATATTCTTCACATTCTCTGCAGTAGAAATCGCCGGGTGTACCCCCATCTTAATTGCATAGTTTTCAGCCGGAAGGCCAAATGCATCCCACCCCATAGGATGGATGATGTAGTATCCCTGCTGAAGCTTATACCTGCTCCATACATCTGAGATCACGTAGCCTCTCCAGTGGCCTACATGCAGGCCATTCCCCGATGGATAAGGGAACATATCCAGACAGTAATATTTTTCTCTCTTACTTCCATCTTCATTCTCTGTTACGTTCACCGGGTTCTTTTCCCAGTTCTCGCGCCACTTTTTTTCAATTGCCTTATGATTATAAGGGATTTTAGACATCTTTTTACTCCTCCTACTATGATAAGGAACTGTTCAGAAATAACTTGTGAATAGTCCCTAACGTCAAAGATCTCGCCACAGGCATGAAACAAAAAGTCCTTCCATCTCAAAAGAGACGAAAAGACTTCACTTCCGCGGTACCACTCTTCTTCATACAGGGCACTGCTGCCTCGCACCCTCCGGCAGCTCTCTGAAAACAATCGGCTCTTACTACTCCTCATCAACGTTTCTTTCTTATTCTTCATTATTATACGGATAATGTTAAAATAAGTCAAGTGATTCTGACAAATCTTTTAATAATCTGATTAACTTGAAATTATGGTTGTTCCTGTCCTCTCTTTCGTGTATAATAGAAACAGGTAACGGTACTGAAAGCATTTCAGTATAATATGATACATAAAGGAGAGTTCGCCAATGGTAAATTTATTAACAGGTCCGAAAGGGAGCGGCAAGACACAGCAGATGATTGAACTTGCTAACAAAAAAGTAAAAGACTGCAACGGTAATGTCGTATTTATCAAAAAAACGCACAGAGACACCGCAAGCGTCACATTTGATATCCGTACCATCTGTATGGATGACTACACATCAATTACCAACATTGATGAATATATCGGATTTTTATATGGAATGTATAGCTCCAACCATGATATTGAATGTGTATTTATCGACGGGATCCTGAAGCATGCTGATGTTTCTTTAGAAAATATGCCAGAATTTATAGAGAGACTTAAGAAGATTTCCTCTGACTGCGGCATTGAATTCTTTGTAAGCATCAGCGGCGCAAAAGAAGATCTGAAGGATGTTAATGCAGAAAACATAAGCTTTATTAATTAAGACTCAGAAGCAGACGGGAACGGCTAAAGCCGTTCCCGTTTTCTCACGCAATTACTTAATTCCTCTATCTGTCAAATGTCAGCGACATGACTGTATTTGCCTGCTCGCCTTCCTTATATTCCATGGTAATCTTCTGACCCTCCTCACATCTTACAACATCAATAAAGTCAACAACTGAGATGTCAAAGATATCATCAGAGCCTGTCACCATCAGATAATAGTGGGAGGTCCCGTCAAGAACTGCCTGGGCGATCTTAGTAATCTCACCTGTCACGGTATGCACCTCTCTCGTATCCTTCTCAGCTTCCTTCACGCCGCTGCTTAAGAGAAGCTCCAGATAATTCTCCTCACACTGGCTCACACTGTCACCGATTGCTACAATCTGATATTTCTGTACATTTACCATGGCATATTTTTTTACGAGACCCGCGTCATCCTTGAGGGCTATAAAATAGGTTGGCTCACCGGAAATATTCAGAAGCAGCGGAAAGGTGGCGATATACTTCAGGTTCTGTACCTGTCCTTCTGCGGATGACATAGCGGAAGATTCTGTTGCACCTTCTACCTCGTAATATTTCGTCTCCATAGTCCTCTGGTTTGAAAGAACAAAACCTACATTAGACTGGTCGCCATTTACTGAGGTAACACCTGTATACATCCATACATCATCATCCAATGCCAGATAATTGTATCCGTCTGTTGTCTTAAGACAGTCTTTCTGACTTAGCACACTGTTAAAGAATCCATGCTTCAGAGTGCCATAGTAATCAAAAAGCTCCACAAGAAGATCTGCGGAATACGCACGGTCAATCCACTCTGGCGCCTCATCCACCTGATAGGTCTTCATCTCACCGGTTACCGCATTACAGATTACAACCTTTCCTACTGTCTCCCCGCCAAACAGTCCGATATTGAACTTTTTCACCGGGGCAATCCAGTAGGGAATGCCTTCATCGTCAATCTCGAAGCTAAGCTGTCCATAGATATATGTGGGATGCGCAAATCGCAGATGCCGGTAGATATTCCGGTTAAAATGCTCACATGTCATATATTTCATTCCCTCTTTAAGCTTCACGATCTCTGTACTCTGGGTCGCCATATTGATACGGATATATGCCGGAATTCCCTCGGAGCGGTTCGTGAACCACTTAATCAGACTCGCGTATTTCAGCGGGGATACCCTCACCGGATTATCATTGTAATTGATCTGGGAATAGATCTCGTCTGCCTCAAACTGGGAAACCATATCTACCATACTTCCCATCTTCCGGTCGCCGAGAATCTCTGCGGTTTCCTTATCAAGAAGCGGTATCATGTCAAAAGAAAGCTCCTCCACATCGTCTGTGAAATTGCCCTCTTCCACCTTCATCAGCCCCTGGTATTTCTTCGCATTAACAATCGGTGAGGACAGAACGGAACCAATCAGATACACTGCCCCTATACCCAGTATCAGAATGCCGAAGCATTTTACTACCTTATTCTCCTTAAATTCATGTCTCCCGAGCCGCTTTTTTACCACATATGCCACTGCCAGTACAAGCAGCAGAAACAGCCCCATAACCCAGGTGTCTGATGAATGAATATTGATAGCAGGGAGTGTTACATAATAGTACACCGCTGCTGCGACCAATATGCCCAGCGCAAAAAGTATCTTTTTCTTTCCTTTCATATTATACCTCCGTTAAAATGTAACAGTTCAGACAAGCTGCCCTCAGACCTGTCTGAATTGTTACGTTAAAATTTCTTTCTCCATGAAAATGACGTAAGCAGCATCAAAAACGGGAAGATCTCCAGCCTGCCGGCAAGCATGTCAAAGCAGAACACCAGCTTGGACAGAATCGAAAAATCTGCAAAATTGCCGGCCGGCCCCACCTCTGCAATACCCGGGCCAATATTGTTCAGTGTTGTAATAACGGAACTGAATGTAGTCGCAAAGTCCTTGTTATCCAAAGAAACCAGAAGAACAGACACCACCATGATCCCGACATATGCCATTAGGTACACATAGACATTTTTCAAAATATCCTGGCTCATCTTCTTCCCGTTAATACGGATAATATTCACTGACTGCGGGTGTACCAGCTGTTTGATTCCCTGTCTGATCGTTTTAAATATAATCAGCACCCTGGATACCTTGATTCCGCCTCCTGTTGAAGACGCACATGCGCCGACAATCATCAGAAATATGATGATGCACTGGGAAAACATGGGCCACACGTTATAATCTACAGTTGCATACCCAGTAGTCGTAATGATGGACGCAACCTGGAAGATTGCATACCGGAATGCCGTAAACGGACTGGGATACTGGCTGCTTGTATTTATTGTAATCGCCAGTGCTGCTGCTGCAATAATTCCCAGGTAAGCCTTCAGCTCTTCATTTTTCCATACCTGCTTTGCCTCTTTGATCAGAAGGAAGAAATATAGGTTAAAATTCACCCCAAATAAAATCATGAACAGAGTAATTACTCCATCAATGTATGCACTGTCAAAATGTCCCACACTCTGTGCATAATTGGAAAACCCTCCGGTTCCAGCCGTGCCAAAGGCATGGATCAGACTATCAAAAAGATCCATTCCTCCAAGGATCAGCAGGATCACCTCAAGCACAGTCATGCCAAAGTAAATTCCGTACAGGATTCTTGCCGTAGACATAGTCTTGGGCACAAGCTTATCCTTTTCAGGACCCGGAACCTCTGCACGCATCAGATACATAGAGTTCTTCTTATCCAGTGTTGTCAGCATCATGACAAATACAAGCACTCCCATACCGCCTACCCAGTGGGAGAAACTCCGCCAGAACAGCATACACCGGGGAAGTGCCTCCACATCTCTTAAAATAGAGGAACCTGTCGTTGTAAATCCAGATACCATCTCAAACAGCGCATCCACATAATTCGGAATGCTTCTGGATATGGTGAACGGGAGTGCTCCAAACAGAGACCAGAGCCCCCATGCACTTGCGACGATAATCATACCGTCCTTCCCATAGATTGACGGTGCCTCTGGCTTTCTACGTCCAAAAAAAACAAATATAAGCAGAAGGACCACTGCAGGAATCAGGAAAGCACATGCCTCCTTAAACTCCCCGTAGATCACTCCTGTCAGTGCAGGAAGCAGCAGAAGCAGTGCCTCCACTCCCAACATCTTTGCTAATATAAAACGTATCATTTTATGATTCATGGCTTTTCTTCTGACTCTCCTATGCAAGTATATCCCTAAATTCTCTGATTGCATGCTCTTTCGTAACTACGATCACACTGTCTCCCACCTCCAGATGATCATCACCATTGGGAATAATAATATTCCGCTTCCGGCCGATACAGGCAATCAAGTGGTTGGACTTTGTTGGAAGATCCCTAAGCGGAATATCTGTATATTCACACTGCTGTCTGATAATATACTCCTGGGCCTCTATCCTCCCATTTACCAGACGGTACATGGTCTCAACATTGGCATTGCTATAGGAATTCATACGTGCTTTTACATAGTTAAGGATCGCATTGGCGGCTGCACCCTTCGCTGAAACCGTGCTGTCGATTCCCAGTTCCTCCACCATCTGTGCACGGGTATCATTATTCACCTTTGCAACAATTTTTTTCACGTCCTGGGTCTTTGCATAAAGAGACATGATAATATTCTCCTCGTCCATTCCAGTAAGAGCAACTAATGCATCGGCGCTCTGAAGTCCCTCTTCAAGAAGCAGATCCTGGTCAGCCGCATCCCCATGGATCACCATGGCTTTGGGGAGCTGCTCGCAGAGCTCCTCACATCTTTTTTCATTTTTCTCAATAATTTTTACCTGCATTCCAGCCTGCAGAAGCTGCTTTGTTAAATAGAAGCACAGATGCCCGCCTCCACAGATCAGTACATTCTTAATCTTCGCATTCTTCTTTCCCATTGACTTAAAAAAGGTCTTGAGGTTTCCATGGGCAGCAGCAATGTGAAGCTTATCCCCCTGCCTCAGGACAAAACCACCATCTGGAATATAGACATCGTTTCCCCGTTTAACAGCACATACAAGCATCTTGATCTGAAACCGCCTGTATATCTCTGCCAGGGACAAATCCGCAAGCTGGCTGTCCGCACGGACAGGAACCTCCACCAGTTCTACCTTCCCTTTCATAAAGGTCTCCACCTTGTTCGCCTCCGGAAACAGGAGAACCCTGGCCACTTCATTTGCAGCGGCAAGCTCGGGATTTACTGCCATACTAAGGTGCAGGTCTGCTTTCAGAAGATCAATCTGCTGATAGTATATGGGATTTCTGAGCCTGGCAATCGTATGCTTTGCCCCAATCTTTCTTGCCAAAAGACAGCACAGCATATTCATCTCATCAGAAGAAGCACATGCAATCACAAGATCTGCATTCGGTACATCCGCCTGCCTCTGTATCTCCACATCCGCACCATTTCCCGAAATGCAGAAAATATCCAGCTGATTCAGCGCTGCCTGCAGCTTCCCCTCATTCTGATCAATTAAAACAATATCATAATCCTCTTCGGACAGCTGGGTTGTAAGCTTATGCCCCACCTTACCGTCACCTATAATTACAATCCTCATTTCTATAATCCTCTTTTTGTATATAGTATCATGCCTGAAACTGTTCCATATCTTCACAATTGTTCACAGGCATCTGTTTGAAACCGATTACTATTCAAAGATAAAACAGTTACCACATCAATGGATTATAGCACCTTTATAACAAGAAAAAAAGCCCTTTTAGGGCTTTTTTTCTTGTGTTTTATTTATAGTTACTGTTCACTCCGTTCACAGTAACTATTCTTCTGCTGTTCTCTTGGCAATCTCTGCTTCCTGGACATCGGACGGCGCCTGCTCATAGCGGGCAAACTCATACTCATAAGTACCTCTTCCGCCTGTCATAGAGCGAAGCGTTGTACAGTATCCGAAAAGACCTGTCATTGGAACATCAGCCTCAATTACCTGTCTGCCATTTCCTGTCGGGTTCATACCAAGCACCCGGCCGCGCCGTTTATTCAGGTCACCCATAACATCGCCTGTATAGTCATCCGGCACCGTTACCTTTACAGATGCGATTGGCTCTAAGAGGATCGGGCCTGCTTCCATAAATCCCTTCTTAAATGCCTGGACTGTTGCGGTCTTAAATGCCATCTCAGAGGAATCTACCGGATGGTAGGAGCCGTCATAAAGCACTGCCTTCACGCCAACTACCGGATATCCGGCAAGAGGCCCCTTTATTACAGAATCCTGAAGACCCTTTTCCACTGCCGGGAAATAGTTCTTCGGAACTGCTCCGCCGACTACCTCTTCTTCAAATACATACGGGGTATCCATGTCGCCGGATGGTTCGAACCGCATCTTAACATGTCCGTACTGTCCATGTCCGCCAGACTGCTTCTTATACTTTGTATCCACATCTGATTTCTTCTTAATGGTTTCTCTGAAGGCAACCTTCGGTGTCTCTAAGATTACCTCGCATTTGTACCTCTCTGCAAGCTTGCTTACCACGATCTCCAGGTGCTGGTCTCCCATGCCATAGATCAGTGTCTGGCGGTTCTCACTGTCATTAACAGACTTGAGGGTTACATCCTCCGCCATCATTCTCTGAAGAGCCTGGGATACCTTATCTTCATCCCCTTTGTTCTTGGTCGCATATCTCATATATGTATATGGCCTGGAATATTCTGTCTTTCCAAAAAGAACCGGTGTGCCCTTAGCTGAAAGAGTATCCCCTGTCTTCGTATTCGTAAGCTTGCCGATAGCCCCGATATCTCCTGCGAAGAGCTCGCTGATCTCTAACGGCTTATTTCCTGACATCGTATAGATCTTTCCAAGCTTCTCATCTGCCTCTGAGGTGCTGTTATAGAGAACATCCTCTCCTTTTAGCACGCCTGAGCACACCTTCACAAAGGAATACTTACCGATGAAAGGATCTACCATTGTCTTAAATACATAAGCAGACTTTGCCTTTGCGAAGTCATAATCCGCCTCATAGATCTCATTCGTCTTGCGGTTGATACCTGCACATTCTCTAAGATCCGGACTCGGGAAAAATCTCACAATGTCAGATAACAGATTCGCAACTCCCTGTGCCTGGATATTGGAGCCCATGGCTACCGGAACAATGCTTCCTTCCATAACTTCTGTACGCATCGCTGCGCGGATCTCCTCTACTGAGAACTCTTCGCCTGCAAAATAGCGGTCCATAAATTCTTCGCTTGTCTCTGCCACCGCCTCAAGAAGCTTCTCGCGATAGGTCTCCAGGTTTTCCTTACAATAATCCGGGATCTCACATTCTTCTCTCTGTCCGATACCCGTGTAGCGTCTGCCGGCGTTCTTAATGATATTGACATAGCCTACCAGCTTCTCATTCTCACGGATTGGCTGGAAATGCGGCGCAATCACCTTGCCGTATCTGTCGTTCAGATCCTCAACAACCTGACGGAAGCTTGCATCATCCACATCCATCTCCGTCACGTACACCATCCTTGGAAGATTATACTTATCACACAGCTCCCATGCCTTCTCGGTCCCGACCTCGACTCCCGCCTTACCGGACACTACGATTACTGCAGCATCTGCCGCGCTCACTGCCTCTTCTACTTCACCTACGAAATCGAAATATCCCGGAGTGTCAAGAATGTTAATCTTCGCCTTTTCCCACTCAATCGGAATCAGTGTCGTACTAATGGAAAATCCCCTCTTCTGCTCCTCTTTATCAAAATCACTAATCGTATTCTTATCAGATACCTTCCCCATACGATTCGTTGCTCCTGATACATAAGCCATAGCCTCGGCAAGACTGGTCTTACCACAGCCGCCATGTCCCAAGAGTACCACATTTCTGATCTCGTCAGTTCTATAAACCTTCATATTTTTGCTGCCTCCTTGCGTTCGTAATGTTGTTGCTGCCCACTTGCTGACAACAACTTAAAATGTCATGTATACATTGTACTAAAAAATTCATTCTATTACAACTCTTTTGTACATTTTTTTCATTCAATTCATCCAGTCCATAAGTTTATTCTCATAGAATGCGCAGTTTGACGTATTCCTGTGCTGTGATCAGCAGCCGTTCTTCACTCCTTTGCTGCCTTGAAAAGAAGAACAAGGAATATGATAATAGGAAGAAATACGGCAGAAAGACTTACCGGCGTAAACCATGCTCCCAGGTTTCTTCCTGTAGTCGTCCATACACTTAAGTATGCAAAAGTCAGCACCAATACAAGCTTTAATGTTACAATCATATTTTTCACGATACCGTATACCCTTGCCGCATTTGTTTTTGTAACCGTGACGCCCGTATTCCACCAAGAAGGGCGTCTTTCTACAAGTCCTGTGAGTTGATACATCAGAATCATGGCCACTGGACATATCCAGATCGTAAAGCGAGGCCCGTAGCCGTCAATTTCTCCGGCGCCATTATAATGAGTCGGAATCCTGTCCGGCAGACGGTTCCAGACAAAAAGGAGGTACAGAAACGTCCCTGCCTGTAGAAAAACACACAGGTAATTTATAAATTTGTGATATCGTGTTACAGAAACCTGGATTTCATTTTTTCTATCGGTCATACTCTGCATATTTTTTTCCTCCTGTTCTTTTGGATCATGAGTTCCATTATACTCTCTAATTTCATCATCACGATTTATACCCTTTTCTGTGAGTATAACATCTTAACATGCGATCTCTCTTATGATATTTTCTCTTACAAGCTTCCATGCCGGAAACGTGACTGCTGCGGCTGCGATCATCACATTTAGTATCATAATTCCAGACAAAACCTGATCCGGGACCCCTGTCTGAACATGTAGAAACTGCAATACGTGCACCATATAATAATCCATCACTCTGCGAAGAATCCAATGATAGACCAGATAAATCAGTACATCCGTTAACACTCCGTACAGAACTCCGGTCTGCAGGATCATTTTATAAAAACCAATATCCGTAATACCCATAGCACGGATAATTCCGTACTCCCTTCTTCTTGCAAAGACGGTATGGTTCATACTATTCACAATATGAAACAGACTGATCACCAAAAGAACCCCTGCTATACTAGAAAAGAAAATCTGCTGCTGTCTCAGATAGTTCTTCTGTGTCTTGATCGCAGTACTATAATCTACCAGAACCGCCCCTGGAACATCACGTATAACCTGTAATATCTGATTACTTACACTTTCTGCCTCTGTATCCGGATTCGGGGATGCATTAATAAAGCTATAATCGGTTATTGCAAAATTTTCTTCCATCTGCTCGTTTGTCATAATGACACTCGGCATCTGAACCTGGCTCCAGGCGCCAGTATTTAAAAAATCCTGTTCCCGGGCCAGGGAACGGCTTACAATTGCGGCAATCTGAAATTCCTGTTCCATATAGTATTCATCTTCGCTCTGGAATTTCAGTAATTCGTCTGTATAGCTGTCCTTCTTTGGAACACGAAGAAGGATGGTATCTCCAGGCTTCTTTCCATAAAAATAATAATTGCCCTGGCCGTCCATATTTGCCACTACAATAATCTGATTGTCATCTCTCATTTCTTTCGGGTCAATCTCACCCTCCAGAATAAAATCTCCAAGCTGCTCCATCAGTTCTTCATCATAACCGTACACGTCATATTTAATACGATACGTTCCGTCCTCCTGCAAAATACAGATGCCGCCATACTTTTTGAATTCTGATGACCGGTTCATCTCATCGAAATAGGTTTCGCAATAGTTCTCATAATCTGTACTTTCTATATGGGTCAATTCACCCAGGGTATACCTGGTTGGGTATACATGCTCCATTTCTGGCATATTTTTTATCTTATCCGCAACCTCTTTTGGAATCGTGTCACTCAGTGAGTCTGATTTTAGGGAAATACGGTATTCAGAGCCAAGCCCGTCATCTGATTTCAGCGAAAGCTCTGCATGAATTTTCAGATTCTCCACCATATAAGTCGTACATAAGAAAATACAGCCGCCGATAGATAAGGATAGCAGGATCCCAATCACTTTCCTTTTGTTTGCAAACATAAATTTCCAGACAACTACCCCTGCCAGGTTTACTGAACGGCGGGCATATATTTTTCTCTTTCTTGTAAATGAAGTATCCCCGCTCATGACTTCTTTCAGGGATTGCTTTCTAAGGGAGCGGACTACTACAAACGCTGCCGCTGCCAGTGCAGTCAGGAGGAATACAAAGCCAAATATCATAGCATCCCATGAAAAACAAAACTGAACTGCGCCTGATCCTTCTGCAAATGTCTGATCTGCCACAGATAACTTCTGTCCGGTTACTCCGATGCCTTTTCCGCCGAATACTCCGTTGAATTTCTCATATACCAGGCTCAAAATACCATTTCCCAGGAAGCATCCCGATGGGTATCCAATGATGAACAGCATCCAGAGCTCCAGTACCAGCGTCCCGCCAATCTGCCTTTCACTGATTCCCAACGTCTGCAGGATTCCATACTCAGCGGTCCTCTTTGCCACAGAGATATTGAATACACTGTACACTACGAAGACGCTGAACAGACATAGAAAAAGAATCATTCCATGATAGGCAAGATTGTAATCACTCTGCAATTTCAGGACAATGTACGTAAAGTTTCCTTTTTCATTCGTCAGGCCAAATTTTACAATATCATAAATACTGTCAGGCTCCTCGCCGCCTAGATACTGGATCACTTCCTCATTTCCAACTACAGACCGGGAATCCAGCTTATATGTCCCCAGGAAAGCATCCAGCTGTTTGTATAACTTCATGTCTTCATCGAATCTAAGATATAAAAACGTCTGACTTCCCCGGCCTGCAAAAGCATCGCTTACAAAGATCTCCATCTCACTGGCACTTGCAGCCCACTCGCTTTTCAAAATACCTGTCACAATAAAATTCCGCTCCCCGATCTGAACAGAATCACCGGGATTCCCGGAAAAGCCCAGGTTGCTTAATACATATCCATCTGCTGCAATTTCATTTTCTTTCTCCGGGAAAGTCCCCTCCAGGAGATCTCTGTGCGCCATATTGCGGTACGGCTCATCCGTGCGGATAAAATAAATGAGAAATTCATCCGAAACCACATCCCTGATCTCCATCCTTCCACATTGCTTTAGATGAAACCCCTCCCCCTGCGCGCCGCTTTGGATCATCTCATGCATCTCCTGATCTGTTTCCACATAATAATGCCAGTCTCCGTAAATATTCCTGCCGTTTTCCAGATCACTCTTCTGGCTGCTGTAAATCAGAGAACTCATTCCAGAGAGCAGTGATGCTGTTAACAGAATACTTACAAAAATTGCCAGGGTCTGGCTTTTATAATACCTCATATACTTCCACGCCAGTTTTAGCATACGTCATCACCGCCTTTTGCCGGAAACCTTCTGTTTCCTGTGACGATACGCCCGTCTTCAATATGAATCACCCTGTCGCAGGTCTGAGCAATGGCTTCATTATGTGTTACCATGAGAATCGTCTGCTTATATTTTCTGCAGCTTGCCTTTAATAAGCCCATTACCTCAATGGTTGTACCGGAATCCAGGTTTCCTGTGGGTTCATCGCAAAGCAGCACATGGGGTTTGTTCACAAGCGCCCTTGCAATCGCTACCCTCTGCTGCTGTCCTCCAGATAACTCATTCGGATATTTCTTACGTTTCTCCCAAATGCCAAGCTCCCGCAGCAGTTCTTCAATATACTTATGGTTCCTATACTTTCCCCTGTCAAATGTCACTGGCAGAGCTACGTTATCGTACACGTTTAGTACAGGCATCAGACTGTAATTCTGAAACACAAAGCCGATATTTCTCCTGCGGAAAATGGTAAGCTCCTTTCTAGACAGGGAACCGATTTCTCTGTCTTTGACCAAAACTTTTCCCTTCGTTGGATTGTCCAGCCCGCCAATTAAGTTGAGCAGCGTGGACTTTCCTGAACCGGATGTTCCTACAATGGCTGCAAACTCTCCCTCCTCCACCTGAAGGCTGATATCTCGCAGTGCATGAACCTGATTTTCTTTTTCTCCGTATATTTTTTCAACATGCTGAAGTTCTAATATACTCATCCGTCATCGCTCCTTTTTTCTGATACGTTTCTTTACAGTTCCTTATTATAACTGCTGTATCTTGCAATTCCTTTACAAACGGATGATTAGTTCTTACAGTTTTGTAAGAAATATCCTGCTTCACATAACCTCACATAAGTCGTTAAAACCTTATAAAATCGCGGTTTTCAGGCCTTTTATCATTCTCCGAATTTTACATATCTTTACATATCTTCACGTATTTTTGTAGAAAACTGTTGTAAAAACTGTTGTAAAACTCAAAAAACGGAAAATACAACTGTTGTAAAAATTATGCCTGTTTTTGTTGATTCTTCGCGGTTTTCAGCACTTCCGTCATAACTCTTTCCTGTGTCACATGATTGTATACATCATTCGTTATTTTTGATGACTTATGCCCCATGAGGTACTGTAAGACCTTCAGATCCATTCCGTTCTCTGCATTTCTCGTACATCCAGTATGACGCAACATATGAGGAGTAAGGTATTCTATTTTATACTTTGCATTTTGATTATAACTTTTCAAAAGTCTTGAAAGCTCTTGTCTGAATGCATTTCCATAAACTAACTTTCCACTGTTTGTCAAGAAAACAAAATCTTTCACACCATCTATTTCGATATCTGTCCGGGTTATGAAATAATATGTCTTCATTTCTTTCAGAATCTTATATAACCTCTGCGTCATTGGAATATATCTTACTTCTTTTCCCTTTGTTGGAGAAATACGGTATTTACAATGTTCTTCATTGAGATACTTTTTATATTGGAGCTGATGGTTAATGGATATCATTTTTTCTTTCATGTCAATATCATTCCATGTTATCCCGGCAAACTCACTTACCCTGCACATGGTATCAATCAGAAACACTAGCTTGCGGTATAGGCTGTGATCGTATTTTTTTGCATATCTCAGCAGTGCTTCCTCTTGTTCCACTGTCAGTGATTCTCTTTTCTGCTGACTTCCTTCAATCTGATCTAATGCCCTTGGTGTTGGGTTTCTTGCAATATATTCCTCATCTACAGCCATATTAAAAACTGCACTCAGCACCTTTTGATAAAATGTAATCGTTCCATAAGACAACCCATTTTCTTGGATTTGGAGATATAAATCAACAATATTTGTTTTCTTAATGTCCTGGATTTTCATTTTACCTATAAAGGATTCTCTTATATGATTATTATACATTGTCACATAATTATTAATGGTATTAGAAGTTAATGTTTTTCCCTTCCGCTTTTTCTTCTTAATGTAAATGTCAAACATCTCATTCAGCGTAACATTCCCACAGAATACATTCTCACCTTCTAACAGTGTTTTCTGAATCTCCTTTTCTTTTTCCCTCAGTGACTTACCTGGTTTTTTACCCGTCTGAGCTTTATCCGATGGTAAAAGTCTCCAACTGTAAACCACATGTCTTTTCCTGTCCAGTCCCGTATACTGATACTGGTATCTTCCATCACTTCTTTGGCTTTCACCTTCCTTTAAAAATCTTCCTCTGTCATCTTTTCTCTTTATATCTGACATCTTTAGCTCCTTTCCAAAAAAGAGCCTTGATATGATAAAAAAATCTTACCATAATCAAGACTCTGTTTCAATCTGTTATATTTAATTTATAATGATAATTTGATTTTTATATTTTCAAATACACTGCTTGCTGTCTATATACTTTTCAAACTGTCTTCTCTTCACTAATTTTTTCTTATTGCCAACCATAAGGGCAAATGTACACAGGGGATCATCCAGTAATTCCCGTATCCTGTTTTCTCCAATATTTGAGTATTCTGCGGCTTCCTTTATTGTTAAGTTCATCTTTTCCCAAAGTGGGCAACTTGGGAAAATATTTTCACGCTGATTAATAGCGTTTCACCTCCAAAAATTATTCTTTTAATAATGGTGATGGACAATATCCATCACCTAATCAAATTATTATGTCAGGAATTATTTGATCTGTCTTATTCAGTTGGTTCAATTGTTTCTACTTCTTTGTCAGCCTCTTTATTTGTTTCTTCTAACTTTTTTTGATAATTTTTTGTATCAGCCTCTAACTGTCTCTGACTTACTGCATAGACTTCATTTAAAATATCCTTTAAGATATATGCAACTACAAAAAACGGCAGCCCGGAATTATTAATCAAAGCTGCAATATTTTCATTTAATTCCTTTGTGATAATTGTTGCTGGTTTTTCAATATTCATATTGTTCATGTTATTTTCTCCTTTTTGTGTTGTGTATTTGATTTTAAATTTATTTTCTGTCTTTTTCTTTTAAGTCGGAATCTTACTCTCCAGGAAAGTATTGATCTTATCAATACATCCCTGTATTTCCTCGTCAGTTACAATGACATTGAAACGCTCATTGCTTCTGATCAGCCTCCCGTCCTCTGATATTTCAGAGTAGGTTGCTGATAATCTGCTTCCTTCAGCAGTTTTGTGGTATGTAAATGATGTGACTGATGTTTTATTCATGTGTTATCAGCTCCTTTTTTGACAAATATTTTCTGACTATGCTGCGGCAGGTTCTGTAGAATCATCCTGTTTCACATACTCTTCCAGTCGTTCTGTAGAATAATCCTTTTGTTTTGCTTTCAGTTCCCAGTCAAACTCTGTTCCCGGAGAACCTTTTACAACAAAATAGGCTGCTTCTTTTTTATAAACATAGGGCAATGTTTCTGAATAAGACTGCAAGAATACATAATACTCATGTGACAGATCAATTGTTTCCTCAAAAACAGAATCTATATCTATATAGCAGAAACCATCCTCTCCAATTATGCCATGTCCCAAATCCCCAAAGAATGGAGAAGCAGTTTCATAACAGTACAGAAGACGATCATTGTAATTTTCTGTTTTGACTAATCGGTTTTTAGCACCAGTAACAACTAATTCACCGTCAATATCTACTTTTATATTGCTGGAAATCTCAGGGTTACTCCAAAAGGAAATATTTTCTGCTTCCATGATGACACGTTTTGTACGTGTAGAGAATAATTCATGCATTTGAAATGCAATTCCAAGTTCATTCAATACAAACGTATTATTTATATCATCAGATATTAAACCCATATGAACCCCGTTTTTGTCAGCGTTAAATATCCATCTTCCTTCAAAATGGTTAAAGGAGTCTTCTACCGGAATGTCTATTTCAAACGATTTTGTAAACTGCCCGGATGAACCTGTAATATCCCCACTCAAAGCAACATTTCCATTTTCATCTAAACTAAAATTATTACTGTCAACAATAAGCCTGTTAGACGATAGTTTTATTGCTTCTGAGGACATATTTATTTTCGAAATAAGTTCATCATCGTCTACTTTTTTGGATACTTCCAATCTGATTTCGTTAGCAGTCTGCGTAAGCCTGGAAGACAAGCTACTCTCAACAGTTGTAGCCCGTAAAATCTCATCAGAAATATCTTCTGTATTATTATCTATTTTTGTGGACATATTTGAGATTGTACTATTTGCGGAAATATCCAGTGCCTTCCCATTCCCCTTGATATGCAGTTCGCCCGTATCATCTACATAGAATATTTTCCCCTGGCTATTGGATAATGACAACATGGTTTTTGAGCTTGGATCGACTACAAAACTGTTAACATTATTTGTTATACGAAATCCACTTGCATCAAAAATCATTGCTTTGTCTTTGGAATAAATCCCCATGTTTTCGCCGAGTATTGCTTCCCCCACAATTGCAGATGCAAAAATTCCATACTTTTTTTCCATATTTCCTGTAAGAGGATTCTGAAAAACAGTTTCCCCGATAGCAAGTTCAACAGTTCTCCAGTTATCCTTCGTAAATGCAAACATATTCCCGGTAATACGGAACTGTTTATCTCCATAAAATCCTTCATCGTCCATTCTCTTTCCAATGATTCCCGCTGAAGTAATCGACACTTCATTATGGTCATTATTGGAAAGCATTGTTTTAGCAGCATTCAGACCTTTACTGTAAATTTCGTTAAATGTATTTTTTGCCTGTTCTCCCTTTTTTGCCTGTAGGACAGTAGAGGGGTAGGACGTAGACATACTGCTTGCCTGTTTGATAATACTCCGCAAATCACTCATTTTTCCGTCTATAGATTCTACCTGTTCTGAAAATGTAACGGTTATTTCACTTGCAGAATCTCCACTGAATTCTATCCCAATCAGACGAAGCTTTAATATCTCATCCTCAGTACGTATCCGTATATAATTAAACAGTGCAAATTTATCATACAGAGGCTCAAACTCGGGAAGCGCAAATAAATTATTCATATCTGTAGTAACAGTACGTTGAAGAACACATGCCTTTTTTAGTTCTTTTGTAGCAGCATCAATTAATTCTTTTGCTTTCGTTACACACTCAGAAGTTGACAGGCCATCAGAGATATAATTATTATTTGTATAAGAATCTTCTCTTCGGTAAGAACAGAATATTTTATATAGATCTGTTCCAAGATATTTTTCAAGATTCCACGTATCTTGAAATGATTTCTGTTCTTTCAAAAGTGAATCAATCTCCGCATTAATGGAATCAACCTGTAACTGACGCTCATCTCTTAACGATTCTACAACTTCCATTCTTGTATGGTATTTATCATACATATCTTTATAAGTAGAAGAGGAAACGTCAGAAATTTTAGTGTTTAATGACATCAAAACACTTAGACAGGAGTTATAGCCATCATAAAAGGATTTCAGCCTGTTAAGACAATACTGACCAAAATAACTTTTCATCTCAGCCGGTGACATATTCTTTACCTCAAAATCAATGTCAAGCATTGAACCTTTTGCAAGCGCCTTTTCCAATTTCTGACGTGTGAATGTTAATTCGTCATCAGAAATACTGACTGTAAAAGTTGCTGCCATCCCCTCACTGGTTTTTGGATAATAATCCTTCTCATCCGCAGTGCGAGTTATTTGTATATTTCCTGTCCATTGATGTGTACTGGAATTATAAGAAGTGCTTCCTTCAATAATCTTTGCACTGTATCTTGCATCAATCAGAATATTTGCCATTGCTTCAACATTATTGGATACGCCAAGGAACAAATTATTGGAATAGTTATTTACAGAAGAAACTCCGATCACAGTAGTTTTCAAGCTGTTGACCATAGTACGATATTGCTCTTCCGCAGTAGTTTCTTTAATACTTACATCGGGCATCATGGAGGATTCATAATATACCAGGTCATCATACTTTTTACATAAGCGTGTATAAATTCCATTTTCTCCGTAGTATGCATCTGACTGCCGGGACATTTCTTCCTGGTATTTTTTCAACTTGGCAACCAGTTCTTTAGGCATATCCTTATACTGAAAATCAGCGAACTGATAGATATAATTGCTTCCATTCATATTGGCCACACGAACCATGTCTGTGATGATTTCGTCCCCGCCTTCAACTCTGAAACAGTTTTTAACATTATCTTTATTGCTAGTAATACTGATCTCGTTCGCAAGCTTTCTTTTGGAAACAAGAATGGTTGTATCCTCACCGATACCTGGAGTTAATAATTCTCCGGTTTCCTGCTTAATACAGTCACACAGACTGTAGCAGTTTATTTCCCTGTTTATCGTGTCAAAAACAAAAATGACATTACTTTCTTTGGCAACGTCACCTGTTAGGAAATCATATATACTTACACCTTCACCGGTATAGGTTCTCTGAAATGTATTAGAACTTTCAGGCTCATCCTCTTCTGATAATGCAATCCATGGAGTTACATAACCAATCTTCCAGTGTGGTGCTTTATCAGCTATAACCCGGTTCAGAAGAGAATACTCTTTATCACTTTCATTATAAAAAACAGTTGGAATAAAATTACCATTAGTATCAAAATCACTCTCATTATACTGAGTAATTTCCATAGACATAGCTTCATCATCATTGACATGGAAATCGTATAAATAAATCTGTGCCAGTTCAGTTTCCAGTGCGAATCCGTGTACAGCTTTCTCAGTCTTCGTATTGTCTATATAGTTAACGGTAATTTCAAACCGTCCAAAATCCCTTACTTCTACTATTTTTAAATCAATTAAATCATCCCATACAGGATTGAGAATTCCATTTATATATTTAGTAACAGTGAAGAATATTTCATCTATCCCATTTCCAACCAATGACATATTCCAGTTTTCATAACGTGAAATTTTACCGATTACATCAAACGAGCGTGTCATTAGAAGGAGGTCAGGTAACGGAATTCTATGAGTATATTTATCAAGTTTTATTGCCTTGCAAGGTTTTTGTATCATACAATCACCACCTAATCAAATTTCTTTTTTAGTTTTTCAATCATAATTTCAAGTTCCTGGTTCAGTTCCTCAGTCTGTCTTTTCTGTTCATCCAGTTCAATATTCTTTCTCCTGTAATCACTTGCAAGCTTTTCATACTCGTTTTTATATTTATTTGCGGTTTCATACTTAGACATATATTCATTACGTTCTTTTGTAAGCCGCTTGATTTCATTTTCGTAAATAACCTTTTCTATATTGCTTAGTTCTGTTTTTCTTAATGATCTTAACATAATTTTATATCCTTTCCTTGAAAAATGGGTGCAATAAAGCACCCTCATTTATTAATTTATATAATCTAATTAGCGTATTAAATTCTATCTGACCATATCCACTCCAAGTCTTTCGTCACCATACATTTTGTCAGTCGTAAACGATTGTATACCTTTCTGAAGTTTCCTGTCCGTCTTTAGCGTCCTTAGGAATTCAGACGGATCAGTTACTCTATTCATATCAATATTAAAGACAAACTCCGCATTCGGTGGAGTAGTAGGTATCTTTATGATCTGTGCATTAGCCGGAAGATTGTTGATATTCTTCAAGGTGTCACTGGCAGCAGGAACTGCGTCTATCAAATCCTGTATCTGGGATACGTTCTCAGGAGGAATCAGACCTTCCCCATTCCGTATCATTCCAATTCCATCTTCACCCTTACTCTTTACAAACCTTGCAATACCACCAGTCTTAAATCCGGATAACTGGCTTTGCTTGACCCATCCAAGACCGTCCTTGATATTCTTGCTTGTACTGATGCAGTAAGGATATTTTGCGTCCTTTACAATCTTTGCAATATAAACCTTCTTGCCAAGTTTCTGATTACCGGAAGCTCCAGTACCTGCAGAACTTGCATAGTATTTTCCTTTCTCAAATTTGACTTTATCCCCTACTTTTATCTTACCGTCACCGCTACTTTTGGGAGTATCAGAGTTTTTCTTCGGTTCTTCCTTCTTCTTATCAGAAGTCTTTTTGCTTTTAAGCGGCTCAGTTGAAATAGGAATTGGCTTGTCTTTCTTTGCAGCCTCCGGTAATTTTATTGCATTTTTTACCGTTTCTACAAGCTTTGGAATTTCATTTTTGACTGATTCAAGCAGTTCTGTTTTAGCAATTGTTGTCTCATTTGTTCCGGGTGCAACACCTTCATTGGCATTATCCTTTAATTTATTACCGATATCTTCCTTGGAATCATTGACAATATGATTAAGCCCATCTTCGATATTGTCAAAACGTCCATTATAATCATACTTTTCTGTATATTCGTCATGGATTTCTGCAATAAGATCAACGTTGTTCTTTGCAATCTCAATACCATCTGCTAAAAGCTTTTCCACATTCTGCATTTCTGCAGTAATGGACTTCTCATATTCCTCATATAGCTTGTCAAGCATTTCCTCCTGGTCAGAAATATATCTGTCATATTCTGTCTCACGGAGATCCTTTTCCTTGTCCGATAACTGAACCTGTAACTTCTGTAATTTTGCAAGTCCTTCCTCAGAAGTATCACCAGTGTATGCAGCGATCTGTTTCTGAATGGTGGAAATATCTTTGGTCTTTTCCTGGATACTGTTCTGATAATCATGTAAGTCTTTTTCGGCATTCAGAGCCTCCTTTTTGGCATCTATCAGTTCTTGTAAAACAGATAATTCGCTTTCCAATCGTTTCCGCTGCATGTCTATAATTTTGCTCTCATACTCATGAGTTTGAGAAATTTCATCACGATATGATGCATAAAATTCTTCAATGGCAGCTTTGAATTCTTCCATGGAGTTATAAGAACGTCTTAAGCCATTGGAATCTACGAAAGAAAGATTACCGGCATTATAATTACTTTCAAGATTTTCTATAAGTTTTCTGGTCTTGTCGGACATTCCTTTGGACGTATGATAATTGCTTACATAGGAACCAAGAGTAGCAAGTCCTTCATTAGTAATATCACCAGTTTCGGAATTAAACAAATCCTTATCATCCATAAGACCTGCCGACCAGTCCATAGTATCCATAATCCTGTTACCGGCTTCCATCATTTTACTGTGGAAATCATCTGCAAGACCTGTCATACTGGAATTCATATTAGCTATATTTTTGGTACAGTCAGCAATTTCAGAATTTACATCAGAAATGGCAGATTTACACTCATACCATTCTTCCGTACCTTCTGTAATTTTTGCAAGCTGTGATTCAAGTTCTGCCTTTGACTTCTGTAACTGTTCCAGGCTTTCCTTCTCATAATAGATTTGGTCAACATACATGTTTGCATTTAATGTCATGCCCTTGGCTTCCAGTATATCAGCCTGGTCTTTGATTGCGTTTTCCTTTGCCTGTAAGAGAGAAATCTGATTCTCATAATATGTTTGGATATTATCGAATTTCTTCTTCTGTAATTCAATAATTTCCTTCTCGCGTTCCGCTTCAAGCGTTTTGACTTTTACGGTATCCTTTGTCAGCTTTGCAATCTTAATCTGATAATCATAGGAAGATTTGGTATGTGCAATCTGCTTATCAGCAAACCGGTTGTTTTTCTTATAATCTGTACTCAGGCTTGCTTTTGCATCATACATCTCAATCCGGTTATTTGAGTTGTCTACACGAAGCTGGTATTTCTGTTCTTTCAGTTCACGTTTCTGTGTCTTAAGTTCCTGTACCTTCTTCTTGGCATTATAACGTTTATCATAGTAATCTTTGTACTTATTGATTTTTTCAGCAGTCTTCTCATCATAATTCTTGATATTATAAGCACCGCTTTGAACTTTTTTCTTTAAAGATGCACTAAGTTTAACGTTATTAGCTTTTTTCGCGTACTTTTTCTCTGCCTTCTGACTAGCTTTTAAAAGATTGTTAGTCTGCTTTATCTGCCTGTCAAGATTTGAATTTTTCTTCTTGATAGTAAACAGATTTTCGAATTTTGCCTTGGTATAATCTATTATCTGTTGCAGACGTTCCAGTTTACGCTCAATCCAGTCAAAAGTCTGTTTGGTTTCCTTCTTGTCTTTGGATTTAGACTTGTCTTTATTGTTGGAATTTGGTTTTATTGTATTGGAAGTGTTGGAATTTGCAGAGGAACCACTACCTCCGGCATTAAATGCACCAGTACCACCCGATAACGCTGTACCACTCACAAGTGCAGTACCACTTGCAAGTGACTGTCCCCTTCCGTCAGCATATCCTTTCTTTAAAAGGCTTTCTGACTGTTTATGGTTAAAGACAATCGCATTCTTTGGTATCTCAACAAACTCAGCTCCATTATCACCTACAGTAAACCATCTGCCAGTATGAGGATTTACAACTATCTCCGTACCCAATTCACCTACAAGCTTCTTTCCCGGTGAAGGATTTCCCCATGTTCCATTTGCAAAAGCTGTTCCATGAGCATGTGCAGTACCATTTACAGAAACACCACCATCTGCAGGGCTTCCACCTTTTCCTGTGCTATGGGTGGATCGGTTATTTGTTACCTTATTGACTGTAACCGTTATTTCCTTACTCGTAATTGCTGACAGATAGTTCCTTATGTTTGACAGTGAATTTTCAGCCTGACTGGTATTTGCATTTACGCTAAAGTTTTTATCGTCAATCTTATTGCTTTTAATCTTCTCAATATCACTGTTTGCTTTTTCTGTATCAGCGGTCACGGGCAGCTGAATGGAACCATCCAGTAAACCGGATTTGATTTCATCCGTGGTCATGCCCTGGATACCAAGAGCCACCTTCATTTCCGGGGACATTGCTTCAATCTGTTCTACACATGTGTTTATAGCCGTCTGAACATTTACAGTGTCAACGTCAACTTCACCATGTAGATTCTGTAAATTATCCCTCAACCGTCCAAGAATGGTATATCCGGCTTGTAACTGACTTTCATCAATATTGATCTCAACGTCAACACCCTCTTTTTCTCCAAGCTGCTTTTTACGTGAAATCAGATATTCAAGAATGGTATTGGCGGCATTCAGTTTATCCGTCTTTACATCAAGCTCTAAGTCAGAACCCTCAATTCCATCTATGTACTCTTTTATAGAAGAAATCTGCGTGTCCACTTCCTCAAATGAATCAGCGTTTAAATCCACCTTGACATTATCACCTAATTCACCAAGCGTCTTTTCAGCAGATTCAGCCTCTGATTTAAGTTTTTTCATGGAAGCTGTAGGGTTTTCAAGATTGATGTCAAAACCATAATCGCTGAGTTTCTTCATAATAGCCTGGACAGCTTCAACATCTATGCCAAGCTTATCAGCGACTTTCTGATCATCAAAATCAATATCAAATGAGCCATCCTCGTTCATGTGCACCCATTCAGAATTAAGATTCTGTACATCTTCCAGGAAGTTCTGTGCACCTTCCTGCCCTTCTGTGAAGTACCTCTTAATCTTTGGAAGTGCATCCTCATAAGCTGCTACAATTTCCTCATTGGATGCAGTAGACAAATCTTTATTAGACATAAGGTCAGCAAACTCACGGAACTTGTTTGTACCTGTCAATCCTTTATCATACAAGTCTTTGGCTTTATCAATGTTCCCATAAATGGAATCATACATGTCACCTTCTTCACCACCGGACATAGCTGACTGCCATTGTTGGTACGCAGAAGTAGCAGCTTCATACTGATTCTGTAATTCATGCAGAGATGAAATATTATCAAGGATCCCGTTTCTTGACGCTTCCAGTCCCGATGTATCCTGTCCGAGAAGCTCAAACGTAGAAATCTGTGCTTCTATATTCTGTAACTCTGTATACTGGTCACTTAAGGCTGAAAGGTAATCCGTTTTTGTCATCTCGCCCATTTGTGCCTGTAACTCACCAAGAGCTTTTCTGTTGAGGTGATATCCGTTTGCAGTTTCTTCCAGTGCCTTGTCAGCATCAGCTCCGAACATTGCCCGGAATGCATCTACATTATCGTAAGAAATCCCGGCTCCCGAAACGGATTCTGACATGATTGATTTCAGTGTTGCATAATCAGAAATTGTCTTCTGTACAGAAGTAGAAAATGACTCAAAGGATTTTGATGCATTTTCTGCTGATGTTCCAACCTCACCGCTTACAAGACCTGCCTGTATCAGTACATCAATAAATCCCTGTATTTCTTCCCTGGAAGATTCAGATGTGATTCCCCACGCTTCTGCAAGTGTCCACAGCTCACTTTCCCCTGTCTGTTTCCCGGCTGTTACGATTGCATTCATTGCATCAACCGCATCAAGTTTTAGGAACTTTAGACCTTCTGACGCATCCTTAATACCATCTGACAGACCGTGGAACTGGTTTTTGCTGTTTGAATCATCGGATAAAGCTTCCTGGAATTCCATTGACTTAATACCGGCTGTGTTTAACTGGTCAGTAATATCCTCAAACAATGTTGAGTACTTACTGTTTTCACCTTTGGAAAGGAGATTATCAACCTCATCACTTATGGTAGCAAAATCAGAACGTGCTTTATTAATTGTATTTTGATCACCGCTTGATAAAGCCTCATTGTATTTCTCAACTGCTTCTGTATACTGGTTGAATACGTCAGCAGCGGAACCTTTCCCAGTGCCTTTTGACAGCATATCCATCTGAAGAAATTTCTTATAGCTTTCTTCATGCTTATCAAGAATCTCTTCCCGGTTATTTTTCAAAGATTGAGCTGACTGATCCAAGATGTAATCCAAAATATTAATACTGTCATCATCATCCGTATATTTGGATTTCAGCTCCTCTATCTTATTCATAAGGGCATTGATTGTCTCTTCGGCCTGTGAAGCATCACCATCAAAGAAGATTGTCTTTATACCGGAACCGTCACCAGTTTCTTCTAAATGGATTCCCTCTTTTTCAAAAGATTCTGCAATATCTTCAACATCCTTACGTAAATCATCATGTCCTTTATAATTAACACTTCCAGTAGCACCAAGGATATACCTACGGTCTGTTGTCATTTGTTCTACGGCATTTTTATACTCTTCACGGTTCTCGTTTAAAGCCTGTTTGGCATTTTCAGAAGAAATCTGCTGTAGTATCCCTAACTGTGTCTGTAGACTTCCATTTACTAAATCAATATTTGCCGCCTGTTCTCCATACTGGTCAGATATCTGCATCTGAATGTCAAGAATCTGTTGGCGTGTATCATATTCCTCTGTAGGAGTAAGAGTACCGGAATCAAGCTGTGACTTAAGCTCTTTGTACTTATTTATCTGCTCCTGTAGGGTATTATTGGATTCACTCCATGCTGTCGTTGATTCTGTTGCAGATTCAGCCAGACGGTCTTGTTTATGGATAACATCATCAATAACGGTTGTTATTCCGGCAAGGGCTAATTCTATGGCACTTGTCGCCAAGAAACCTGTCGCGGCATTGGCGATAAAAGACTTCATATTAAAATTTTCAAATTCAACACCTACTGATTGTAAGTGTGCTTTGTAACCGCCCAGTGAAGCACTTCCATCCTTTACAGTAGAAATATAGTCTTTGAAATTATCATTTTGTTTGACAAATTCACCGCCAAATTTCTTTAGTGATGTCTGACCAAGTGAAACATTTTTGTTCCATCTATTAATTTCTGATTCAGCGTCTGCAAAGTGCGTTTTCCATCTTTTTATACTATTGAAATTTAATCCAAAAAGACTTCCTTCAATATCAAGCTTATTTAATCCCTTACCTTCTTTATTATAATTAATATCTGTGATTCCCCTACCGGAAAACACACTGCGAAGTCCCATTATTGCGGAAGTCAGAGTTGGTAACAGTAGCTCTTTTTCCTGTAATGAATCCATTGCAGATACCATTCCATCTAAAAATGAGATGCCACCCTTCATTGTATCTGCCTGTGCGAAATTATCAATAAGTTCAAGCCAGGAATTCGAAAGACTATGTAAGCGTCCTTCCCAGGAATCTGCCGTCTTCATCGCTTCATTAAATGCTGAACCTTCACCATTGGCATAGTCCTGAAGCATCTTGTCGTACTGGTCAAAATTTGTTAAAATAGATGCTAAAATATTACTTCTATGTTTACCGGCAATATCACTAATAATACTTGCCCTACGTGCATCCATCGTATCAAGGCTGTTATAGACCTCAGACAACTCCCTAAGTACATCAATAGGATTTCGTAATTCCATGACTCCATCTTTTACAGTTTTTAAGGAAACCCCAACTTCTGAGCAAGTTCTTTCAGCCTTTTCTAATTGCTGCGTATCAATAATTTCCCCATCATCTGTTTCGCCTTTAATCTGACGAAGATTCATAATAATAGTACGAAGCCCTCTTGCAACTGTTTCACCTGAATCTTTTGTTGTAGCAACACCAGTTCCAATTAATGCTGTTGCCTGTTCTTCGGCTAATCCCGAATTTGAAAGCATAGAACCAGCCACACGAATTCCATTAGCAAGCTCTGTCATATTCAAGGCATTATGATTCGTAACTGAGTTCATGCCATCCAAAACTGACGTGAGTTTTTCTATATTTCCTTTCATTTGCCACGCATTATCAGACGCGATCAAGAAATTTGTAGCGGTCTGTTCTGTCATTTGTCCCGCTGTCTGTGCCATTGTTGATAAATCTGCCATTTCTTCAAGATTCGAATATCCTGCCTGGCTAAAAGTTTCTGCACTAGACATATAACCCTGTATTAATGCACCCCATTTACTGGCTGCATCATAAGAATCATCTGAAAGTTTGGATAACTGAGTTTGACTAAGATTGCCAGATTTATCAATCTCTACTAATATTGTATTTAATTCTTTTAATTGTCCAATTGCCTCTCTGATTTTATCTGCGCCTAAGTCCAATAAATTTCTGTTTCCTGAAAACAGAGACAGAATTCTGTTTGCTGAATCTGTCAATTGTGTAATGCTGTTTTTGTTTTCCTTATAATTGATATCTACATCAACAGATTTCTTTTTCGTCTGTTTTTGTGCATTGTCTAAGGTTTTGTCAATGCCCTTTTGTGAAGCCTTTTCATCAACCTCTAAATTAATTTTGGCTGTATGTTCTTTATCTGTGAAATCTTTTAACTTTTGCTCTGCCTGTTTTGTGTCGATTTCTGCCCGAATCTGGGCCACGAATTCACTCATATATTTACGTCCTTTCTGTTTTTTTACATAATAAAAGAGAACCTATAAACTACTAAGTTCTCTTTGTTTTTTATCGTTATTCAATTTTCAACTTAATTTAAAACCTGTATCCACAGTTCACACACATTCTGTCTACTTTATTCGTGCGGAAACCAGTCCATATACTAAACTTGCGTGGGACTAATTGAAGATTAGAAGAATGACATCTTGGACATTTCCCTTCAGAAGCCCATAAAGCATCCGGTTTAGTTATTGTACACTCTTCTGATTCTAAAAATGCATCAGGCTTGTATTCTCTACGCAATACTTCTTTGGCGGCTTCACAATCCTCGTCTTCACCTTCTGGTGGAGCTTTAAATGTATGTTTTATTTTCATATCTGAAGTCATGTTTTCCAATTTTGCTTTTGATTTTTCTATAATAAAATAAGTATTGCTATCATCAAATTCAATATATAGCCAATCCACCAATTCTTCCTGTGCTGATTCTGATTCATTTTCAGTTTCATCCATACCCAAGCTTGCGCCGCATACCAAACACGTATTTAGAGAATTCTTCTGTCTTAGAATGTCTTCATTCAGGATACTCCCACAAGCTTCACATAAAATTTTTCTACTCACAATCAACACCTCCAAACCTCAATTTATTTACTTATCATTCTACCACATTTTCCAATTCTCAGCAACTAAAATCGAACATATTTTCTATTTTTTACTATTTTTATTGACTGCAAATCTTCTTAATAAATTTCTCAATACCTAATCCATCAAAGATAATGTCAATCGTATTCATAACATAAGGAAATCTGCTTCTGATGTCTCGGTAATTCTCCATTATTTCTAAAGTCGCATCCATAATCCTCTTATTTTTATCATGTAGCTTTTTATTCTCTTCCTTATTAGCTGAAAATGCATCCAAAAGCTTAATAATGTCATTTGTATTAAGAACAAGTTGATTTATCAACTCTTCTTTTTGTTCATCAGTGAGGTCGTTCCATATATTTCCTTCATTATTATATAGTATGTTCCCAAGGATGACCGTACTATCTAACAATTCTCCATCATTTTTAAAACACTTAATACCATACTCTTCTTCAAATTCTTGGAAATACTTCTGTGAATCATAATCACATGCTTGAATTTCGTATATATGCTCAATCTCGTTATCATATAGATCAATACACTTTGTTCCTCCAAGGTAAAATCTGTAGAACATACATGTACTATCGCCTTTCAAGCTTTCACATTTCGCGGCTAGAACTCCAGTAAAATCGCAACCGTCTTTTATTGCTACGATATAAGGCGTTCTTATCTGTAAATTGCCTTCTTTTAGTTTTGTGTCTCTATTCTTTTTGTCTTTACTCATTCTTCTCCTTTTCTATTTAAAATACTTACCAAATGAAGTTTTTATGTTATTTTCAATTTGCTCCTCTGTTTTATCCCAAAATCCAGGATTACCGAGCAGATCGCCTGCCTCGGCATAGGTATAAATTGTTTCTGTATCTCTTCCACTCGGATCATACTGAGTCCCCGTATTTATACTAATCTGTCCTACTGCACTATCGCCCTCAAAATTTACTCCGTCTAATTGTGGGGAATCCCGTAATTGGTCTGTTCTCTTATATCTACCCTCGGGCGCGTCATAGAAATGATTTACGTTCAATTGCAAATCTTGGAACGAAAGCTCCGTGGCCTCCTGTGTAGCGTTATACATTTTTTGTTGGATAGCTGCTTTTAATGACGCAAAATTTGTATATTTTGGTATAATCTCACCTTCTTTCTTTTTTCTTCCTTCTTTTTTAATTGCTATATTCAGTTTTTCATTATTGTTTTTTTGGACGAATTTCTGATAACCATGGTTCGGTCTGATGCTTTAATGCCCCAAAAAGTCCATTGATTTTTGTCAATTCCTCTAAATCTGTTGTACTGTAAAATTTTTGTTCCAGTAATTGGATCAAATAATCGTATAATTCATCATTAATAGTCGCTTTTACAATAATTGTCACCTTCTTTCTGCATAATCTCATTTACTGATTTCAAAAATTTCCCGTCAAGAAATTCATGTACCTTTTTTATTTGTATCTTTCTCAGCCTGCATTCACCATTCAGCCATCTGCTACAGCGTCCCTGGTCACATCCGATATAATCAGCAAAATGAATGATACGAATTCCATTTGCTTTAAGATACTTTTTTGCAATGACATTTAATGTGTCCATTTACTCACCTCCATTCATACAAATATTTCTCTGTTGGTGTCGCGGCTCTCAACTGTTTGACGTGACGGCCACCTCTCCTCTCTTTTATGGACATATCCGCGATTTTAAGAAAAAGGCTCGGAACGCCCTATTTTAAAGGCTTTCCGAGCACCTGTTTACAAGTCAAAACTCCTAATTGTTATACTTACTATATATGTTCTATAACTTATTCTTATTTCTAAGCTCATTAATACGTGAACACTTTGGACTGCATGTCTTGACATTCCCACCTCTGACAAGAAATTTTTCTTTACAGACCACACATTCCTTTACACAGGCTTCTTTTGAATACATATAATAATCAATCATTGGATTATTATTACATGCCCAAAAAGCTATCTCCTGTTCTGTATCCATATTCCCAGGTATAAACAGATATATTTTATCATAGTATTTTCCATATACGATCTTGACCAAGCCTTTTTTTATAAACCTTTCCAGTCCTTTTTTCGCAATGGCTCTTCCTATCCAACGGTCTATTGTAGTCCGTGTAATGTTCCTAAACCGCGTATTGTTATAAATTCTGAAATGACTCCGGTTATCATCTGTAACAGATTCCCTGTTTTCCAGTCCATCTAAAATCTTCATCTTCCTTTTATATAGCACCAGTAACAAATATAATAAATGACGGTCTGTCTCACAGCCTTTTCTGCAAGGAAGATTTCTGATCCATGAATACTCACTGTACGTGATGGGAACCTTTTTTTGCTCCAGCATATTCCTCTGTACAGCTTCAACCATATCTTCTACCTCACTGTCTCTTTGGTCTGCTTTCTTATATGCGTTTCGCTTTAGCTTTAGCAGACTGTCAGGCTTATGCTTCAAATTATATATAAGATTCTCATACAGAATATCGCCAAAACAGCTCCACAGAATAGACTTGTCCGAATTAATATTTTCTTCCTGGAAATATTCAATATCTATAAGGTACAATGCCGTTTTTCTACGGTATCCAATCCTCTCCCTCACATTATATGTTGCTTTCACTATATTCTGTAATACATTATGACAATAAAGATGATAGACATCATATCCTAAATTCTTATTGACTTTGGCAATGCTGTATTTTTTTCTTAAGTTTTTCCGGAATTTCTCAGTGTCGTAAATTTTCAACCTTAACAGCTTATCCTGTAATGCTTTATATGTATCTGACGAACGATCTATTTTAAAATCAGTGTCTTGAAAATATGCAGGATTGAAGTCTTTCCCATCAGCCGGATTAATCCATATATTTTCCTTGTTGCTTTTGGTATTTTCTGATATGTATCCGCTTATACGATTGACATTACTTCTTTTGTTTACAGCTTTATCGTCACAGCATTGGTCAGACTTTTTATCCTTTGCATATTTAAAGAAATATGGATACTCCTTTTCTATCCACTCATTATACATCCCCTCATATTCACCCATCGAAGGCATATACTGTGATTTTGGATTGTCAATACAGAAATTATTATATGCTGTCATAATACGTACAAAGTCATAGTCAACCTCACATGCCATATTTAAGTATTTCGTAATGACATTGGAAATATCCCCGATACTTTCATTCTTGAAACTACGCATCAGACAGTCAAATATATTCTTCTTATTTACCTCCGATGGTTCTGATTTCTTCATCTCGTAATACAATGGAGGTTTATTCCTGTCTACCAAAACAAGAAAGACTCCATCCGGTGTAAGCAGCATTTCATCCCCATCCACATCACACTGAAGCGTTTTTGTCAACAGGTCGTGTGTACTGATTACCGTATCCATGCCCTGGAACCATCTCTTGCATTCATCGGACTTTTCCAATATACGGACACAATGCTCACAATCTGATAAATGGGGACTTCTAAGGCAACATACTTCTTTAATATTTTCCTTTTCACCATATAAAGCATTATACACATGGTTTCCAGGTATAAGCCCTTTTGGATTTTCATCTCCGCAAAACCAGTATTCACATGCTGCATATAAATCCGGACAAATATAGTTGTAATATCCTTTGATGTATGGCTTTCCCGACATGGCTTTTTTACGTTCAGAGATGATTTTCTTGCTAATACGCTTTCTCACATATGAATCCTGTAACATCTGAGGATATGCTTTTATTGACGCATAAAAAGGATCCAGTCCTTCTTCTCTCTGCAAATCTGCCCCCATAATTTTTAACGCTGTATCGGGATTCATTTTTGCATCATTGATTCTCTTAATCGTCAGCTCTGATAATCTTTTGATTTTTTCGTCTGTTACATTTTCGCGCGGAATCGTCTGATAAAACTGATATGCTGATGAAACAACGGGATCATCACTATATGGATAATGCATTGTATTATTGACACATATTTTCAGTCCGTTCTTTTTAAATGCTTTTTTGTAATCATCCCACGATTTATAATATTTCCACATTTTTAACTGACTGCCATTTAAAATAATTTTTATATTATCCTTGATATAGTCTACTGAAATCTCTGTTCCCCATATGTCTTTAATCCTGTCCTTTGCAATTCCCTTTTCCTGTTTTTCTGCAATAAACCTTTGAAAATCAAATGGGAAAACTGCCCCTTTTATCCATCCACCACGAATCTGACAGCTTTGCGGAAATACTCCCGGAAGAAATATACCAGCACCATCCATATGATTTACAGGAACAGGCATAGTTTTTTCTTCTATTGTAAGAGATTCCATATCAAGATAATTTACCTTCTCAATTACGTCTGTTTCAAACTCTGGAAGAATCAAAATCTGATCTATGTTTATATCAACAGACGGTTCTACACTCTTTGAAAAAACCAGTGATGTGTAAGCCAAGTATTTCCCTGTATTACAACCACCATTCCGGTTTATGGTATCCAGTGACAAACCGCACATTAAGCGTCCTTGATTTTTCTCAGAAAATTTTTGCTGCATTAAACATACTTGCCGTTTCTTCATCTGATTTGCCGATGACGAATATACAATATATTTTTCACCATCTATCAAAATACCATTTTCAATGATCTGCTTTAAAACTATTTCATGCCAACTATAAACATCCTTGTCTCCAGTGCCAGGACAATACAGTATTACTATTTCTTTTATCAGCGGAATGTGTTTAGGTTCTCTTTCATCATAAACAAATGATTCCGATAACCGGACGCATTCATTTTCAAATCCTGCAATTAATTTACTAATTATCGGTTCATTATTTTTATCGTATAAAGCCTTTTTATCAATTTTTCTTGTTTCAGAAAATGACATGACGTTATGTAAAAGTTCTTTTATTGTTTTTTGCTTATCTTCCGGCTTACTAGCTTTTTTATACTGTCTGTATACCATTCTTTCGTTTTCTGTACAACAGTCAAAAATTGACAGATTGAACATCATATATCTTCTTGCTTTTGCAATAGTATTTTCTTTCATGACTTGTTCCTCCAAACCCTATAACACTTTCTCAGAGCCAATAGAAAAAATCTACCGGCTCTGAAATGCTTGTCCTTTTATTTAATTATTCTCTTTTGATGTCATAAACTCTATCGAAATATGCCATTGCATATTCAACAAATCTGTCATAAATCTGTATCTCAGAAGCCCAGTCAACTTCTTCATTTTCAAGCTCTGACAGAATATAATTAACAACACATTCCTCTGTACAAACGACTTCACCTTTTCCAATTCTAATAGGAAATTTAAAGATTTCTCCTGCCCGTACGAGATTGGTATTGTACATCCAGTAATCATCACTGATTCTATCTATCTCAATCTCTAAATACAGTTCAAAACTGGGTATCTGATATATCTCGGGAAGAAATGCTTTGATGTATTTTGTATCATCGTTTGCATCATAATCCAGTTTTCCGTTCAACTTTGTTTTTCTTGATTTTGCTGCTCTTTCTTCCGGTATTACGATAAATTTCATTGATTCCTTCATTTGTTTTAGTCTCATTCCTACTTACTCAATTATTTTGTATATTCTCTAATGCAAAAGGATGTTTTCTTTTACCACTAAGCGTTTTTAGCTCGGCTTTTACACCTTGCATACTTGCTTGTAATATAATTGCACGATCATGGACACGCATGTATGTATCTCTTCCCTCTACGGACATATTCTCTACAGGTGCATATTCAAGATGATCATAACCTTTCTGCATTTCATTAAATCCCCGCTTATAATGCTTCAATGACTGTTTTACAAAATCATCAGGAGCCACAACCCGATAGCCATCACCTGGAATGTTCTCAATCGCTTTATTATACTTTTTCAGCAATATCTTCCTAGCTTTCGCAATTACGGAACTATATTTATTTGATCCATAATCTTCTTCAATCACAGAAGCAATCTGATCATGAGAAATAAAATCCCCATAATTCAGTTCATTTAATTTTTCTGCTAAAACTTCTGATTTTTTCTTATTATTTTCAATAATTTCATTCATTTTTAAATTTTCCTTTCTTATTTCCTTTTCTATTTTTCTCTCTTAGCCTATAATTCATAGCCTAGCCCAGCACAACATAACAGAGCACAGCTCAACATAACATAACCAACCATAACATAACACAACTTAAAATACATAGCTCAACGCAACACACCAAAGATCACCTTACCACACCGTAACACAACTCAACTTACAATGCATAACATAGCATAGCCAACCTCATCTGATCCAATCTGAACGTAGCAAATCCCAACTTATCCAATCCCATCATACCTAGACAGAACTCAAAATGCTTGCCATACAATTTAGTCCAGTTCTTCAATTATAGGAACAAATTTTCCATATTTCGGACGTGAATCGCAAAGTCCAATATAATTTCCGCTATATTCCATACAATTTACAATTTCATCTAAATCAATTTTTGTTTCATCATACGCTAACCCAAAAATAATCTGCCACTGGTTGAACCTTGGTCTTGTCCGAACGATCCGTGACCTTTGCACAACCATTATCCGTGTATCACGAAAACGGTAATCTTTTATCAGCTGTTCTTTTGTTAGATCTTGGCCATAGTTAAGCGGTATATACAGATCCGTCACAGCAACATACTTCTCAAAATCCTTTCCTTTTTTAAACGCTTTTGCCCCATTCCCGAGTGTTGCTTCTACATTCTCGCCCGGTATGTAAAGACCAATTTCATCATCCCAATATGCGCCTGCCTCCCATTCGAGATCAGCAATTTTCAATAAATCCTCTTCTGTTTTCTTTCGCTTGCCCGTATATTTTTTCATCTCCCTCGTCACTGGGCAAAGCGGATTTACCGCCTGGCAACTGTGCATAATTAATGGGCTGATACCTTTCCAAGTTACTTGTAAATTTTTCATAATTCATCTCTCCTTTTCGTTTTTGATATAATCTACTTCTCTATTTATTTCAGTTTTTTTAATTTCTTCCACCAATTTTTATATTGGCGGTGAATGAATATTTTTCATTGTCCTTTCCTCCGTTCTTTTCGTAATAATAGAAATTTCTTTCTACAATCTATTTCTACATTTTCTTATTTGTAGAATCAAAACTCCTAATATTTATTTCTACATTTATTTTAAAAAATATTTCTATTTTCATGTTTTGTTATCAAATAAATGCATTTTTATTTCATCCTCCTAAAAACAATTCTAAATTACTTTCTACATAATGTATTTCTCCATCCAATCCAGTTTTTCCACTCATTTTTTTATTTTTTCGATTTTTTAAAAAATAAAAAAATAAAATAAAAAAAACAAATTAAATAAATTCCAAAAATTAAAATTCCAAAAATAACATTCCTATCATTTTTGCATCAGAACGATTTCTCAAAAATGCGAAACCGCTAATTCAGGAATCATATCAGCTAATAATTTATAGTTTTGGAGTGTAGGAATAGAAATTCCCATTTCATCTGCTAACTGTTTTTACGTTTTCATTGCTTGAATTAAGAACTTTTGCGCCCATACGGTATGTTTTTTCTGAAACTCCAGCAATATCAGAAAGTTTTTTGTCCGTTGTAGAATTTCGTCCTTTGGTAAAATCGCTTGTGGTAAATTTTCCGTAAGCGATTTTTGATAGAATTTTGACTTTTTATCTGCATTTGTTTTTTCTTCTTTTTTGTTCCTTGTAAGCTCTTTATAACCAGCATTAATGTTTTTTTCTCCAGACAATACTTCTTGTTTAAGTTCTTCATTATTTGAATCAAGAATTTTTTTACCCATTGAATATGTATCAGTGGATACACTTGCCGTTTTAGCTAATTTTGCACGTACATCAATCTTGTTATCATCAGAAAGGGTTGAAGAAATCTGCGAACCTTCCCTTGGAGAATAATTCCTTCCACCTAATGACATATTCTTTTTTGCTTGTTTCTCATAAATAGGTCTATACTTCTCGGCAACAGCTATCCTTTGGATCGAAAATAAATTCCATCTCTCCACTCAGTTTTCAAGCATCCATTCCATCAGATTCCCTATCATATTCCTACTATCCATACCTCTGAATTCACCCTATATTCCACTCCAAACATATCTCATGGACAATTTACCCTCTGAATCATACAGGCTCAAATAAGCCCCATTTTCAGTGAAATAACCCTAAGACATTTTACAATTATATCTTCGATTGAAAGAGTAGTTTCATTGCCTGTTTTTCTTCCATTCTACAAAATCAATAATCTTACCCATACCGTTATTATTGATCAATTTGACCTTATAACGTGAAAACTCTTCAAGGTTCCACAATTCATCACCAGGAACATCCTCTGTAGTCAGATCAGTTTCTACTGCTTCAATTGTCATATGAAAGAATGAAATGTTAATTACCTCATAAATTTTATTTTCTACATTTAAATACTTAATTTTTGTGTTGTTAATTGTTTGTCCCCTCCAGTCTTATCTTCTTTTTGCCTTACGTCTACCATGTTCCCATGCTCTCTTTGAACGGTTAGCAGCTTTAACATCCGTAAAAAGATATTGCAGATTTCTATGAAATACCTGTCCTTTTTTCGATTCTACTTCAGCATAATCTCCTTTGCTGAAATTTATCAAAATAGTGCTTGCTTTAGCAGCTCATGTATGGTAATCTATTGATAAAACTTAATGGCAGTTTCCCCATACATGAAACTGCGTTTTTTGTTTGCACGTAAAAACCGTCAGAAAACCCTTGATTTTATTAGGTTTTCTGAAAAAATGACATGGAATTTTGGTAACTCTATTTTGCACGATAGCATGTGCACTTTCTCCTTATTTTTCAATGTTTTTTGAACTTTACTCAGGGAATTTTGGTAACTATGTATAGAATGTATTATATCCTACGGAGTAGGATACATCTGTGTAACACACAACTTCCAGTAGGATTATTTTTATGCAATCAACGATATATTCAATCCCGATACCATATCATCCAATTCAATATCCGTATCCTTATCCCATTTATCTGTATCTTTTGGATAGTACATGTTATGTTTCTTACCCATATCATTAGGAGGTAAACGATCTACTTTTAATAATGATGCTATCTCTAAATTCTTTATTGCTCTTAATATATGACTTTCTTCCATGTTAAGGGTTATATTCATTTTTTCCAATGTACAGCTTTTACCATCCTTATAGTTATTTAAAATGCATAAATACACCTTATATTCATTTTGTGTAATCTGGTGACAGATAAATGCCCTTGCTACTGAATAATAAAATACAATATATTTATCCATATCAATATCTTTCAAACCTCTAGCAAGTTTAATCACTTTATCATCAAAAGTCGGATTTTTCTTTTTACATTGTGTTGGTGTGGGATCAGTTACTTTTATACACTTGTGATTCTCCAAATCTTCCAGTGTCTTTTTCAGTGTAGATATATCCATGCAAAGTTGCCACTTTCCATGCTTTTTATATTGCATCCGATATTTCAAATCTTTTACTGTAAATGGTGTTCTCCCTGTTTTAGGCATATATTTATCTAATACTGTCAAAATCAAATATTCATATCCTGACATTATATATTTCCCTTTGACGCTTAATTTTCCATCTGTCAAAACTTTTTGGTTCATTTTTACACCTACATCTTCTGATATACTCATATTCTCATACGGGTTTATCGCCTGCTTACAATGATATTTATCACATTGTTTACGAACTATTTCTTTCTTCCGTTCGTCTTTGATATTCCACCAACAACCGCCGATTATCATGCCATTTTTCTTAAACCATTCGTACCATCCGTTTATTTCATCTTGCGTCTCAGCTATACTTTTTGGTGGTCTACATCTTGTGTTCCATTCCTGGCACATTTGTTCAATTTTGTAGTTTGGATACTTTTGTCTTGTAAGCCATACAATTATTCTTCCTAACCATGTATTTCTTTCATGCTCATCAGATCCTTCATGGAATGCTTTTTCAGTACAAAGACAGCTATATTGTTTTTCACCAAATTCACCCGTGTCATACTTCCATTCCGTAAAGGGCAGTTCCGGTATATCTTCTGTTGTAAATCTTTTCTTTGCATTATTTACAGTTCTTTTCAGATTTTCTACATCAAGAGGGTGAAATTTTGCTATCTGTTGAGGATGTATACTGTAATGGTCTATTTCCTTTACCATAGGAAACTTCCCATTTTCATCTGGATTCTT
>CAPEBR010000006.1:148813-174986 GCA_948602995.1 uncultured Dorea sp.
AGTACAAGGTATTCTTGCTACTTGTGTCACTTTACAAGCGTTGGTATCTGCTCCTACCAATGCACATAATTCTTTGTTAAACTCGCTAATCTCTCTGATTTTACAAGTCGGTGGAATAATTATGTAATAATGGTATCCATGTCCAGAATCATAATAAGCATGAAGAAACACATTAGGTAATTTCTTTCTTATCATCTTGGTAAAATCATAGGCATCTTTTAAATTGGGATAGTCCTTCTTATCAAAATCAATGAATAATACCCTTTGTTGTCTCATATTGCCTTCTCGCCTATGAGGTTCACCATCTGATCCAGCTTTTACAGTAGCAAGAGCATTATAAGCATGAAAATTATATCTGAACTTCTCTATATAATCTTGATATTCTTCAAAATTCTTTGCATACTTATGAAACTCTACTTTTTTCCCATCTTTTCCAATTACTACATTTCCATCTTTATCCGTTTTCATAAAGAATAAAGCAACATATTCATTATCCTTCAATTTTTCCGGATAAAGCATATCATAGTATCTTCTTAAAACTTCTGTTTGTGTGTTGTTGTTAATAATACATCACTCCTTTGTTTTTTATTAAAATGGGAATAAACGCTGAAGATCAGCGTTGTACTACTCCCTTTTCAGCTATTCTCTTTTTGGCAATCACATTATGCTAACAATGTTATTTTATACGCATCATCACCATCAGTTATCAATATGGAAGTACGTACAACATTTACAGCTTGTACACCCTTTTCAGTGTCGATAACATCATATTTCACTGAATCATCCTCTGCTAATTCCTTGAATCCTTCACCTGCAATTCCAGAATAATGTACGAATACTTCTTTGCCATCATCACCTGAAATAAACCCAAAACCACGCTGATTGTTGAACCATTTAACTTTTCCTGTCATTATTGATCTTCTCCTTCATCTATAATTGAAATTATTGTATCTTTGCAAGTAAATTAATGCTACCTATTAGACAGTTTCTCCATATACTTCCATTTTTTAACTTCTTCCTTTCTATTTACGGATTCCCTTTTTTCTTTTTCATAATAACGTATAATTTCATTAGTGTTTTTTATACTCTTTTTACAACTGGATAAAATTTGATTCTTTTCAGAATAAAATATCTTCCTTTTCACATCCGAAATAGAACTAATTTTTGATCCATCATACCAATCACTTGTTGAATGATATATGTATTTATCATAAAATCTAATAATCCATTTATTGTTTCGACCAGGATATGTACTATGTATCATTAGCACTCCCATATATTCTTTAACCATTTCTCCATCTGGCATAAGTATTTCCATATATACACCAGTAGATGAAGTACAAAACAACAAATCTCTCGTAACATGTACTGAAATACTTTCCTCAATCTCATGAATCCACTTATTTACATCATTCAATATCTCTTCAATATGGGAATTATTGTATATATTAAAAGCTTCTGATACATAGGAAGAATTTTCGTCATGCTTTAACACAAGTTCTTTAAATTCCTGTGATGCAAAGAAATCATTGATTTTCTTTTCAATATCTATCATTCTTTTATTTGATTCCATTTTCTCATTCCTCCGTATCTATCTCTTATCCAATTTTCTCAACTTCATCTTCCGAAAAGTAATCAAAATCTCCATCATTAAAGTAAACACTGCATACTGGTAAACATTCTACATTTTGTCTTCCCAATATGCCGATTTTGCCAAAATACTTACTGGTTTCATCTGTTATTTTTACTTTTGTCCCATTTGTCATTACTGATTTTCTCCTTAAATTTGATATATAGTGGCAAGTTACAATCTCTCACCACTATATATTTCTACATTTGTATTTGTTTTTCTTCAAAATATCGTGAAATAATGTCCTTTACATGGTCATTAACAAATATTTTCTTAGCAACTTCACCCAAATCATAATTAATGCCGCTATATAACTTCAATAATTCCATTTCTTCAGCTATTTTTCGTAATTTCCATCCAGTGATATATTCCGGTGAATCAACTGAAATCATTGCACCATACCAAGCCATAGACAATAATTTCTTTATATACCATATAGCCTTTTCCGTATCTGACATATGTAATAATCTTGTTTGGTTGCTGAAAATTTCATTATTCCAGTCGTTTATTGTCTTTTGAACTGCCTCTTTTTTAGTCAATCTTCGTATTGTCATGTTGGGTTGTAAATACCCAAAATACGTATTATATTTATTTGTTGCAGCTTTACATCCCAGACATTCCACATAGAAATTAATGACTGTATCATTACAGAAATTTACTGTTTTTGTCATTAATTCTGCTTCTCCACCACAATAAGGACATGGATTGATTATGATTTTCTTTGCCATAGTACTGATTTCTCCTTTTTCTTTCAGGCGGCATATCGTTTAATTTTAATACACCGCCCTGTCATTTTTATTTCCTATTAATCAGTTCTTCCTTAAGATTATTCAGTGTTTTAAGATTATCCTTTAAAGCTGATTTGTATTTTTCAACAAATTCCCATTTTGATTGACGTTCCATGCTATATGACATAGCTAATGAGTTGATAATTTCCCAAATATTGGGGTAAATATCTTCATATAAGCACATGCCGCCCAAATCTTCATCCATAATTTCATATTTGAACGTTCCGTTTAAAGGCACTTCCTCTATACAATTGGAATATTTCTCCACATAATTATTGACAAATTCATCTGCCGATACATTGGCTTTTTTGAATTCCATATCATAAAGATATTCATAATGCTCCGGTGTTACAAAAATACCTGTACGGTTGATAAATTCCTCTCTTGGGACAAAATCCTCGTGTACCGGTTCCTTGTAATCAAACTCCTCAGCTACTGGATGAATCAAATATGGTATTTCCCCCGTAATTTCAACATCCAGTATCCCCATAGAGTTATTAAATCTGATTTCAATAGTATTTTCATTGCCGTGAATAGATTCAATAAGGGCATCACTATCCAGTACAATTTTTTGCCTTGTTTTCGGCTCTAAAAGAATGATCTGTCCATCTGTACCGTCATTAGGATTAGCAACCATAATAGAATCTTTCATATGTATCCCAATTAGACTTCTATCCCTGGTTGATACCGATACTGTTCTGCCATTCACCAGTTTTCTTACATCTCCAATTGTTAATTCGCTTAGTTTTGTCATGATTTTTTCTCCTCCATATTTTTGAATTTTGATTGTAGAGGATCAGCCTTTCGTCAATCCTCCGTTGTTTGATTTGATGTGATAAGCTGAGTCCCTGTTTTAGGGAGTCACCTGTCAGTACTTACTATATGATTACTTCTCTATGTAGAAAAGAAATCTTTCTGTTATTTACAGCTTGCATTCTGAAATATCAATACTCTCCATATCCAAGGTGAAATTTATTGTATATGATCCGTCACCATCGTTTACAATGCTTTCGATGATATATTCATCAAAACATATTGACGTGATTATACAGTCTTTTTCATTTCTTGCCACAAGCCATAACGTCCTGTCATCCTCTTCATATTCAATCGACGCTTTGAGCATGGTTATAGATACTCCATAGCGGTCAATAGAGCTGATAGTTACAAACTTGCCCTCGAATATTTTTGCTAATTCTTCTGATGTGATTGTGTTTTCTGTTGTTTCTGCTTTACCCATGTTCTTAATCTCCTTTTCTTTATATTGTTTTTAGCTGGACAATCAAACGACTATCCACCTATATGATTCTGCTAAATCTAATTCAATTTTTATATTTTTGTATTTCTTCATCCATTTGTTTTTGCGTATATTTTTTATCAATAGGGATAGATTCAATAAATTCTTCCTGATCTTTTTCTGAAAGATTACGCATTATTGCAAGGGCAGTTGTTTTAGTTACAATACCAGTTGTCACAAGTTCATCTAATTCAGGTATCATGTTGGCAAGCTGCTTGTAGTTTTGGAGGGTGCGCACGTCCATATTCATATCATAAGCTAGACCAGACTGAGTTTTACAAGACGAATTTTTTTCGTGTTGCGTTCTGTCTCCGCCATGTTCAATCCCATAAATCCTTTCCAACTCCTTAATTCTTAAACCCACTTTTTTGGCAGAACCACCAACATCTCCACGTTGCCCCAAACTTGATAACGAAACGTTATTGAGTTTATCTTCTTTGTCTACATGGTCATTTAACGCCTTACTTGCATTGCTATATCCCAAATCATATGTATGTACATATTCCATGAGATTCTGCAAGTTCTTTCTGTGTTTTTGGTTCATCTGAATTTTGCAAAGTAAAAACCTTTTCTTTTGGCAATGTATATTGATTTCCATTGAGTCAGTAAGATTACGCTCTATAGAAAGTATTCGTTTTAAGCTTTTCTCACTGATTCCTAATTGTTTAGCAATTTCCGATAATTTCAAGAGGTCATTTTGACCTTCTGATTTTCTATCACCTCCGTTTTTATACCAACATAATCGTACATATCTATAAGAAATCTCATGGCAGAAAATTTCGCCATGGAAAAAGATGTTTATTTCTTCTACATTTGGATAGGAAATCTATGTAAAACTCCTTATTCATTTTTCAATGTTCATCTTAATTTCCATGCTCAAAAACAGAATTTTAATCAGTTCTTCATCATAATGGATAAAGACATGCTATCAGCATGGTAAAAATTACTATTGGAAATATTGCAGAAATGCCATGATGTTACTTGAAAATCAGTTTAAAACGTGTGATAATATCAATGGGCATTTTCTGCTCTACATATGGGAGACCTGTCCGATGGTGTTGCAGCACCGTTTGAGGAGAGGTCTTTTTAATTTACTGATGTTTATTATAGAACTTGTGTTTGGTTTTGTCAATAGAGAAATCGAACTTACGTTTGGATTTATGTTTATTGTGGATAAATGCATTTTGAAAATGCAACATATTTAAACGAGATCCCTTCAAGCCGAAATCGCAAATAATGAAATCTTTCAGAATAAAAAAAATGCATATTGATAAAAACATAATATATGATATAATATAATGATTTAGTATTTCTCTAAATGGTCGGCATGGGAATCATATAATTGGAGGAAAATGATATGCATGATTTTATTTATGTAAGCAAAAATGAAGCAAAACCAGTTAGAGAAGATTTGTACAAAATTATTTGTAAAGTACAAGACATCGTAAGACCATATTTTACATTCCAATTTAAACCTGTTGGAAGTTCAAGCCGAAATATGATTACTTATGACAGAAAGTCCAACATAGGATTTGACTTTGATTTTAACCTGGAAATTAATGACGATGACGAAAATTACAGCGCACAGGAAATTCGACAAATAATTAAACGTGCGATTGACCAGGTAGCTCCTAAATATGGTTACAAGCCTTGCGAAGATTCCACAAGAGTATTAACAATCAAAAAAGTGAATACGCATACCAGTAAAATTATACATAGCTGTGATTTTGCACTTGTATATAATTATGGAAATGGTAAGCAGCAATATATAAGATTCAATAAAAATACTCAGGATTATACCTGGGAAAATCAAGGTAAAGGTTTCAAAAATTTAGACAATAAAATTGCATGGCTAAAGGATAACGGACACTGGGGAGAATTGGAGGATTATTATATTGATAAAAAGAATCGCAATAATAATCCTGATAAACATTCACGTTCTATTTTTGCTGAATCCATTAATGAGATGTATCAGAAGAAAAAATAATGGTGAAACTTAATTAAAAATAGCGTCCCCAAATTGGGAGGCGCTATTATCTTCTGTCTATGAAATCCTTATGGAAAATCCCTCATATATTCCTACAGGGACATCGTCACCAAAAGAATATTCTTGCATGTTATCCTGTTCAAAATTATAAACAGTTACTACTTCCTTTTCCGGATCAACAACCCAGTATTCCCTTACACCGGCAGTCCGGTATTTGAATAATTTCTTATAATAATCCATTGATCTGCTTCCAGGTGATACAATCTCAATAATCCAGTCAGGTGCTCCATGGCAGCCTTTTTCATCTAATTTAGAGGAATCACATATAACAGATATATCCGGTTCTACATAATTATAATCATCCTCATTGAGATAAACGGCAAATGGGGCCGGGTATATTTCACAGTTTCCATTTTGGGAATCAATATAATCAGCAATTTTCCTACTTAATGACAATAAGATCCTCTGATGTGTCCTGGTTGGTGTTGCAAGATAGTAAATCTGTCCGTCAATCAGTTCAGCACGTTCTCCATCCGGTAAGGCATGAATATCTTCTATTGTATAGATGTCTTCTTTTCTTACTACGTTCATGGTTTCCACCTCCTGTCCTTAAGGATATTATAGGGGATGCGGATTTAGAATACAACTGGTTTTTTGAAATCTCAACCGACAAAATTGGCGATTGAGTTTCTATAAAAAACTTTTCAGCTTTTCCATTTTGGGAATCCTAAACAAAGTAAGTGACATTGTTATTATTCACATCCTGGTAATTTTGGTATTTCAAAAACTCTGTTGCTTCGAGTAGCTATTTCTACCTCTTTTTCTAATTTTTTTAACTTATCCTCAGAATAAAAGACTTCATGCCAATCAATATATTTACATATATTATAAAACGGCTCTATATCAATATACCTATTTTTCAATCTTCCTTTTGATACCTCTTTTATATTTAACTTGAATTCATTCATAACTTCTTCAGAACTCATATTCTTTCTTACACGAACTCTAAAAAATGTAGATGTACCATAATATATGTCAGGTCTTCCCCCTTTGATTTTTCTTTCTCTTACATCTATAGATAATGTTGTAAATAAGTCAATACCATGTATATACACACTGATGTAACCGATTATTGCATGATATTTCCATGTTGTTCTTCGATGGTTAATTTGCTTAAATACCGCACGTCTTTTTATCCATTCCTCTTCAGATTCTTCTTCTCTCCTGAAAAGCTTTTCATAGTGATCATTCCAATATTTATTAAATTCTTCCCATGGACAGATATAGACTGGTATATCATATATTTTCTCTTCCATAATACTCCTCCTCAATTGAATTCTAACAATATTGTTATACGCTCAATATAACACAAGAAATATTATCTCGTCAACATTAATTCTATATTTTGTGTTTTATGTATATATTTTCACTACATATAGTGTTATTCTTTTATGCATTATTTACTTCATTTTCCTCCTCATTCCATCAACTTCATCGAACAACACTTCCATCAATTAATAATTATTCTCATTTAATATAATAACCTATCCATCCAGTAGGATTTAATCCACCCTTTCTCTCAAAAAATTTATTCCCCATTAATTCAGTATCAAATAGTCTTATTCCAAATTTTCTTAAAAGAAACAAAATAGTTTCTCTCTACGAGCACATATACGAACATACTTATTACCTATATGTTTAATATGTTTTCAGTATTTCCAAAATGCAACAAATCGTTGCAAAATATATATTTTCCACAAGTCTTAACAATCCTACTTTCCTCAGAAATGCCCTCTCACGAACTGATCACATTTTTTCCTTTCCCAGGCATCAAAATAACAACTTCCCTTTAAAGGGAAACTGCAATAAATAGCTTGTTTACTGGCTTTTTGAAATTATTTCTTGCCATTCTATCGAACGTACTCGAACATGCATTTAAAAAAGCCATCCCATAATTGGGACAGCTTCATATGACTATCTACATATTTCGTCTATCGCTCGCTCCAACCTCTCTCTGCCACTCTCCAAGTAATAAAGTTCATCCTCAATTTTCAGCGGTATCTTCGCTTTATGGGCAGCAATAACTTTTTGCTGATATAAAAGTAGTCCGCAAATTACTCCTGTAGAAAATGCATCATCTTTCAAAAGTTCTTTCATATCCCTATTCCTCCAGTCTTATAAATTTTTCCTATACTTTTATAATTGATAATCATTCTCATATGTAGTCAACAAGAAAATCATATACTCTCCGTCTTGTCTCTCCTATCATAAATATCCCCTCCTTCCAAACATATTTCCTATTTTTATATTCTCCATGACATATACATTTTCTCTATTTTTTTAATAGTTCCAACAAATTACTTACCATCCACAATTTTCAAATACTTATATACAGAATTTCTACTAAGTCTGGATAGCCTGGCAAATTCAGAAAGATTAATATTCCCCTTTACAAATTGAGGGTAGTATCTGAAAAAGGATTGCGGTATTGATTCTTCTGTAGTTTTCTTTCTTCCAATCTGTTTACCCTTTGCCCTTGCATTTTCAATCCCTTTTTTATTATGGTACTATGTAATCCATGCTTACTTTCACCATAATGTATTTTTTGATGACATGGATAACATAAACAAACCATATTTGAATTTATATCATTTCCACCTAAACTAATTGGAATTATATGATGATATTCCAATTCTTTTGTAGAACCACAATTACAGCATTCTGTTCCTATTTCCTTCTTATCCTTTTGTGTTAATTGTCTTCTCAATGCGTTTCCCCTTCCTCTAACAACTTTAAATATTTATATAGTGTTGATCTGCTGATACTGGATAATCTTGATAACTCAGATGTTGTTTGTGGTCTGCCTAGCTTAACACCTGATTTCTTTTACAACTTTATTTAATTACATCTTCTCCATTGTCATATGGTTTTACTTCCTATATAATTAGATTGAAATTATCTAACGGAGTTGATCACATGAACATAGAAATCAGACCGGAAAACAAAACACATAAATTTTTCCGCAAATTCCATAGTAAATCAGAGGACATATTATTTTCCATCATTCAGAAGGTTCCTAAAGAGTTTATACCGTCCTCAATTATGGGGTGGCTAGACAGATATATTGACAAACGTACACGGAAACTAAAAGAGGAAATTATCCGTCAGAAGTGGCAGCAGATTTATCTTGAAAAGGCATCTGAGGAAATCCGTGAGAGACAGGGCAGAAAAGAAGCACCATAGAAAGATGTCTTATTCTTTCCGCTGGTGCTTTTGAGGGTTATTAATTTAACTTTAAATATTCTTTTATTTTTTCCAAAACCAACTTCGCTGTTTCTATTTGCTCATGTGCTTCTTCTTTAGAAGCGATATAAAAATCATCGTAATCACTGTCTTCCCTAATCTGCTTAAGGATGCCTAGTTTTCTTCCTATTATTTTAGGAAAAATCCCTGTTGCAACATATTCCTTATTAAAATGCCCTATAACATCCTTATGACGTTTAAAATCAACAGAAGTAAGCGCAAGCACTGCTTTAACAGAGTAAAACGCTGAATAATAGGAACGGTTTATTGAATCCTTGTAAAATTCATTATCGTAACAGTACCTGGATACCTTTAAACTTTCCTCTGCCTGATGAAGTCGGTAATTACTTAATTCAGTTTGCCTGTTATCCATTTAAAATAACCCCTTCCTTTTGAACGTTATCATAAAAAGGCAGTGCCCCCAACCAGTAATTAAAATGTTCTTCATTCTTTATAAGCACACTTATATCGACACCATATTCCATTTGAAAATCAAATGCAAGGTCATATATATCTGTTTTAATCTGCATAATCTGATTATCTGTCAGCGTAGTCAAAACCATAATATCAATATCCGAATTTTCCCTGTAATCTCCCCTTGCATAAGAACCATATAAAATAACCTTGGATAGCTTGTCACCTAATATATCCTTCACTTGTCTTGAAAAGTCCAATACTATATCATGCGTATCCACAGGCTTCACTCCCTTCCTTACATCCTGTTTATAGTATAACAGATTCCCATATATGAAACAATCCAAACTAAAGAATGGGAATGAATTTCTTCATCCCCACAAGATTTTAATCACATGCAACGGTCAGATTTTCCAACCACCACATGTGATTATGTGCTTAACTTAGCATACCTAATCTAAGCCTAACCCAACTTAGCGTAGCAGAACACATCTAAGCCCATCATAGCATAAAATGCCTACCTTAGCCTAACATAGCATAACTTGACTCAGCAAGACGTATCTTAACCTAACAAAGCCCATCTCACCTAATCATAAAATACTTAACTCATTATTTCTGTTTACCACAATCCCTTAAGGGCTTCTAATCTTTGGTGTATAACCTAACACCATTGCGCCACTCTCCTTCCATAATTGCTATTGATATTTTCTACTTTTTCTTCACAAATCTTTTGAAAATATCCATCCAAACTGAATCCATATGATCTGCTAAGCAAGGAAATATTTTTCCCATTTTTCCTAATAATTATAGCCGCAATTACAACAGTATTTGTTGTTGTCAAATTCCCACGGATGATATTTTTTAATGCTTGACAAAACCCGTCATACCGTGTGTCTATATAATGCTTCTCTTTTCCACCTACAGAATTCACAAAATAAACAATTCTGTATGAAAAATAATCTTCATTCAAGTTATTTGTTAAAATTCCTTTATCTACATCTAAAAGAATATTTGATATCGTAAACATGACGTTTTCTCCTTTTCTTCCATATTGGGATGTCCATTTGCAGGACACCCCAATTTTCCTCTATGCAGCTATCCTGTCCTTTTCGAAATACAGGTTCATCAGCGATACCAAAAAATCCAACTTTCCACGTACAACATTTGCATCTCGTGTGGACACAAGCCCTTCATTCAGTGAATTCCATGATTTTCCGTCAATCATTACGTTATTTCCAGTATTGATGAACCATTCAAGAAATCTTCCAAAGTCATCATCCGGTTTTCCAAGCTCTGCAAATGTCTTGAATAATGCTACAAAAATATGTGCATGTTTGGAGTTGAATAGCTCTCTAGCCCCTGGGGTAATGTTCAATAAAGCCATTCTTGTAAGAAGGTTATCGACCGTTTCAAAATCCTGTAGGGTTGCATTTTCATTCAGCCACGAGAACCCTTTCTTTGCATCTTTTTTGAAATTTTCCGGATAATTACAGAGAAGAACCATATCCATTACAACTCTCTCAGGTGTCCCATTGATTTTTCCTTTTCCTGTACAGGTATATACATCCAGGAAGAAACGATTCTGCGTTATCTGTCTAATATCTGTTGCGAAATTGTCAGCGTATGTGAATGCTTTTTGATTCACACTCATTCCTTGATGATTATTGTATTTCCGAACAAGTTTAGAAATCTGAGTTATATCGCAGTCCTGGTGAATTGCGGTTTCCAACTGATATTCGTTGAACATATCCTGTAATTCTTCCGGCAGCTTGCCATAGGTTTTTCCGCGAATATCACATTCCGCAGTTTCCCATACGATCTCTCCCTGTGCGTCTCTTTTTATGTTTCCGGCTTCATCCAGTACTTTCCGCTGATAGGGAACCATGTATTCATCTAACTTCCGTGTAATCGCTTTATTTCCATACCGGAATAATGCAAGGGAACTGGAACGCTGAAGACCGTCAATTATCCATGATCTCGTGATTCCGGAGCTTGTTTCCTCTCCCAAAATAATCGGTGGAATATAACCATCTGTCAGAACAGTGTAAAGAAGCTCATTTATCATGTTTGCATTCCACTGGCCGGAAAGTCTCTGACAATCCTGGTCTGTGCGGATTACTTCTTTTTCCATAGCTTTAAGGTACTGCCCTAAAGAATAAGTCTGTTTTCGAATCTTTTTTGCCATTGTTTTTTCCTCCCTAAAATAAAATCTTTACGTTTTCATAGCATCTCACGATCTGTAAATCATCCGCATACTGTTTTTCCGAAATATTCAGTATTTCCCGGATTTCCACCGCCTTGAATCCATCCATCAGAAAATTTAATATAGAAATCTGCTGACTTGACAGTTTTGAAAGATAAATCTGTATTTTCCCCTTAAATCTGTCCCTTTCCTGTCGTTCAATCATCTCTTCGAATGTGTCAAAATCAGAAGGTATTATATCCATCAGACTACATTTGTCTTCATCCTCAATTGCTGCATCCAGTGATACGGCTAACTGATTCAGAACCCTTTTCTGCCTGTGTCTGTTTGTCAGTTCCGATTTGAATTTCTTTTGTAAGCATGAGTACAGAAATCCCTCAAAGCTAACCCCTGCATCCGGGTTGTAAGCATTGTACGCCTGCCATAGGGTGAGATTTGCAAGGGAATAGAAATCATCATAGTCAGCCCCTGTCAATGGCTCGTTAAACCTCATAAAGATTGACTTTGACATCTTTTTCAGTTTCCTCATATCGTTCTCACAATATGGTTGTAACAATGTAAGGTCTTTTTCCATTATTCCAACTCCTTTACTGAATCCCATGTATTGATAAGTTGCTTATTTTCAATGGCCTATTGAAAAATGGGTGTACAGGGAATCGAACCCTGTATATAAAGAACCATCCACCCTATGTACATACTACTTGCCGACTTTCTTAAGCTTGTCCTCATACCACTTAATGGAACCGCCCTTGAAATCTGTCTTCGGCTGTAAGATTGCCGACCTTCCTATCTTTGTGACAACTCCATTTTCTGTAATGGTAGCAAACTGTAATGTCTGTTTTTTCATGGTTACATCTCCTTTCTTTTGGCTACCTCCCACCCTTAAAGAGTGGGAACGCTTAGAGCCTAAAGCCCTTTTTATAGTCGCTCTAACGACTTATTTGATTCTTAAGACACCGAAGCTTGTAATCTTCTCAAACGGTTTCAGATCATCCCCTAAAACCTCTTTAAGCTTGTCCTTGTCAAGGTTCGCCCGGCTCTGTAACTTGTATGTAACTTTTGCCGTGTCCGTGAATTCTGTATCAAGGTTGTTTTCTACCATGTAGGAAATAATTTCACGTTCAACCGCTTTCAGTTCGTTTTCAAGCTCTTCTTTCATAGTCCTAAGGCCTCTTAGCTCCTCTACTTTGGATTCTAGTTGATTTTTTGTTATACACATATCTTCTTACCTTCCTTTTCTTATTTTAGTGGCAACCCCTAAAGAATCTTCATGGCTATTGTTTCGCGCTCAGTGGCTACTTCTCACATGTATATTGCTTTAAGTTTATGGGAGCTTTTCGAGCTGCCCGGTTGCTTTATATGTGGAATCAGTTACCACAAAAGGCTAATTTGCTTTGAAGCTACACTCTTGTTTCAAGTGATTAGCCTATATCGGATTTTCACCCCGGAAGTCTTTAGCCGCTTACGGTCGCTGTTGGGAAACTCTGAGCAATTCCAACCTTGCTGTTTAGGTCTGTTTTGTTTGACCTTGTGAGTATATTGTACATGTTTATATGTACTTTGTCTATTGACACAATACACAAATATATGTACTTTTATTTGTGTATTGTGTACATGTTTTTGTGTACTTGTTTTTAAATACAAAAAAAGAAAGCTATTTTTATTCACGCTTTCTTATTGTTTTAATACTATTTTATTATATATTCGTTATCACCTTTTAAAATTGCCTTCATATTCAAAAATTCTGCTATTTTTACTACATCTTCTGCCGTAAAGGTATCTCTTTGCATTTTATTTGAAAAACTTTGTTTTGTCATTCCCAAAACATTAGCAAGATCATTTTGTGTAAGGCTCTTCCCCTCTTTTTTATAATCTTCTAATATTTCTTTTATCGTATTTGCGAACATATATTACACCTCCATATATTAATTTTTTTTGCATTATATCATATATTTCTATTTTTTTCAAGATTTCGTATACGTTTTTGTGTACTTTTTATAGTTTTATGTACATGTTTTTGTGTACTTTGCCAATTTACAGAGTACATATTTTAGTGTACAATTATCTCAGATACCAAAACAAAAGCACCTTGACAATTGAATAGACTTTACACCCCATACGTGATATAATAGACACTATAGAAACAACGGAACAAATCACGGAAAAGGGAGTGATATAGAATGGCATTGACAAATGAGGATTTACTAGCAATCTCTCAGCTACTGGATATTAAACTAAAAGCTGAATTAGAACCATTGAAAAATGGCTTGCGGAGTACAAAAGATGAAGTTCATCAGATAAAACTGTATCAAGAAAATGTAATTTTACCACGATTACAAACAATTGAATCATGTTACACTGATACATATGACCGATATAAAAATTATGCTGAAAAGATGGATGCCGCTTTTGCCGACATTGAGCTTATGAAAAAGGTTATAGCAGAGCACAGCGAAAAGCTAGAGAAATTAGCATAACAGACATATGGTTATATTACGGAAAAAGGGAGTGATATAGAATGGCATTGACAAATGAAGATTTATTAGCAATCTCTCAGTTACTGGACGTGAAACTGGATTCTAAATTTAAGTCAGAATTACAGCCTTTAAAAGATGATATCAGAGACATCAAGCTACATCTTGAAAATATTACTGATAAGAACATCCAACTGTTAGCAGAAAACTATGTACCAGCAGCAAAACGCTACGAAAAAGCTGTTCCCGAAATACAGGCAATGCAAGCCGATATTGAGATTCTTAAAAAAGTTGTGACGAACCACAGCGAAAAGCTACAGAAAATCTCATAACAACTACATAAATATCACTAAAGGGTGTAAGGTCTATTGAATTGTCAAGGGCTTTACACTCTTTTTATTTATGGGGGCTGAGGACATGAAAGGATACAAGACATATTTCAAAGACGTTCAGACTCTGGACGAATTAAGAAAACAGTATAAGAAACTTATCAGAAAATATCATCCTGATAACACAAACGGAAGTACAGAAGTAACACAGGATATCAATATTGAATATGAAAGACTATTCAAAGTACTGAAAGACAAGCACGCAAGACAGAAGAAGGATAGCAACGGAAACACGGAAGGCAGTAAATCAGATAACAGTACATCATATGACAATATGAAATATGACTTTAAAGAAGACGAGCTTTTAAGGGAAATGCTTCAGAAAGTCATATACTTCTCTGACATCACAATTGAAATCATAGGTAACTGGATATGGATCAGCGGAAACACTTACCAGTACCGCAAGAAATTAAAAGAAATGGGCTTTAAGTTCGCCGGACAGAAAAAATGTTGGTACTGGCATTCAGAAACCTTCAGAAAGAAAAGCCGCAAGAAACTGTCAATGAACGATATTCGTAATTACTACGGCTCTACAGAGGTTGAGACAGAGGGAAGACAGAGATTACAGGCATAGAGGTAACAAGGGTGTAGCTTATTGGGTTGCACCCTCACAATATATGAAAAGTAAAGAGGATGGTAGACATGAAAAGAAGGATAGTAAGCGCATTGATTGGAATAGCTACAATATCATTAGTTGGACATGGTAGCACGGTAACAGGTGAGGCAGTGAAGGCAAGTAAGATAGTCAGCGGAGCGATAAGCAACACTCATTTAAACATGATCAACCTGGATACAGTGACCGGCTACAATGGAACCGCAAGCGGATTACAGCTTTATACAGCGGACGGAATCGGCTACTACCTGGAAGCTGAAAACATTCAGAACGGAAAGACGCAATTGTATTACACGCTGACACAAAAGGACTTTGACGCACTGACACCCATACTTGAAAACAGAAACGGCAAGATCATTATTGAGGTATCTAATGGCACTGTATCAGATTCAGAGGGAAACGGAACGGATGATTGCGAATACTACAGGCATTACGATTCAGAGAAGTTTTCGCCCGGTGATTATGTACAGAGCGTATTCATATATAACCCGGATACGAATAGCGTTGATGATATTCTGTACAGGGTTGACACACTCATTGAATGATACTATGACGGCAGCAGTCTGATAATTACGATCAATAAATTGTGACGCAAAACAGAAAGCCCGGGCAGATTGATAATACAGTCTGTCAAGGGCTACTGGCAGGATACTCATGTTACTGTATATCTTAGGACTTTAGGCGCGTTTTTGGGGGCTGTTTTGGCTTGTATTGGTATGGGTGTAAACTTGTAAGGGTATGGGTGTACGATGAAAAATAAGGGTAATTTTTGGCAATTTTGTGCTATCATGGGGGTGGGTGGGAGTAAATGGGAGTAGGGGGTACTAAACATTTTGGAGAAACTATTTTGTTTACAGGCAGGGTGAATGTGTTCCTCTCACACCTCAACCCAGTTTTTAAATGATTACCGAACAACTTAGGCAGTGACATTTTGGCACAGCTATTGATTTTACAAAATCTTCTTGTTCACTAGGAGACATATATTTAATAAGTGCAATGGCAGTAGTGGGTGCAAGAATACCCGTTTCAACCCAATCTTGTAACTCAGGAACCAATTCTGTGAGTTTTTTGTAGTTACGTGCAGTTCTTTCATCAATGTCCAAGACCTTCATAATAATCTGATTGAGTTGTTGGAACGGAAAACTTTTCCGAAGCACTATATTGGTTGTTGCCTGATTTAAAATCTAAAATTCTATCTAATTCCTTTAGGCATTTACCTAATTTAACAGGATTAGGATTACCAATACCTCTCTGGCGAATATTAGTTTCGATGAGATATTTAATTCAGATGTCAAAAATCTTAATATCCTAGGGGATGCCTTTTTTTAGACACTCCCTTGTAAGCTGCTTATAGTTTTAATCCTTAACACACATTCTTATACAATTTCAAAGATATCATCGTTTCACTTACCATCTTCACTTTTCATGATCTTCTATAATCAGTTCATCAATGCTAATACCAAACAATTCCCCAAGTTCAATCAGAACATCAAACGTACATGTCCTCTTTCCACTCTCATACAGGGATATTGCCTGATGTGTAACTCCCAACATTTCAGCTAATTCATCCTGGGATATATGATTCAGTTTCCGGTAATATTTCAGATTCCTTGCAAAGTTGTTTTTCATGATGATCTCTTTTATGATGGATATCATATTCTCCTTCAATCCTCAAATACTATATACATCTTTTATATATTCGTAATTACGAAGATATTCAATTAAAAGAATACCATTTATTCTATTGAATGTAAAGAGGGTTGATAAGATATGATAGACTATTCTCCATTTTGGAAAACATTAGAAAATTCAGACGAAAACTGGTATACACTGACAACAAAACACCATATGTCCCATAGTACTCTGCACAGACTGAAACACGGCAAAGATATTTCCATGAAAACTGTAAATGACCTTTGCCGTATTCTGCATTGCGAGATTGGTGACATCTGCAGGTATGTGGAGTGTGAAGATGACCAAGTATTATAACTGGAGATATGGTTCCACCCTTGATAAATTACGTAAAATCAGACCATTGAACACAACTACGCTCAATGATCTGTGCAGAATCCTTAATTGCCGTATTGAAGAGATATGCCAGTATGTGGAATGTGAAGGTGAACAGAGGTTGTAGGATTGTTTTCTTTTTGAGGAAAGTTTATTATCTAATTCCTTATTTTTTTGCAATTGCTAAAATCAATTTTTTCCCTATCTTTCCATAATTTATCAATTTGTTTTTTATACGTATCATACCATTTTTCACCAAAATGACACACATAATATGGACACAGTGCCGGATCTTGTTTATAAAGATATTGTTGAACATAAATCTTTCCATAGGACTCATTTACATCTATTCCAACCAATGACAATGGCATTACTGCATTAATACACCGTACTTGAAGTAAATCAGGCAAATCAATCTCATAAAAGTGTTTCTTTGTCATTTGTATATGAGATAATAATTCATCTTTATTTGCATATGATAATTTAGAACATTCATTAACTAAATTCTCATCCTCCTTCGTCATCAACAAACGTACATCTATTCCATTATCAATACAATTTGTAAAAGATGTTGAAATTGTTGTGACCAAAGATGCACCTGATATAAATATACTTTTTTTGGCTTGATTTACCTTTTCTTGAAGACTTGTTCTACTGATAGTTATAGAACTAAATGTTTTCATTGCTGATGATTCTATTTGAAATTTTCTTCTGTTTTTCTGAACATATAGGTTTAATTCCCTATGGAAAAGTTCTTTGAATTTTTCTAATGTGTTATATTCTTTATATAAACTAGTACCTTGATATTTTTTCTTTATTATTCGAAGTTTATCTAATTGATCTGTATCTAGTTTACTACTTTCAGTTTTTCTTAATGAAAAAAAGAGAAAGATTTGCTTATTTAACTCTAGTAATCTTTCAATTTCTTCTATTGTACCTGATATCTCATTTTTCGTCTCCGTTCCTACTTTATTCCAAAATATTGCAACCGCCATATCACATTCATCTACAAGCTGCCAATTAATTTCTTCTTGTGACGATCTTCCCATACTAGAATATGTACCTATTTTCCAATCTTCAAACCTAAAAATAATATTGTTTTCATAGCTATTAATTCTATTAAAATCTTCTATTTCTTTTTTAATAAGATTTTTCTCTTTTTTTATGTCTGACGGACACGAAACAAGTATTTTATATTCCCTTACTACTCTTGACATATAAAATCTCCTTCAAAAATAATTCAAATATATTTTCAATTCTCAACATCGAATTTTGTATTATTATACCTTTTCTTCCCACCCTTCGACAATGACCGACATTTCCCGGCACAACACAACACGCACCACTCACAGCATATGAAGATATTCAGAACACTCCCCACCTCAAAATCCCCATATTCACGTAAGTTTTTTCATCTAAATGTGTCTTAATAATTAGAAGACCAAAATAAAATACAAAGGACAAAACACCATGAACTGGATACAAGAGCTTTCATCAAACACCACTCTACAGGACAACATCACATCTTTCATGAATCAGTACGGTATATCGGGCTTAGAACAGGCTCTGCAACTCTACCGTGATATGCATCAGACTTACATCTGCAAGACAAAAACATCCGTATCGCAAATAAACATCTATGATATTTACTACATGGAAATCAACCGGCACAATATAGATGTCCATACTGAGCACGAAATTTACCATAAGTACGGATCGCTGTCAAATGAGCTTAAGATTCTGTCTCCCTATGGTTTTATCAGATGTGCACAGAACCGGATTGTTCCATTAAACAAAATACGCGACATACACAGTAATACTATTACTCTTGTCAATGGGGTACAGATTCATATGACCAGGAATTATGCTTCCAGTGTAATTATTGCATTTTCACAACACAAGCCATCCAAGAGGTAAACTAAAAAGGGACTTGACCAAGACCTTTTTATCTTGATTAAGTCCTTTTTATCTTGATTAAGTCCTTTTTATTACTTCCTTACCTCAAATAGCAATAACCGTCTGAACAGTGAACAATCCCTTTTCTGTTCATTTCTGACAAAATTCCACTAATCTGATTTAGTGTAGCATCCTGATACTTTTCTTTTACTTCGTCAATGATCTCTTTGTTTCTCTTCTTTAAGATGTTTTTGATTTCTTCAACCACCATTTGATTTTTTTCTGCTGATAATTTACTCATATGAAACCCTCCTTAAAATTTTGTATATATAGATATAACAAGTTTGACCTCATTTACTAACAAATTTCTTATAATCTTTTTATTTTCAGCAATTAGCACAATTTTATCTTCTTATATTTGTGCACTATTTTCATTATTTATCAAGCATTCCACCTTCCAAAAACATCTCCCCAAAATTGGGGATATCTTTTTAGAAAGAACAATATCTCTCAATTTTCTAATAGCAAATGAAGCGTAGCAATAGGGGGGCTGTATTTACATCAGAAAAATCCAAGTTCCCTTATACCCAACCCATACCCTCTGAAAAATCGTAAAAAATAGGGCACATCAGACTTTTACATCCGATATGCCCTTTTTATCCATACTACTTAATACGGTTTTACTTCAACTCTTAATAATGCATCATAAATTTTTTGTGGAATCCTGCTCTTATATTTATCTGCCATTATCAGTATATCTGCCTGTTTATGCTTTTTATATTCCTCAAATGCCTGTTCCGGAGTATCACAATAAGATAGTTGAATAACCTCATCATGTCCAAATGGCTTGATTGAACCATAATACATTTCCATCTTTCTGTCAAATCTGACACCCAATGGAAGATCTGCCGTCTTCCATTTTTTCATTCTGTGTTTTTTGCAGTTCGACAGCATGGTATTTAATGTCTGTGGAATTATGCAGCACTTATCAGGGGCATACTCTTTGTTTCCAGGATATAGTAAATCTTTATCAACTGCCATTGATTCTCCGATACACTCATAATATTCCGTATTCCACCATTCGGCAAATGCGTCTTTATTCTTTTTCCACAAATCACACATAAATGAGCCGTCATATACCCTTTTATCCACATAACAGCGGATATATATTCCATTCCAAATCTGATATGCCCTGTTTGATTTTAATGTTATGTATGGCACATACTGCTGCTGTCTTCCCAAATCCTCAACTAGCAGTGTACCACGTTCCAATTCCATATATTCTTCTTCATTTACCCATACAAGGTTCCTGTAAAAACAGTTATCTTTATTTCTGTCAATATGCCATACCTTTTTATACCCTTGAAGATTTTCAAGAAAATGTTCTGCTACGATCTTGTCTGAATATCTCTCTATTCTTTCTCCCTTCATTCCAAAAAGCGTAAAATGAACCCACCCTGTTTTGTGCAAATGAAAATCGGAGCGTAAATTATTTACCAGTCTTCCATAATTAGAAATCCAGTAATTATTTGTTCCATTTGCCAACACAAATATTTCATCTTTTGCAATCGGTTCAATTCCTGCCATCTTGACATCCAATACCCTTTTGTCCTCAATTGACAGATATTCCTTAAATTCTCTTCTCTGTTCTATCTTTTTCTTACTACCCATTTTTGTTTCTAATACTTCCTTTCCTATGATAATTTATAGCATTCGGTTCAAACCGAAATCGCAAATAAGCATCCTGTAACGGACGCTCTGATCTATTCCAATATTCTGTTTTATTTTATTCCAATGACGATTTCTCATTTCTGCGTAATCGTGATAATGACGCTTCCAATTTTGGAAACACTGATTTTCGACCACTTGTGTGCAAATAGATTAATTTTATCACATTGCTTTTAGAGCAAGATGGTTCAAAACTTAATAACAACCGTACCTACAGGTACACACCAGTTCCCCGCGAGAAACTACCGTCCCACGAAACTACGGCAAAACGTTGTGTCACAATGTCACAACCAATCCAATTTTGATTTCATTGTCCATGGTGGACAACACTTTTCTACTTTTTTAAATCCACACCCTGTAAGCAAACTACTTTCTAAAACAGGTTCTTTGAAATCACCTGTTACCAACTCCCACTTGGGCTAATCGTTGATAAAGCGTATACTTCAAAGCCAGTCAGAGGGTAGTACAAAATTGTGTACCACTTATTTTTCAATATAGATCATCTATATCTGCAAGCCCCAAATCATTCCCAGTAATGCAAAAAAAACTCATGATATCCTTCACCATGAGATTCAATGTCAGCTTTTGCAGGCATATCCAGTATTTCCTCTATCGTATAGTCATTCTCCATTGAATTAGGTTCTCCCCAATTATCATCAGCCTCATTCCTCACCTCATCAGGAAATACAGATAAATCCAATAATTCGCCCTGTTTATATTCACCCTCATAAACTCCCTCAACCGGTTTATATTTCAAAGATTTATTGTATGCGATACACTGTCTGTACAAATCAACTTTTGCATCAAAATTATTGATATATTTCTTTGCGCCCTCACAATAGGCATTGTATCTTAGCTTGATTGCCCTTCTGTCAAATTTCTCAACGAAATCTTCGCATTCCACTGTATCGGAATATTTCTGTGCTTCAGCAATAATAGCATCTTTATCACAATATCTGCCATAAGAATTGTTCAGCTTGTAATATGTACCATTCGCCCTACGCTTTTTATGCCTGTATACATAAATAAGCTGCATTTTCTCTAATTGTTCCAGGTAATCATTAATAGTCTCTTTCCCATATCCCCATAGCGTTACCATTTCATCCTGTGACATATGCCATTCTCTAGTTTGATTATTAACCGTTCCAATCAGAGAACAGAAAAATGAGAACACATTAAAAGGTTTGTTTGCCCTTTCAAATATTTTCTGCATTTCCCATTGCTCCAAAACAACAAACTTTTTCTTATCGGAATTTACCTCTAATCCTTTACCAGCGAAAATGTAATTATCATTATTCTGATTCAGAACCTCTATAATCCCTTTTACTATAAGTGACTGTATAGCACTTTTAATTCCATCAATTATAGTACGTTCCCTTTTATTTGATGTTTTCAAAAACTTGCCTGTCATTTCATACCCTATCAGACTGACAGATGTACTAAGATGGTTATATTTATTACTATACATTCCATTGAGTATTGCTAATATAGATGTTTCTTTATCATTTGTATTTAATTGTTTGTCCAAAAATAATTTCATATAAATAATGTCCTTTCACATAAATCAAATTAATTTCTTTATTATTTTTCAGCCTTTTCATATTGGATTAATTTCACAGCATCAAAATATCTTCTGTCTGCCATAAAAACATGATACACACGTCCATCCCTGTCACCTATGCCGCAACCAATAGGATGAATACCTTTCTTAAATAATATGTTGCATTCCTGTAAATCATAGTTGTAAATTGGTTTAATATTTTTGTTATACATAAATCATTATCCTTTCTTAAAATAAAATCATCCTAAGTTTCGTTTTGGGCAATCATTTGCCCTTTTTTCTATTTTCTCCTAGGACAAATGGGCAATCATTTGCCCATTTTGATACTACTACTAAAGGAGATCCATTTACTAAAAGAGATCCATTTTACCCCCTAACGGGGATAAATTGAAATTTACTTTTTCGTAGTTATTTCCTTCTATATATCTTTCTGTTTTGTATTTATTTCTATATCACTTACTCCTCTAAATTATACTTGTAATATCCTTTTCTCATGTTCTGTCCCTTCATCTTGTTATTGATTTGTTATTGATTCATTACTACTAAATAAAATATTCTGCTTTTATATTTCTCTTTATACCAAATAGGAGTTTCCATTTTGAGATGCCACATATGTGCATTTCTATATATCCGCGCTCTGATAACAGGTAGATGTGTTCTGTCTGCGTGATGGACTGCTTTGCATATCCTAATTCCCGCAATAATTCTAACGTGTGGCTCTCGCCCACACGTTGAAATTCTGACGTATCCGTTGCAAGGATACCTTGTTTGAAGTCAATAAAATCAATACCTTCCTTGAATCAGTCTATATTTCGTTTTAACGAAATAATTATTCATTATTTACTCTTTATTTCTTCTTTTCATCAAATAGGTGGTGTCATTTTTAACCACTACCTCCTGAGTAGGGATGGTGAAGTTCACTACACCTATATCCTTCTTTTCTCCATTAAATACAAATCCACACCCAAAAATTTTAAGGGGTGACAAAATTTTGTCATACCCCTTATCTCTTCTGCCCTTTTTCTCCTCTGAAATTATCTGGTTTTCTTATGCTCTTATGTGCAGGAGCCTCAATCACAATTACATTCTTTGCTTCTTCTTTTTCTGTTTTCCTGCTGATACCTACACCAAATTCCACTAAATATCCACGTTCAAGTGTTCTGTCCTGTATCTGTGACACATGAACAAAATAGCTCTGTCCGTCTACCCTGGACTTAATAAATCCGAATCCACGTTCTTTGTTGTATTTTGTGACAACTCCCCACATTCTTTCCTGGCTGAAATGGTTATTTCTCAATTCTCTCAATCTTCCTTTCCCCTCTGACATATTTATCAATGTTCTTTGCGATATTGAATTTGATCACCCTTCTGTCCGGAAGCTGTATTTTCTGACTGTTATACACGTCATATGCTTTCCTTCCCTTGCGTATATTTGATACAAAACTGCCGAATCCTCTCATGTTAATATCTTCCCCATCAATCATGCACTGTGACATTTCTTCAAGAAAAGTGTTGATGATAAGCTCAATGTCATCAAGTTTCGTTCTTGCCTTGTATCCTTCTTTTCCTACGTTTACCTTTTCCCATACTCTTCTGATCAGTTCCGCTTTAAATATCATTTACTTATTCTCCTTTGCTTCCAGATATTCGATTACTTCTTTCGCCGTAAGCGTGAATTTCTTTCCGTATACCGGCTTTTTGTCATTCTCATTCTTAAAGACTGCATATCCGCTGACCTTAAGAGGATGATTCCTTGTGCTGCATTTCTTTACGTAATATCCTTTCTTTGCAGCCAGCCTTTTGATATACTGGGGCATCTTCTGCCTGTCTGCATGGTCACGTCTCTTCTGTTTGATTTCATCTTTTGTCATGGTATTTTTTATTTCTTTGATCCACGGAAGAAGTTCTTTGAATCTCTCGTCTGATTTACTGGTGAAATCATTGCCCCACCATTTCTGCCACAATTCCCATAAGTACTTTTCCGTGAACTGTGCTTTCCGGCATCTCTTGTACCAGTAAGCCATGATCCATTTTTTCTCATTGAAGAAATTAATCTTCTTTCTGTTCTTTGTTCCCTTTGACTTTGTTTCTGTTGTCTCTGTCATGGTTTCTGTCTTTGTCTCTGTTGCTTTTGCTTCTGATGTCTCTGTTTCCTTTGTTCCTGTTGTTACGTTTGTTTTGTTTGTACTTGTCTCTGTCATCTTGCATGACCTCCTTATTTTTTTGTTCTTGAAATTCGTATTTTATGTCTAGTGCCTTGATACCCTATATCTTAGGCTTAAAACGCGCTGTACGGCTCATACAGGCATTCCGGGGTGGAAGGTGTGGATTTCCCTGCCCCTTACCTTTTCTTCTGTTTTCAGGCACTAAAATAAGCCTCACAATCACTTTTATGGTAACTGTGGGACTTATCTTAATGTCCGAGTGTATTTAGTTGTAAGATTGTTTACCATATCAAGACTCTTTTTTAATACTGTTGTAAAAGTGTTGTAAATCTGATCTGTGATAGTACGAAAATGCCGTAAATACAAGGGTTTTCAGTCTTTTTTCAACTTACAGTTTTGTAAGAACACAGAGAAACAACTTCCCTTCCCATATTCAGAAACAACCGTGATATACCCCTTCTCCTTTTCCAGTATCAGGTTCGACAGATACAGACCGATACCGGATCCTTCCACATTCTCCACCTCCGGACTTCTGTAAAACCGCTGAAAAATATCTGTCAGCTCCTCCTGCGGGATTCCATTTCCGTTATCCGCAATCTGAATTTCCGTATATATCTCATACGGCCAGACACGAATGGAAATCGAACCGCCTTTCCCCGTGTATTTGACGGCATTTTCCAATAGGTTGACAAACACCTCTGCCGTCCACTTCCGGTTATGATATAACTGCCTGTCCTCAAACGGCTCCATAATAAATCTGATTTCTTTTTTCTCCAGTTTTTCATAAACTGCATCCACTGCGTCCAGGATTGTCTGCCTGATATTTGTATTGTTTACTTCAAATCCGTCAATATTCTGTTCCAGTTTCGCCATTTTAGACAGAGAGCCCACAATCCAGTTAAGCCTTTCCACCTGTCTGTTCATTTTATCCGCAAATTCTGCTCTTCGTTCCTGCGAAATCCCTTCTTCTTCAAGAATCTCTGCGTAAAGTGAAAGGTTTGCAAGTGGAGTTTTTAGCTGATGAGACATATTGGACACCAGACTTTTCACCTGTTCCTTCTCCTTTTCGGCATCTTTGGCATGGTTTCCAAGAACTTCCTGTATCTGCATGATCTTACTGATCAAGGCAGAATATTCTCCTTCCTCCACATCAGAATATGCCACTGGTTCCTGGCTTAATACGCTGTCCAGCAGACAGTCAATCATACGGTATGTCCTTCTCTTCTGATAAATACTGTTACCTGCAGTCAGGCACAAAAGTACCGCTAAAATTATCGTAAGCCACATAACCTTATTCCTTCCAGATATATCCGACTCCGTGGATGGTTTTTATCCATACAGGATATGATGCATTATCTTCTATTTTGGTACGAAGCCTGCTGATATTTACAGACACTGTATTGTGATCCACATATTTCCCGTCACTGTCCCATATTTTTTCTAAGATCTGTTCTTTGGAAAGAATGTGGTTCTTATTTTCAGCCAGATACAAAAGCAGGCGATATTCTAATTTACTAAGCCTGATTTCCTCTCCTCGTTTGTAGACTTTACAAGTACTCTTGTCTATAGTCAAGGCACCGGAAATGATCTTCGCCGCCTCTGTCCTCCCCTGAAGGAGCCTTTTCATTCTAGCCTTTAATACGCCGAGGGAAAAGGGCTTTGATAAATAACTCAAACTTCCCACACCGTTTTGATGTGTTGAACCTTGAAAAATCAATACT